>JAQBVJ010000094.1 GCA_027623235.1 Planctomycetota bacterium
TGGCGAAAGCGACCGCCACCGGCGGAATGAATGCGGCTGCGCCGCTCGCAACAAGGAACTCAAGCGGGAACTGAAAGCCGACCGCCTGAGCGATCATCGCTACATGGCGAACCTGTTTCGCCTGGCACTGCACTGCGCAGCTCACAACCTGCTCGTGCAGTTGCGTGGCGTCGTCGCCGACCCTCCGGCGTGGAGCGTGTCCGGCACGTCGGAGTCGAACGTGTACGACCCGGCGATCAGCGAACCGCAGGCATTGCCGGAACCGGCCCGCCACCGCTGGTTCAGCCGTCGCCGCCGGAAAGATCCTCTGGGCGAAGGCCACGCCTGTACGTGGCAGACGCGGCTGATCAAAGTCGCCGCTGAAGTGCAGGTCAGCGCGCGTCGCATTCTGGTCCGCATCTCAGGCACCTGGCCGCACCTGCCGCACTATGAACAGGTCAGTGAGGCGGTGCTGTCCCTGGCGTCGGTCCGTTCCGGCTGAGCCCCGGCGAGTCGCTGCTCCCGAACCCCGACATCCCACCAGCCACCGCCGCCCCACCGGGGGAAAGGGGGCTCTCCAGCCTCCCCTCCGAACAATCCCGACTGACAACCTGACTGCCGACATCACCAGGACTCATGAATAATCCGGGATATGCAGCCACCGTTCGGCGGCTCGTCCGAGACGGAGTCGATGCGCCGCTGGCCAGACTGTTCGTGCATGTTGCTCGAAAGTTCGACTCCAGCGCCGAGGGAGCTGCACGAGCGCGAAGCGCCACCGAGGCATTCCTTTATCGCCGACTGCAGTCTCTTCCTGAAACGGCCGGCCGATTCGATTTGAATGTCGAATTACCAGTTCCGTTTGATGGCTGGGGCAACATGGAAGTTGACCTGCTCGATTCAGGAAGTCGCCTGGTCATTGAACTCGACGGCGGTCAGCACCTTGCCAATGCCGACGCGTATCGCCGCGACCGCCGCAAGGACGCCCTGCTTCAGGAACACGGATACTTCGTGTTGCGGTTCCTGGCAGAAGACGTCGGCATGCAGCTCGACAAAGTGTTGGATGCGATCCTCCGAGTCCTTGCGATGCGTGACAGAGAATCACCGAATTGACGCTGTCCCGCTCCCGGAGCCATGCAGTCATTGGGCGTCGCTGAGTTCTGACTATTTAATGCGGTCTTTGCCGAGTTCGCGAAGTGCCTGTATCAGGAGCCCGCTAAGACGCCCCGCAGCCGTCATACTTCGAGCGGTCGTCTGTCGAGGCTGAATCGACGAGGTACGTCACTTTTCGAAATGGCCACAGTCATGATCGCATGACGTTGATCATGTGAAAGATCGCACCATTTTCCCAGCAGCGATTCCTAATCATCGTCAATTGATTGTCAGTTCAGGCCATGTAGCGTCGGGGCCATACTGACAGGTTCGTGACACGCGGTGTGCAGTTTCCGTAACCCCAATCAGCGCAACCTGATTCGGTAAAGCATGACGCGGATTCGATTCCCCCTGCCCCAAGTCCTGCATTTTCCGACAGGAGCCGAGAACTCCCGACGAGCCGGTCATTTGTAAAACTGACTCGTTCCCTCGCAAGACCTGAGCCATCAGATTGACGACCTCCAGTCGGCGACAAGTGAGTCCCGCTCATTTCAATGAAGGGAGCAGCGACCGACATTACGCCTGCACAAGTACGGTGGAAAACGCTGATAAAAGGCTGATTTCGGCATGGCCCCACTGCTGTACGCCATCTGCAAAAAGTTCTACTGGTGTCCTCGATCCTCCACTTTTGTCCTCCAATTCCCCGATTTGAGTTTCGACTCAAGTCGGTTTTTTTCATGGACTTCCGGCAATTCCTCTTCGATCTCGCCTCCAATTGGGGGCGCTGGGTCAGATCAGATACGGGTCAGTTCGCGGCGGAACTGGTGATGTGACTGTCGCAAGGCAGGCCCCCATGTCGACAAAGCTGTTTCGGGGGAGAACCAGTCTACTCGGGACGGATCAGCACGTCGGGGCGAGGGATTTTTACGCCTTTCACGTCGACTTCCAGCTGCGGCCAGTTTTCCATTGGTGTCAGGACTTCGAAGCCTTTTGACTTGATCAGGATTGTGTCGGCCGTCATGGCCGCTCCGATCGACGGATGCCAGTAGACCGGCATGCCGGCGGCAAGACGAAACTGGCTACCCGGAGTGATTGGGGCTTCGCACAGTTCGTAGCCAGTCACGCAGCCCTGGTCGGCGAAGTGCCACTCTTCGGAGTGGCCGTACTTCTCGTAGATTCGCTCGGCCCGTTTCCAGGTCTCGAAGATTTCCCAGTTGCGCTGCGTGAAAAACATGCTTGTTGCCTGAACCAGCAGACACGACAGATGCGCCTCCCGGACTTCTTTCGGAGGTGTTCCAAAACTGATCGTTCTCGACGTGCCCACGTGGAGCCCGTTCCGGCGGCCGACCGCAACCAGTGTGCAGAACTTTTCGACCTTCTCTTCGCCGAATGACCAGTGTCGATACCGCTTGCCCTGGCCATCGGCGAGTACTTGAATCCGCTCGGGCCAGATGCCGTGCCGCAACATGCGGTGCGCGATCTGCCCGGCGATTTCCGCTTCTGATTCGCCTTGCTCGAAAGTTCGCGACGTCGCTTCAACCGCGTGGGCAACGAGGGCTCCTGTTTCGCGCAGGTTTCGAATCTCGAGCCGGGACAGGGGCAATCTCATGCCGCCAAGATGAACGGAGACGTCGACGCATCGCTCGAACGGAAAATCACATCCGACGGCCCGTCCACGACAGAGGTCGCTCAACAGAACTTCCCGGCCCTCCTGCCACAATCGTTCCTTCAGCTGAAAGCCGAGCCCGGACACTTCCCGGTCAAACACTTGTCCGGAATTCGTATTCCGGGTTGCGATCACGCGTGCGTCTTCGGTCAGGAAGAGAGCGGCAACCACGTCGCTCCAGTTGCCGCGGCTCGCTTCGCCGCCGACACTGAACCACGAAAAGTTGGACGGCTTCGTCAGCAGTACGGCGTCGAGTTTCTGCTCACGGAGAAACTCATTAATCCGCTTCTGTCGACGTTCAATTTCGATGGCGCGATCGGGATCTGCGAGGTGAAACTCGCCGGAAGACATTTGTCCGGGCCCCAGGATCACGGTCGACATACACCACTCCGCAGGCCGTCTGTGAGCTCATGAAAAGCCCGCTCACCCCGACAGGAACTGCCAGGCGACCCGCTGCCAGATAGAAATGAGATGAACTAAAGTGTGTGAGAGTCCTCTCAAAAATACCAGAGAACGCCTTGCATTGATACGATTTTTGAATGGGGACGTCGACTCAATCGTACCCCGCAACTTACTCCTTGAGTAAACGCACTATGGCTCGCCACGAAGCCGATCGAGAAGATTTGATCCGGGATGCGGTCGCGTTTCGAAACCGAATCGAATGGCTGGTACCGGGTGAGCTGGAACCGGTCGTCACCGGGCTCCGCTCCGACCAAAGCCTCTCTGTGTTTTTCGGACAGGATCCGGTTTATCACTTTAATCCGGATGGACAGCTTCGTCGGGCCTACGTCGACGGGTTTCTGTACCGCACGCAGGGTGACACACTCGCCAGGCTGTCCCGGGAACGGAGTGAGTCGGAAACGACTCTTCTGCGGAGTGATCTGGATGAGGCGTCGCTGCGTCAGTTCCAGGCAGCAATGCGGACGCGCATCGCAAAACTGCGGGACAGCCTGGAGACGGGATCCACGTCAGCTCTCCGGTCCGTGTTAGAGAGCGGGACTGAGCTGCGATTCCCTGAGTTTCTCGCCAGAGTCGAAAACGCTTCGCCATGGCTTGCGCCGGCCCTCCCGACACGCAGAAAGTAGCTCGCCGAAGGTCAACCCTTCACTTTGAAGCCGATCGTCTCAAGCAGTTCCCGAACCCGTTCGAGTTGCCGGCCCTGGATTTCAATTTCGCCGGCCTGGATGGAACCGCCGGCTCCGCAGCCCGACTTCAACCGAGTGAGCAGTTCCTGCAGGTCGTTTCCCACTTCCGGCAGGCCTCGCACGACGGTGACGACTTTCCCCTTGCGGCGTTTTTCGATGGCGAGTCTGGCCGTCTGCTTTTCCGGGGGAATTCGTCGAGCGGCTTCGGGCGGGCACTGGCAGTCGGTTTCCACCTGACTGCACCGCTCACACGTGGGCGGTCGATCGAACTCTGTTCCTTCGAAAAGTCGCATTGGTCGAGTCCCGCGCAGGCATCCCGCTTGGATGATTGATGATCGCCGACAGCCCGGTGAAGAAAGTAGCGGAGCGGCGGAAGCCGTCCGGTCTGAGCGCTTTTTCCCAATGCAAAACCGGACGGCTCGCGCCGCTCCGCTAAATCAATACTCCGCGTGCCACTTTAAGAAAACGTGCTTCGCTCAGATCTCGTAGCCTTTGCGCTGCTCGCGCGACTGCCACTCGTTGAGCGCCGAATCGTTCGTGATCAACTCGGTCTTCGGATCCCACTCAAGCGTCTTGTCGAGCCGGATGGCAATGTTGGCCAGATGGCAGGTTGTCATTGCGCGGTGGTGAGTCCACACGTCGCTGATCGGTTTTTCCCGCGACTTGACGCAGTCCATGAAGTTGCCCATGTGACTGGTCGGCTCTTTGCCGCCGTAGACTTTTGCAATGGCGTCTTCAGGCAGCGGATTCTCCTTGAGGGCCTCCACCGGAGCGCCTTTGGCGCGGCCCCGGCCAACGTGGAAGCGGCCTTTGGTTCCCTCAACGAGGATGCCATTGCCGTCTGATGAGCTGCTGACGATGTTCATGACGACGCCATTGGCGAACGTGCATTTTACGTCGAACTTCGTCGCGGCGTTGTAGCGGTCGTCCAGTTGAGGCATGCCGTTTTTGTACGGGACCGGATGCTCATGCATGATCGGCTCGACTTTTACGACGCCCTGGTCCGGGCCGTTCTGTTCGATCATCCACTGAGCGATGTCGACGTGGTGAGCGCCCCAGTCGGTCATCTTGCCGCCGGAGTATTCGTACCACCATCGGAATTCGTAGTGGCAGCGACTGTTGCCCCAGCGTCCACCCGGTTTCATTCGGAAGTCGACGACCGGAGTCTGGCCGAGCCACATGTCCCAGTTGAGCCCGGCCGGCACGTCGGCTTTGGGAATCGCTCCGCTGTCCGAGGAACCGCCAATGTTGCAGGTCATTTTGCTGACGTCGCCAACTCGACCGTCACGAACCAGTGCGATGGCTCTGAGGAAGTGCTGTCCGAAATCCGTTCGCTGCTGAGTCCCCACCTGGAAGACCCGCTTCGTCGCTTCCAGAGTTTTGATGATCTGCTTGCCTTCATCGATCGTCAGCGTGAGTGGCTTTTCGCAGTAGATGTCTTTGCCGGCTTTCATCGCCTCGATGGCGATCTTCGAGTGCCAGTGGTCCGGCGTCACGATCGTGACGATGTCGATGTCGCCCCGTTCGAGAATCCTGCGGTAATCTTCGTAAACGTCGATCGCGCGGTCGTCGCCTTTTTTCTTCTGCCTGCCTTCCACTTTCTCTTTGCCTTGTCCGGCGTGGTTGGCGTCGACATCGCAAACGGCCGCACAGTCAGCGAAATTGAGGGCTCCCGGGACCACCTGCCCCCAGCGGCTTCCAGTACCGATGCAGCCCAGGACAGGTCGCTCGGTCGAGGCGGCATAGCCGAACGCTTCCGGCTGTGCCGACGTGAACCAGTAAGGCATCGCCGCGGCCGCCGCCGCCGCTGTTGACGTTTTGAGAAACTGACGACGATTCTGATGATTCATGATTTTCTCCTGTGAGAGTGCAGCGACGTTTTGAGCGGCGATTCGGCGACGAGTTTACGAAATCCGATGAGGCAATCCCAGGCCGCGGACAGGACTGCATTCTCAATGAGAGACCGCTACTCTCCCGCCTTGCGGTGACAGTTACGCGGCCCTCTCACGAAGTGCCGAGACGCACATTCCAGCGGAGAAACCATGTTCGGCCTGTTCGCTCCTCGATGTCCACTCAATCTCGGACTGAAAGTCTGGACCGAACGCCGGTTCCGCGACATCGGCGAGGAGCTGGGGGCTTCCCACATCCGGCAGGTCGAGGTCGTCGAACCCGGCTCGGAACTGTTGCAGGCCGCTGTCAATTCTGATGATGCAACCACGCTGATTTTCGAGCAGGTTTGCCGCTGGATGGATGTGTCGTCGAGTTCGCTGCGTCTCAACGTGATGTCGAGTGATGAAATGGCCGAGCTTGCGGCATCCCAGGGAGCGAGCGGAGCCGCAATGAGTCTTTACGGGATTCCGGCGGTCGATGGCGAGGCGGCGCAGCTGATCGTTTCTGCCGACCTCAATCTCGATGCCGACCAGCTCCTGGCGATGATCGCAAGAGGTGTCGCTCACGACGTGCTGCGGACGCGGCTTCCCGATCTGTTTGCCGCGCGGGATCAGATGCGGATCATCGACCTCGTTCCCGTCTTTTTCGGGCTCGGCATTTTCGTGGCCAACTCGACCGTCCGCGATCTGAACGGCGTGTCCGGAGCACCGACGCGGGCGGACAGTCTCTCCTCAGAAGTTTACGGCTACGCACTCGCCCTTGCCGCGTGGGTGCGAGGCGAGGGAATGGCCGACTGGACGAGGCATCTGCGGCTCGACGCGAGAGAGACCATGAAATCCGGATTCAAGTTTCTCGCAAAGTCCGGCGATTGTGTTTTTGATGCCGACTCGTTCGGGCATCGTACTCAGCCGGAATCGCTCGCTGAACTTCGGCGGGCACTCGACGATTCGTCACCGTCCCTGCAGATGAACGCGCTTCTCAATCTTATGCCGCATCCGGACGACTGCCGACAGCTTTGCGACGAACTCATCCCGCAGCTGAAAATGCGAGACCGCGATCAGCGGGCTCAGGCGGTGTTGACGATTTCGGCCTGCACGACTCAGAGCGAAGACGCACTGAGAGCTGTCATCGGCCTCTGTGACGATTCGGAAACGACGGTGCGGCTTTCGGTCGCGACCACTCTGAAACCGGGATCCGTTGACGACGAATCTTCAATTCACACTTTGACAGGGATGCTGGCCGACCGGGATCCCGGAGTCTGTATCCAGGCGGCTTCGAGCCTGCTCGAATTTGATTCACTGCCGGACGAGCTGCTTCGGCCCGCCCTCGAACTGCTTCGTCAGGGCAATATCCGCTGTGCCGAGCCGATGATGCAGGTGGCTTTACTGCTGCTGGCTCGAGTTTGTGACGACGTTCCGGCACTGCTCAGCACGGAGCTCGATGAGGAATCGCAGGCGATGATCGCTGACCTGACCCGCGAGGTACTTGGCGCCGAAGTGTCGGCGAAAATCGAGTAATCGGGCTGGTTCGGGTGAACTGACAGCCGCTCGTCAACGCCGATTCAACATTCTGCGTCCGCTTCACCCGCTCTCTTCGACTCCCTACGATCCCGCCCGAAACTCGTTTAAGTACCTGATTGAAGAGACCTGGCTTCCGATGACTGTGCTGTTGCAGATTCAAGACGCTCATAAAAGTTACGGCGAGCAGACGTTGCTCGACGGTGCCGAGTGCACGCTGATTGACAATGTCAAAGTGGGATTCATCGGCCGGAACGGGGCCGGAAAGTCGACTCTGCTGCGAGTCCTGCTCGGCGAAGAAGAGCTCGATCGGGGTGAAGTCATTCGGCACCCGACTCTGAGGCTCGGCTATCTCCGCCAGCATGACCCGTTTCACGCGGGCGAATCGGCCCTCGATTTTCTGATGCGCGACAGCGAACAGCCAGACTGGAAGTGTGGCGAAGTGGCCGGCCAGTTTGAGATCAAAGGCGCGTATCTTGACGGGCCGGTCAAGGAGCTCTCGGGCGGCTGGCAGACGCGAGTCAAACTCGCCGCGCTGTTGCTGCACGAGCCGAACCTGCTGCTGCTCGACGAACCGACGAACTTTCTCGACCTGCGAACGCAGCTTCTGCTGGAACAGTTTCTGAAAAATCACGACGAAGCCTGCCTCATCGTGTCTCACGACCGGGCGTTTTTGACAGCGACGTGTACTCACACGCTCGACCTGACGGCCGGCAAGCTGGTGATGTATCCCGGCCCGATCGAAGCTCACCTTCAGAATGTCGAGGAGCAACGGATTCGGGATGAAAAGTCGAACCAGACGATCATGGCGAAGCAGCGGCAGCTGCAGAGGTTCATCGATAAGAACCGAGCTAACGCGAACACGGCCTCGCAGGCACGCAACAAAGCCAAGCAACTGGAGCGGCTGCAGACGACTGAAATTGCCACGGACCTGCCAACCGTCAACGTGCGTGCTCCGATCGTCGAGCCGCGACAGGGACCGGCCCTCCGCTGCCAGAACCTGACGATTGGGTATTCCGATCACCAGGTCGCTGTGGGAATCGACGTCGAGATCGAACACGGATCGCGTGCGGCCATCGTCGGTGACAATGGCCAGGGAAAAACGACGTTTCTACGAACCATCGTCGGATCGCTCAAACCGAAGTCCGGCAGCCTTCGCTGGGGGCACGGATGCGACACGGGCACTTACGCCCAGCACGTTTACACGAGCCTGCCGGATCAATGGACCGTCCTGGAATACCTCGAATACCAGGCGATCCCCGGGACAACGACTCAGTCGATTCTGGCGATGGCCGGCTCGCTGCTGTTTCGAGATGCGGCTGTCAAGAAGCAGATCAAAGTTCTTTCCGGCGGCGAGCGGGCTCGCCTCTGCCTGGCGGGAATCCTGCTGGGAAAACACAACATCCTGGTGCTTGACGAACCAGGCAACCACCTGGACGTGGAGACGGTCGAGGCGCTCGCCGAAGCGCTGCTCGCCTACAAGGGCACGGTCATCTTCACGAGCCACGACCGGCACTTCATGAAACGCATCGCCAGCTGCATCATCGAAGTCCGCGATGGCCGGGTCGTCAATTACAACGGCGACTACGACACGTATCTCTACGCGGTCAACAAGGAAGTCGACGCGGGCGCTCGCGAGCGATCCGCGAAAATGTCGAAGACGCCGGATGCCGCTCTCCGACCGCTCGCAGTCAAGGCGAGGCCGAACGACGAGCGGAAACTTCGAAAAGAACTTTCGAAAGTCGAAAAACTGATCGCAAGGCTTGATGACGAGAAACGCGAGTTCAGTCAGCAGCTTCTCAAAGAGACGAATCCCGGTGAGGCCATGCGGCTTCACACGGAAGTTGAAGAGAGAACGTCGCAACTCACCGAAGCCGAAGAACGCTGGTGCGAACTGCAGGAACTGCTCGATCTTTAGCATCCTGTTCAGAAAGTAGCGGCGCGGCGCAAGCCGTCCGGTCCGGGTGCGTTTTTCCATGCAGGACCGGGTGGCTTGCGCCGCTCCGCTAAGGAACGTGCCGGAAATAACTTCCCGATAGTCGCCCGCAAGGCGACGACGGCGGTCGCTTCAGATTGAGATGTCGCGCAAAGACGCGAAGCCGCAAAGGACCGACTTTGCGGCTTCGCGTCTTTGCGCGCCATCTTCTTCGTCAACCCTGGTGTCACACGTCGGCCGGGTCAGGAATTGGGAACTTATTTCCAACACGTTCCTAAGTGATTTCGACTTTTTCAAAACCGCGGAGGCAGAACGAATCTGATGTTGAGTCAATCTGAGAATTCGAAATATCTTTCCGCTTGAGGGGACAAGCTCGCACCGGAGACTCACGGATGAAGATTCGCAGACTGATTCTGCTGATGGCTCTTGCCGTTTCAACGACCGGCTGCGCTGCTGCGATTGGCCTGTTCGGCATGGCAGTCGACGGTGACGACAAAGATGACTACGAGCACCTGCTGCACGGCGACGATTGCCACTGCCACAAGTGCTGCCACCACTGACGCCTGCGTTGAGGACTTCCGGCGACGCGTGCTACGCTCTCTTTTATCGTCGCTTCGAAAACGCTCAGCCGACCTGATCAGCATCGCCGAACGCAGAGGTCCTCATGTCCGACTCCGGAAGCAGTGTGGTTGAGTCCCCCTTCACGCTGTCGACGACTGGCAAGTACGTCATCATCGTGGCGGCGTTTCTGGGCTGGTTTTTCGGCGGGATGCACATGGCCATCACGTCGCTGGCGATGGGGTCGGCCGCGGAAGACCTGCTTGTCCGGACCGGTTACGGAGTCGTGACTGAGGGCGACCGGACTTCCGCCGCGAAGTTCCTCGACATCTCCGATACGGATGGCGATGGGCGGTTGAACCCTGAGGAAGCCAGTGCTGCTGGCTATTCGCGACCGGAAGGCGAATCGAGTGACCTGTCGCGTGAGGATTTGATCGAGCACTACCGAAGAAGCCGCCTTGACGCGGCTGGCAGCAAATGGTTCGGATTCTACACGTGCGCTTTTCTGTTCGGTGCTGCGCTGGGCGGACTCATCTTTGGACGGATCGGCGATCAGTACGGACGCGTCATTGGAATGGGCGGCAGCATCCTGGTCTACTCGGCCGTGTCGCTTGTAGCCTACTTTGTGCGGTCGCCGGAAGAGCTCTGGATTGCCCGCTTCGTCGTCTGCATGGGTGTCGGCGGGATGTGGCCCAACGGGGTTGCCTTGATGTCCGAAGCGTGGGCCGGTGTGTCGCGTCCGATGCTGGCGGGAGTGATCGGCACCTCGGCCAACGTGGGCATCTTTCTGACCAGTCTTGTGGCTCGAAATTTCCACATCACCGTCGAGAGCTGGCGATGGGTCATGCTGATGGGAGGTGGGCCAATCGTTCTCGCGGTTTTCGTTTTCCTTTGTGTGCCCGAATCTCCCAAATGGCTCGCTCGCCGAAAGGGATTGAGCCCTGCGACGCCGCACACAGATCAAACCGCGAATTCCCGCGCGGAAGTTTCGACGTGGGATGTCTTCAAACCGCCGCTGCTTGGTGTGACTCTAGGTGGGATTCTTCTGGCGACCGTTCCGCTTCTCGGCGGATGGGGAAGCGCCAACTGGGCAATGAACTGGGCCGATCAGGTTGGCCGCGAGATCGGCGAGCCCGGACTGAAGGCTGATGCGGGAATGGCCCGATCGCTGACCGGAATTATCGGCAGCCTGCTGGGCGGCTGGGTGGCGAGCGTCGTTGGACGTCGACTCTCCTATTTCATCGCAAGCGTCGTTGCACTGGGAAGCGCACAGTACCTGTTCTGGATGCTCTCGCCCGAGCAGCCATCGTTTCTCGTGTGGTTCGCCATTCTTGGGCTGTTCAGTGGCTTCTACTTCGGCTGGCTGCCGCTGTTCCTGCCCGAACTTTTTGAAACGCGGATCCGTTCGACGGGGGCCGGCGTGTGCTTCAACTTCGGTCGCATCATCACGGCCATCACCGTGTTTGTGACGGCACTGCTGATCACGGCTTTTGACAACGATTACAGCCGGATCGGTCGCGTCACGAGCCTGATCTACCTACTCGGAGCGATCGGCATCTGCCTGGTTCCGAAGCACGTCGGCGGCGAGATCAAGGATTGAGGTAGCGGCGCGCCGCCCGATCGAACGCGCACCCGATCCAGCGCAGACGCAATGATGCGCGGCTGACCGGACGGCTTGCGCCGCGCCGCTACATTTTCGGCAGGCAGCTACAGCTCGTCAGGAAGAGTGACCGCGTTCCATTCTTCCCGATTATCTGAAATGTCGACCACGTTGCCGTCGGGGTCGAGGACTTTGAACGACCGCTCGGGCACTTCGTTTTCATCGTGAATTTCGGTTCGGTCTTTGACGTCGCCTTTGCTCAGCTCGGCTCCCCAGTCGCGGCACCGCTGCCAGCACTCGGCCAGATCCGGAACGATCATACCAAAGTGGATGTACTCGTTGCCTTCCTCCTGCTTCGGTCGCACGGCGTCGGCCGGGTGCTGCAGCAAAGTGATGTTGTTGACGCCGTCCGTCAGGTCGAGCCCCTGGCGGCTCGGGCGGTAGTCGTGAAATTTCAGTCCGATGACGGTGGTGTAAAACTCGCGGGAATGCTCCATGTCCTTGCAGCGGAGTGCCAGGTGACGAAGATGCGCCATCGCTCAATCCTTCTTTCAGAAAGCCGTGTCCGGGGCGTAATTCTGGTTCGCACTTTAATCAATCGCCGCCAACCCGCGCCACTCCGCCGGCCCTCGCGAGATGACCCATGACCATGCGACTGTCTCTTTCGGTTCGAATCGTCGAGGCCCCGTGCAAGACAAAACTGAACCTGCCCTTTGAGGACCTGGCCGCTCTCGCCGCAGACTCCGGCTACGAAGCGATCTGCATGAGGGCCAGCGCCGGCGGCGTGCTGACTTCGGAAACAGAACTCCAGAAAATGAGAGGCATCGTCGACCAGCTCGGTCTGACCGTGTCGATGGTCACCGCCGACTCGGATGTTCCACTCAACAATGAGAACGGTCCCGACAGTCTGTGCAACATCGGCCCGAGCCTCGACGTCGCCGGAATTCTTGGCTGCGATCTCATTCGTATCTGCATGAAAACTCCAGCGGACATTCCCTTCGCACAACAGGCCGCAGACCTGGCGGCCGAGCGGAACATCCGGCTGGCTCACCAGTGCCACACGACCTCACTGTTCGAGCAGGTTGACGGAATCCTCGGAGTGCTGGCCGAGATCGATCGCCCGAACTTTGGCATCATTTATGAACCGGCCAACCTGATGCTCTGCGGAGAAGATTACGGTGCGGAAACACTCATGCGACTGAAGCCGCACATCATGAATGCCTACGTTCAGAATCACCGTCTCGACTCAAACGGCGCTGACTGCCTGCCGACATTCTGCCGGGGAGACGTCCGGTTCGACCACCTCGTCGTCTGGGAGAGCGGGGGCGTCGACATGGAATCGATGTTCGACGGCCTGAGACAGATCGACTACTCGGGATTCTTCACGATCCATCAGGCTCAGGGGATTCGAACGGTCGACGAAGCCAGATCGTTTGCGGTCCGGTGCGCCGAGTTCGTCCGTGCCGGAGAAAAATAGTCGACCGTTCATTCTGTGGGCGGCCTTCTCACCGGAGTGACTTGTTGACGGTGCTCCGATGCCCGATAGCATCAACCGACCCCACCGTCATTGTTCGCCTGGTTGAATTGGCTCCTGCTGAGTTACGGACTGTCAGATTGAGTTTTTCGCGGACATTGAAACCACGAAAAACACAGACGTCACAGAAAGGGCTGCCTTGCCAACTTCCGTGCCTTTCCCTGAATTCCGTGGTTCCAATGTCCGCACAAAATTCATCCTGACTCTCTGTAATTGAGGTTTCCATGAATCGGACTCTTCCGCTCGCTTTCATTCTGCCGTGTGTGGCGCTCTCAGTGATTCAACGATCGCACGCCGATGACAACGCGACGGTCATCGACAAGCCAGCTCGTGCGCCAAGGCCCGTGCCGCGTTTCGACTATCACGATGATCGTGATGGGCGAAACCTTGCCGACGTCCGCCTGACGGTGAAGAACCAGTCAGAGTTGCCAACGCTGGAGATTCTGATCTCCGCCGTCGGGCCAAACGTCGATCCGATTCCCGGGTATCGCGGGGTCAAAGGGGCTAATCGTTACACGGCCGAGGAACTGGCGTTGATGTTGTCCGGTCAGCACGATGTTCTTGTGACAACGTCGCGGTCCGCGTTGTCGGGCCTGACGCGAGGGGGAATCCAGGAAGGCAGGCGAGGTCGAATTCCGCAGCGCAGGCTGCTCAGTTCCGGTCGGATCGACTTCGCGGCGCAGACACCGATTGAGTATCCGCTCGAAGTGAAACTCAACACGGGACCGATTTCGAAGGGGACGCAGCAGACGGAAGTTCTCATTGATGGCATTCCTCGAATGAGAATTTCATTTCATTTTGGCGGACGCCGGGCACAAATCACTGGGTTCGAAGAAGAATTTGAAGCTGCAGGACGTGAGTTCGGCACTGGCGCCGCTCAAGCCGGAAGACGTGCTGGCCCACGTCGACGCGCCGGCCACGCTGGACGATTTCGGTGATCGAAAAACGGCAGAAGCTGGAAAGGTCTACCGCCATCAGGTTCTTCGGGCGATCGACGGGTTCGTCGCCTCCGGTCACTACTACGAACCGTGGCTTGGCAAGACCATGGCCCTGACCTGACACGCTGACACCAAAGTCCGGCAGGCGGCATTTCTCTCAATGACACACTTTTACCCGAAGCTGGACACGGAGAAGTATCCGATCAGTGAGCTCCTCACGGTGGCGGACGATCCGACCGAGTCCGATGTGATTCGCGAATCCGCATTCATGGCCTATTCCTGTTTCAGTCACCCGTCTGTCTGGGTGAAGCTTCATGACGTCGCCGCGACGCCAGCTCACCCCGGATGGCGGGTGGCGGTCAGCAGGCTCGCCAGCATCGGCAACTCATTCACGCTTCAATGTCTGTCCGATCTGGACGAGTCGACGCTCGCGCCGGCTGACGCGGAACTGCTGGCGACGACGAAGAAAAACTACCTCGCCCTCGTCGCAAACCAGCAGAACAATGACCGGCCGATGTACAACGCAGAGATCTCTCAGCGAACGGCTCTGGAAAGAGCTGCCGTGGCCGAGTTGACCGAGTCTCCCGTCGCGGAGCAGCTGACGGCATGGACCGTCCGGGAACTCGCCGGCGGAGTCGACAGCAAGGGACTCGTCGCGTTGCGAAATCTGCGCGACACTTACGAGCCGACAATCGAGAACAAAGTAGGGACCGGCACGATGAAAGAGTGGGGTCGAGGCCTGGCTCGAAAAGTGCTCGCGACTGTCAAACAGTGACACCGCTTCGGCGGCCAGGAAGTGTCACTTACGGAACCGTCCGGGTCAGTGCTGGACGGCCTTGCCGATGACTCGCCAGGCGGCCAGAAGCAGAATGATATTGCCCGTCCACATCGCCCACGCCGGGTCCACCGCGCCGTGCTTGGCGAGATTCATCATGAGAAGCACGACCGGATAGTAGATCAGCAGAATCGGCACGAAACACAGAAAGAACGTCGTCAGGAACTGCCGCCGAGCCTGCACGATCGAAAACGGTCCACCGACGAGCGCGAAGAAAAAGCAGCTGCACGAAAGTGCGAACCGATTGTGCAGCTCGGTGCGGTGCTTGTTGGTGCTGGTTCGGCTGGAGACGATCTGACTGTCGTAGGATTGAAATTCGGGTGTGACGAAGTTTTCGTACTGACCCATGGCCAGTGTGAATGCCGCATCGACAGCCTTCTCTTCCTGAGACCGGCGAATCTCGTCCCGAATCTCCGCGATGTGTTTGCGGATCTGCTGAATGCTCTTATGGCGAGGTTTGATCTTCCCGCCCAGCGTCAACGGAAACGCAAACTCTCGATCCTTCAGCTTCATCGAGATCTCTCCCGGCGCATCGACGTGAGCTTCTTTGAGCCGTAACACCGCCTGCTCGTGCTCGAGATCGAATCGAAGAGTCGCTTCCTCGGCCTGCACGATGACCGGGTCGTCTCCGTTTGGCGAGAATCGGATGATCGGCCGAATCAGCTTTCGCTGTTCGCGGTCAACTCGGCTGACCGTAATTGTGACGCCGTTGGCAGGGTCCTCCACAAGGTTTTGCGAGGCCAGCACATCGAAGAAAATGTCCTCCATTGCGAGAGTGGCAATCCGCTGGATATTGGCAACGGACCACGGGATCACCTGATCGTTCAACAGGAGCGAAAAGACCGTGAGCACCGTCCCCAGAAAGAACGCCGGCAGCAGAAGTGAGATGGCGTTGACTCCTGCCGCTTTGGCCGCCGTAATCTCGTGGTCAGCCGACAGTCGGCCATAAACAACGCAGACCGCCAGCAGCAACGTCGCGGGAATCGTGAACGGCAGCATGCTCGGCACGACGTAGGGGAGGATTTGCAGGACCTGCAGAGGCCCCAGCCCGCTCTCACTGACTTCGCGGAACACTCCCACAAACACCAGCAGCACGGTGAGCACCAGGATAATGATCAGGAGAACCCGGACCAGCTCTTTAAAGATGTATCGCTGCAGAGTGTGCATCGCAGGGCGAAATCGGGACAGTCGTTGCTGACTGCCGCAGGAGTTCCTTCTCCCGGAAAACCGTCCATGGAATTCCGCGGTCGTGTCTCCGACGAGCGATCATCAGATCAGATTCCGGCAGGTCGATGACGAGCGTATCTGTAGTTGTGTCACGGGTTTCCGGTCAATACGACTTTGTCCGGCGGAATGTTCCGACGGAGTCCACAAGCGGCCAAAGCTTCAACTTGAAGGTTTTTGCGGCGTGAGGTGAATTCGCGGAAAAATGGCCGCGAGACGCACACACGACTGTGCCGCTCCGCCCTGGCCTCAAAATGTCTACGAGACACCGCCAATCTGCCTCCTTCCGGTTTGACTTCCGGCGGAATTGAAGCGCGGCCGGCCGAACGTCCGAAAACAGTAAGGCACCCTGCTCATCCGCAATGCTGCTTCCAAACCGGACTGCGAGTAATCACATGGATCTGCTGAACAACCCTTCTGACGACCACATCGCCGCCATTGGATGTGTTCTGGCATTCGTCGTTTCCGGAGGACTGATGTATGTCAGCTTCTTCGTTGGACAGATCGGCCAGAAGTCTGAGAAGTCGGACACCGTTCGATTCGAAACGGCTCTGGCGAACTCTCAGCAGAATTCCGACTCGGACCGCAAAGCCGCGTGACGACCTCCGCCGTTTGAGGTGCGGCTGCAGGCAATGGTCGCGCGACATTTGTGAGTCACCCGCACCGCGCTCTCATGGCGTCCTTTTTCTTCCGCAGGTTCGTCTGAAACCGCACCCGTTTCTGTCCGAGAAACCGGCACGCGATGAGCTTCCACGAGCCGTCCCGATCAGCGACTGTCAGCCGTGCCCGGTGCTCGTTCTCGCGGCTGTGAATGTGCCCCCAGTGTTCGACCTGCCCATTCGCCCGCCAGGTCAGGTCGACGTCAAACTCACCCTTCGTCGCCGTGACAAGGTCCGACGTAACGGCACGCACACTGACGATCCGCGACCGTGCGTCGCCCTGCTCAGAAATCATCAGCGATTTTCGAATCTGCAGATACAGCGTGCGAAGCAGAGGGCCATCGACGCTCATCGCGAGCGCGTCGTAAGTCGCTTCCTCGTCGCGGTACTCGAAGGCGCGGTAGACGTTTCCAAGAATGCTCTCGGCGATCGTTTCGGACTCAGTCAGGTTGGGAGCTCTCATCAATCGGGACGCGACCGGCGCCATGCCTGGCTGCGGTGCAAGTTCTTCCGGCGAGGCTTCCCATGAAAACGTGGTTTGATCTGGCTTCAGAAATCGTTCAACCGGCTCGCCGTCGTGAACATAGACGATGCTTCTCAGGAATCCAGCATGCTTGTTGAACGTGTCCCACGTGAGGTCGACTCGACGCGGCCCTTGCAGAGGTATCTCTGACTGAGGCGATTTTGTGACTGCCCGTCGCGCCACCGGATACGTAAGAATCACTCCGACGCGCGCCTGATAAACTCCGACACGGCGGGGCTTCGAGTTCACGGCGAAGTCACTGATGTCGAGTCCGAAGAAACTGACTCGATCGACAACCGGCTTCACTCGGGCACCATCGATCAACACCGGATTCCGCTCAGAGAAGAATGCCTCGATGTCTGGTCGTGCCGCGATCTGTTCTTCGACATCGAGAAAATCCGGGTCGCGTCGTTTGAGCTTGACCCAGGATTCCAGAGTCAGCAGCGGCACCAGGACCTCGTGACGAACCTCATGCGGCGTCACATAAATGAACGAGTAAAGCCCGCCGTAGCTGGCGATGCCAAGTTGCTCCTGAACCCGCTTCTCCCGAAGCAGACGCAGCTCACGCCAGTTCTTCAGCGGCTTCGGCGGCGAGGCCCAGTCGATTTTCACCGTGAGCGACTGCTTCGAAAGCAGCTGCGCGGGTGCGTCGGCGAGCACGCCAGCCTGCATCACCATGCAGTCCATGATGGATGGAAGAATTGCGTCTGCACCGCCAAAAGCCTGCGACACCGTGACGAACCCGGTGTCACCGACCGGACCGAACTGAAATCGATATTTGACCGAAAGATTCTTAAGAGCGGTCTGAGCAACTCCCTCATCGGCAATCGCTTCGGCCTCAGTCCCGGTCGAAAGACACTTCAGCCGGTTCCCCTTTCCGTCGAGCAGCAGCAGATCCCGCTTCAGAAAATCGGCGTGTTGCTCCGCGTGTTTCCGCAACTCGTCCGCCGGGAAAATCCCGTCGCCATTCGCTGACACCGGATAATGCAGCGTGAGTTCCTCGACCAGCACCTGCAGTTGCACATCGGTCCGGTCCGGCCGAACGTCCACGACGGCTTCCGACATCGACACGGGGTGAGCGAAAGCAAAGCGCGAGGCCGTCACGAGGACAGCAGCCAGGCACCTGCCGAGTAAGCGTGCGGTTTCCCTTTGTGGTGACATGGTGTTGTCTTTCTTTAAACAGAAGAAACGAAGTGAACGAAGGGGTGCCGTTGAATCTGGCAAAGCCCCCATGCTCGTCACCTGAAACTGTGTTTCCTTCGTGCCTACTGTTCAAAATGACCGCATCAAAATCACTCGACCGTGATGAGCGCCTCGGCCCAGTCGTGAAACGTCATCCCTTTTGATTCGATGTCCGCCGTGACGATCCAGGTGCCTGGCGTCTGCGGAACTCGTACTTTGAGCGGGACGCTTTCCGTGGTGTCTGGCTCCAGTGTCAGCCACACGCCACTCGACATCGGGCCGAACCCGGCTCCGGCGTTGGGAGTAACTTTGAAGGCCCGGGCCTGTGGTGAGTGGTTTGTCACTCGGACTTCCACTTCGACCGTCTCGCCGGGCTTCGCCTTGAGGCCATACGGGTAAAACACGGCCCAGTGCTCGTCGATGGCGTAGTTCGGGTCGTCCCAAGGACTCAGTTCGCGAAGCATTTCCACTCGTTTTTTATAGTTCGTCTGGAGGTAGTCCATTTCCTTCGGCGAGAAACGAAAGACGTGAGGAATGTGCTCATTGATGAGCCAGTGATTCTCACCGAGCTTCGCGACTCGCTCCAGACAGAACTGATACCCCTGGTCCTTGTGAGCCAGGTTTCGGTTGAGCACGCAATAATCGTCGATGCCGGACGGCGAGAAGGCATCGCCAATGAAGAAGACGGGTGTGTCCTTGCCTCGCTTGACCAATAACGCTCCGTGGTAAAGCGCCTGACCGGGGAAGAACTCGAACGTGAGGTCAAATTCTTTCCACTTCATTTTACTGCCTGACTTTTTGCCGATGACGTCTTTCATCGGATTGGCCGTCATCGCCGGCATGTGATACGCCGCCGGGTTCTCCAGGATGTCTTCGTACTCCAGCGTCGAATAGATCGGGCAGCCAAACTCCTCGGCCGCGGCCTGGACCATGTCGGTGTGATCGTCGTGGTAGTGAGTCACGAAGATGCCGTCGACTTTTTTGACGAGCCCTTGTGCCATCAGTTTTTTGACGCCATCGATGACCCGCTGGTAGCCGCAGTCGAGCAGAATGCCATGCCCATCGTCGGAGATGATCATCCGGCTGGTTGCCTGCTCCCAGATCCAGTCAGGCGTTTCCTGGTGCAGCGAATACGGCATCAGCTTGATGTCGGCATCCTCGCCGAGCACGCGCCGGCCGCAGATTGTCATCCGCTCCTCTTTGAAGTACCAGTTGAGGGCGTTTGTTGAGAGGTAGTTTGCGTAGAGGGCCTGAACGCGAGAGATCAACTTGTCGATCGACTGAGCCGGTCTGGGGATCAGCGGCCCTCGCGCCGGGATGATGACGTCCGGCTTTTCGTCCCGGATTTTTCGGAGACTGGAGATCAGCTGAGCCAGCCGGCCGCCGTACCCGTGATAGCCGCCGACTTTTGCCTCGGGAATCGCATCCTGAAAACTGTACAGGTCGAGAATCTGCCCGTCGCCATAGATCAGGTCTCCCGTGAAAGCGGTCTTTCGATTTCCGTCCATGGTGATGTACGAGACGGCGCCGCGAGTGAATCCAGGCGTCGAAATGACTCGAAAGGTCTTGCCTCCCAGTTCGAATTCGTCGCCATCCTCCACCCATCGATCGACCTTGAGCGGCTCGCCGAGAATCTTCGTCGACTGCTGCGCGTAGTCGTGAAACCGCTTCGTGCTGAACTCCTGCCAGAACTCCCCTGGCCTGGCAATCAGCGCTTCCTCATCCCTGGGAGCAACCACTTTGACACCAGCCGCCGCCAGCTTGCGTGCGTCCCGCAAAACGTCCCGCCGATGATGAGTCAGCAACACATGCTTAACGCCCTTCTCGAGATCCGGCGGAGCTCCGTAAACAGCGACATCTCCGCCGAGAACGACACCGTTGACAGCATCGCGATGAATTGACACCGCAGCGAATCCCGTCGAACCGAATTCAGAAACCCCAGCCAGCAGCATGGCAATGAGCAGAGTTCGCATGAGTGACTCCATCCAGATCCACTTGAGTGAGAATCAGGAAGTGTAGTAACACGGAACCGACACTTCACTGAGACGGGCGATGGACAGCGGGAAGAATCGCAATCAACTGTTCCCAGAGAGGCGGCGAAACCTCAAGTGATCGTCGCTGTCCAATCTTCCCCAGCACAGCATCGGCATCTTCGTTTCGAATGACCGAAAGTGCCGCGGCGAGGACTGCCGGCGAGCGACTCATTCCAGCACTGCAAGCGACGAGCGTTCGTATTCCGCACGAGTAAAGTTCGACCAGAGTCCTCACGGCAAGAGTCAGGATTTCCGTGGAGTTTCCATCGCCGTCCACCAGCGGGAACCGACAATAGATGATCTCACGCGGCAACTGAGCCGCTGGTTCATCCCACGCCAGATCCATAACGGCAGCAATCTCGCAGTCGAAGAGGCTTCGAGGGTTTCTTGCGTCTGAAGCATTGCCAATCCACATCGATCCAGGTTCGATCTCAATCATGTTTGCTCACCGCCCTGGAAAGATGTCAGCGTCACGACCTAAACATCGAGGTCATCCACCAGCGCGGATTCTTCCATGATCACCCGGTATCGCTCGCTGGGGTCTTTGCCGAGCAGTTGCTGGAAGGTGCGGTCGGCGTCGACCTGACTTTCGATGTTCACCTGCAACAGCGTTCGCGTTTTGACGTCGAGGGTCGTTTCTTTCAGTTGCTGAGCCGTCATTTCGCCGAGGCCTTTGAACCGCGTGACCTCGTACTTTCGATTGGCTGCCAGGCTGCTGGTGATTTCTTCTTTGTGAGCATCGTCCTGAGCGTAGTGGACCTGCGTGCCGACCGTGATGCGGTACAGCGGAGGCTGGGCGAGGAAGACCTTGCCCTGGCGGACGAGGTCGATCATGTGGCGGAAGAAAAATGTCAACAACAGCGTGCTGATGTGGTAGCCGTCACTGTCCGCATCCATGAGCAGGACAATTCGGCCGTACCGCAGCCGACGGATGTCGAAGCTGTTTCCGATTCCCGTTCCGAGAGTCTCAACGAGATCCTTGAGTTCCTGGTTTGCCAGGACTCGTGATGTGGACAGCGTTTCGGTGTTGAGGACTTTTCCGCGCAGTGGAAGAATCGCCTGAGTCCGACTGTCTCGCCCCATCCCGGCGGAACCTCCCGCCGAGTCGCCTTCGACAATGAACAGTTCTGAGTCGTCGGTACTCCTGGAGCGGCAGTCCAGCAGTTTGCCTGGCAGGGTGACCCTCTTGCTGGATGCGGATTTTCGTTTGACGTCTTTGATCGCCTCGCGGCTGGCGGCCCTGGCTTTCGCAGAGAGGATCACTCGATAGACGATCGCGTCGGCGACGGACGGGTTATTGTTGAGCCACGTTTCGACGCCGGGTCTGACGACGCCTTCGACCTGAGCCGCGACTTCCGGGTTGTTCAGTTTTTCCTTGGTCTGTCCCTGAAACATCGGGTCCGAATGGAAGATCGAGAGAATTCCGCACGTGCCTTCTCGAATATCCTCCGGTCCGATCGAAACGCCTTTCGGACGGATCTCATGGACATCCATGTAATTCTTAACGGCCTTCGTGACGCCCTGGCGAAATCCATTTTCGTGCGTGCCGCCAGCGTGAGTTCGAATCCCGTTGACGTAGCTCCTGACCCACGCGTCGGTGGATTCCGTCCAGCGAAGAACGACTTCAACCCGTGTGCCGCCTTCGAGGTCACGCTCCGAAGAAAAGACCTCTTCGTGAGCGGGTTTACGCTTCTCTTCCTGAATGATCTTATCGAGGTACGCGGAGATGCCAGCCGGGTTGGCGTAGTCGTACGTCTCACCTTTCGGCTCATCGACATACGTGATTTTCAAGCCCGCATGGATGAACGAGATGTCTTCCAGGTGCTGTCGGATGATGTCACTGTTGAAGTGGATGGTCCGAAAAATCTTCTCATCCGGCTTGAAGAAGATTCGGGTTCCGTGGCCTCGAAAGGGTTTCACTTTCTTGACCGGAGCTTTCGGCACGCCTCGACGATAGGCCTGAAAATATTCATGGCCGTCTCGATGAATTGTCGCGGTCATCTCGACAGAAAGAGCGTTGACGACCGACGAACCGACCCCATGCAGGCCGCCACTGCGGGTGTAGTTCTTGTCCGAGAATTTCCCGCCCGCGTGAAGCATCGTGAGGATGACCTCCAGCGCCGACTTCTTGTACTTCTTGTGAGTGTCGACCGGAATCCCTCGCCCGTTGTCCGCGACGGTACAGGACGAGCCGTCTTTGTGAAGCGTGACTTTGATTTCGGTGCAGTGACTGGCGAGGTACTCGTCGACGGAGTTGTCGACAACCTCCCACAGAAGATGATGCAGCCCCTTGCTGTCGACACCTCCGATGTACATCGACGGCCGCATCCGCACAGCCTCGAGCCCTTCAAGGACGTCGATATCGCTGGCTCTGTACGAAGATTTCGGTTCAACAACGGCTGCCATGAATTATCTCTCTTTCAGGTTCCATCCTGGGGAGATCCTTAAATGTGTCCGCACCGAGTGAAACGGCGGACACGGGCCGGAGTCTATTCTTCCAGTTCGGCCCAGTCGATCAGTTCGATCGGCTCGGGGAGAATTTCGGTGAACGTGTTTCGCTGGCTTGTCTTGACACCTTTGCCCGCTCGCGAAGTGACGTTGTATTTCATCTGGCCGAAACTCAGCGTCGTCCCGTTGTTGTTGTTGACCCGGAGCGCGTCGCTGGGACGGCTGAGGAGTTTTGCTCCGAGGACGGTGTCGTCCTTTGCCATTTTGATCCCCTTCACGCCGATGCCCGGCCCGGAGAGGATCGGAACTTCGTCCAGCGAGAAGTGAATGATGCGGGCATCCTGCGAGGCCAGAAACATCGTCTGGTGGTCCCGAATCAGTTCCACATGGACGACTCGATCCCCCTTGCGAAGCCGACAGAACTTGCGGCCGACTTTGGTGGATGTGGGGCGGAACGTGCTGAGTGAAACCCGCATGACCTGCCCGGCCGCCGTCGCGACAAGCAGGTGCGGAGGCGTGCTGGCGTCGTCTTCGACTTCGTCGCCGGGTGTGAAGCGGGCGTCCGTGGAAATGGCCGCGACGACACTCGCCCCGTCAGCCATGCGGACGTGCTTGGCAAGCGGTTCTCCATAGCCGGCTGAGGGAAGGACCTGATCGATTGAGACCGTATACGCGACTCCTTCAGACGAGAAGAAAATCACGTTGTCGACCGTGCTGCCTGGGCACACCTGCAGGACGCTGTCTCCATCGCGGACTCGCGTGCTTTCGACTTTCGCGAGCCGGCCGACACGTTTGATCCAGCCTTCGCGAGAGATCACGACGTTCGTATTTTCCCGGACGATGTAGGTATCGGCAGAGAACTCCGCGATTTCCTCTGACGATCCAATGCCAGTCCGACGTTTGTCAGAAAACTCATTCGAGAGTTCCTGCAGTTCCCTCTTCACGATGCTCCACAGCTTCGCTTCGGACTTGAGAATGCCTCGAATTCGATTCGCCTCTTTTTCTTTCTCAGCCAGCTCTTCGCGGATGTCGTCGATTTCCAGCCTGGAAATCCGGTACAGCTGCAGTTCGAGGATCGCGTAAGTCTGAATTTCGTCGAGCGGAAACTCCTTCATCAGTTTCTCGGCGGCGTCCTTCTTGCCAGTACTCGCTCGAATGATCTTCAGAGCCCTGTCGAGCCCGTCGAAGATGATGCAGAAACCTTCCAGAATGTGAATCCGCCGCTCGAGCTGCGCGAGCTGATACTGAAATCGCCGCCGGACCGTTTCCTGGCGGAAGACCAGAAAGTGCCGCAGCATATCGACCAGGTTGACTCGCGCCGGGCCGAGGATTCCTGAATCGCCGGGGACAAGACATGTCGCGTTGTAGGAAAAGTTCTGTTCGAGACTCGTGTGTTTATAGAGGTACGCGATGACCGCGTCCGGGTCGGCCCCGGATTTCAGGTCGAGGACGACTCGCAGACCGTTTCTCTCATCAGTCTCGTCGTTCACTTCGAGCAGTTGAGGCAGCTTGCGGTTGGCGATGATGTTGCCGATTTCCGCCTGAAGCGGGCCGGTCTCGACGTTGTAGGGGACCGAGTAGATCACCAGGCGGTTTCGAACTTCTTTCTTTCTTTCGCGGTCGAATCGCCACTCGCCACGGACTTTGACAGAGCCGCGGCCTTCCTCGTACATCGTGCGGATGTCCCGCCGGTCGGTCACGATGCGACCGCCGAGCGGGAAGTCCGGTCCTTTGACGTACTTCATGAGCTGAGCCACGGTCGCGTCGGCATTGTCGATCAGATGGACGCAGGCGCTGATGACCTCACCAAGATTGTGAGGCGGGATGCTGGTCGCCATGCCGACGGCGATTCCCTGCGTCCCGTTCACGAGAAGGTTCGGATAGCGGGCCGGCAGGACGACCGGCTCTTTCATGACGCCATCGTAGGTTGGCCGCATTTCTACGGTGTCGTACCGCAGTTCACTCATCAGATGTTCGGCGATTCCGGTGAGACGCGCCTCGGTGTAACGTCGGGCGGCCGCTGGAAGTCCCATAACTGATCCGAAATTGCCCTGTCCGTCTATTAGCGGGTAGCGATACGTAAAATCCTGAGCCAATCGCACCAGCGTGTCGTAAACAGCTTCCTCGCCGTGTGGATGATAGTTGCCTGTTGTGTCACCAGTGATTTTCGCACACTTACGCGTCTTCGCTGTGTGCAACAGGTGCAGTCCATCGTACATCACAAAAAGGACTCGGCGCTGGACCGGCTTGAGCCCGTCGCGGACGTCCGGCAGGGCGCGCGACTGGATGACCGACATCGCGTAATTGAGGTACCGGCGGCGGGTTTCCTGGCTGATCGAAACAAACTCAAGGTGATCGCCATTCTGATTGGGCGAGACATTGAGCGAATCGTGCGAATCGTCGTCACCGCTTTTCTTCGCGAGGGCAACACGTTTGTCGGGCGTCGATCTCCTCGTGGCAGTCTTTGGTGCCTCGGCGGCCGAACTCTGCGACGTCGGTGCCGTCTTTGCGCGAGCCGGCTTCGAAGCGGTCGGTTTTCTCGCCGTCGTTCTTTTCGCGGCCTTCTTTTTCGCAGCAGCCTTCCTGGCGCGCGAAGCCTTTGATCTGGAGGCGGATTTCTTCGCGCTCGACTTACGAGCCGTCGCCTTCTTTGTGGCCTTTTTTTTCGCAGCCTTCTTCTTCGCCAAGGGTCCCTCCCGAGCTGTTATCTTCCTGTGATCTCTGTTGCGGAATTACGCTCTGCTGCTCCGCCGTCGAGTGACCGAGTGTTGATTGTCACGCGATGCCGGGGCAGCAGGCGAGCGGCTCGGGAGTCCCCGGAACGCTCCGCCGGAAGCGCTAAAGTGTAGCGGATACGGTGAGTTTTCCCACCAATCGGACTGCTCGGATTGTGTCGGTCTCAACGCTTTTTCCGAAGATTACATCGCGCGTAACTCCCTAAACAGCAAGATGTTCCGCAAAGCCGGCGGAATCCGGTCGAGACTCACAGAATGATTGATTGGAGCAATCCGGCCTGACCGAATCTCTGTACGGCCTCGACCGATTCTCCTGCGACACAATCGTCTCAATGGGAGCAGTCGAAGCACGGAGAACAGCAAATCGGACTCTGACGCCGAGTCGTCCGGCCTGACGCAGGCCTCAAGGAGGGGGAGATATGATTCGTATTTTCGCAGCGGCTCTGGCCGTGGTTGCAGTGAGCGTCGTCGACACCAGTTCGGCTTCCGCACAGGCACTGCAGGGGCAGTACATTCAGCCGCAGATTCCTCGCATGGCCGCCGGTTATCCGATGGCCGGTCGAATGAACTTTCAACAGGCTCATGCCCACAGCCGCATGCCGTCGTTCTCGGCACCACTTTATCCGTGTCCAGTGCAGAATGTGCCGGTGCAGGTTGGCGGAACGATGTACACGAACCAGGCATTCGCTCCACACGAGATGCTTTACGCACACGAGTATCGGGCGATGTACCCGCCTTACTACTACCGGGTGAAAGGCCACTGGCTGTGGACTCCGTTCGGCGTCGAGTCACACGACACCTGGGAACCAGTCGGTACGGAAGTCAAAGTCAAGTACCGGACGGACTACAACCCACTCGCCGCGTTCTTCCCGAGATCCGCGAACTGATTCTCCGGGCGGTCGCGCGTCGGTTGAGGCCGGGCACCGGAACCCGCCTCGACAGGAATTCCGAAGACAACCAACAGCCGGATCAAGGACGAGAACCATGCTGACAAAAATGATGCGACAATGGCTGCCGGCACTGGCCGTTCTGATCAGCCCGATACTGGCTCTGGCCACGGAGCCTGTTGAGATCACATTCAACCCGTTCCAGGAAGCGGCACCGGCCGTTCAGAAAGCTCCCCCCGCGGAAGCACCTGCAGCGGCTCCAGCGGAGACATCCGCGCCCGCCGCGGTTGCGAAGCCGATGGAGACTGCGGCCCCCGCGGACGGAGTCGCCCGAGTCGGCAACTGCGGTCCAGGAGCCTGTGGGCATGCCGGATGCAGTCCAGCCGGATGCCGGACCGGAGCCTGCTCGACCTCAGGAGCCTTCCCCGGATTTCAGTGCGGAAGCTGTTATGGTCGAGGCTGTGTCGGGTGTAACGGACATGGCGTGGTGGGCGGCTGCCGACCGGGCTGTCAGGCTCACTCCGGTGGCCCGTGCAACTGCGGAGCCGTCGCCGCGATGATGAACAACCCGTATCTCTGCCGACCGTCTTACACGCTGGGCGACCTGCACGGCGATATCCACAGCTGGAAATGCAAAGCCCGACACTCGCTGTTTGGCGACAGCTGCGACGGTTGTTCAAACTCGTGGCTGGCCAACGAGTGGGAGATGTACAAGTGCCGGTCCCGATACCGCAGCGCGATCCTGGGAGGTCATCTCCGGGGCAAGTTGAACTACTTCATCCCGTCTGGTGGAGACGGCAGCGGAATTCCGCTGGCGGGAACTTACGCCCGGGTTTACGCGACGGAACCTCAGTATCACGACCCGCGAGACAGTCAGGTCTTTGCGTCACCTCACACCGGCGTGCCGACGGTCATCCCGGTCGCGCCGAACGTGCGGCATCAGTACAACTACAGCTGGGGGATTCCGTCGAGCCGGATTACTCCTCTCTACAATGTCAGGAACCCGTCGCAGAAGTAGCTGCGAGGACTTTTCCTCGTTCCTTTGCGACTCTTCAATAGGAAGACGTGTCATGTCACTGAGATTGATTCTTTCAATGACGGTGCTTGCCGTCCTGACTGCGGCAGTGTTCTCCGCAAACCTGGTCGCTGAAGACGGCGACGCGCCGGATACGAAGACGTATTCGTACGTCGTTCCGCAGAAGCAGTATCAGCCTCCGAATCCGACCTATTGGACGAAGATGCAGGTTCCGCTGCTTGGCGGATGCTGTGCCTGCGGGAACGCCTACTGCTCCGGTGGCCACAGCTTCTGGACATTCCCGGCTGTTCGCTGGACGCTCGATCCGAATTACTACGCGGTCTCTCCGGATCACGGCTGGGACGTACCCGGCAAATGGCCAGTCTCGCGACAGTACGTCACCTACACGCAGTACACTCCGAACGATTGGTACGGAGCAGGAACGGCGAAGCAGTCACAGCCGGTACGAAGCTACCCGGTCATCGGGCAGCCGACGGACACGGCTCAGATGGGTTACTACTACCAGCAGGTCCCGACCTGGCAGCCTCGCCCGAACATGCTGCCGCCGAAGCCCGATCCCAGGCAGTGGCACTGGCGAAAGCACGAGCACGCCAGCAGGAATCAGGCATGGATGAAAGTGAATAATGTCTGGGTGCCCTACCAGTCGGCCCCCGGCACGGCTGTTGAGAACGCGGCTCCGACGCCGGTCCCGGAACCCATCCAGGAAGATGCCGTCCCACCCGCACCGGCCCCCGCGGATGACAACGGTGAGAATGTCCGCTGAATAGTTGAAAAGAGTGACGGTTTCCCCTGCAGGAGATAGTCTCCTGTTGTGATTTTTCAGAAGTCTGAAAAGGAGAAACCGTCATGTCTGTAGCGTACTCTGAATCGTCAACGATGTCTTCGGAGAAGATGCCTGATGCCGCTTGTCTGGATGCCGTGGAAAGAGCGGTGACTGACGAAGCGGCTGGCCGGAATGCAAAGTCGCGAAAGCCGGCTTCGAAGCGAACTCCCGAAGCGTCGGAGCCGTTGTTTTCGATGGATGGATTTGCTGTTTCGGATGCGGACGAACTTCGCGGGCTGATGCACGCATCGTTGAAGGGATTTGCTGTTGAGATGGGCGTGCAGATTGCCGCGCACCTGCTCGAAGACGATGTCGTCAGGCTCTGCGGTCAGAAGAATTCGCGCGATCCAAATCGTGAAAACTGTCGGCATGGAAGCCAGCCTGGTTATGTGATTCTCGGTGGTCAGAAGGTGGCCGTTCGTCGTCCGCGAGTTCGCAGTATCGGCGGCATGGAAGTCGACCTGGATGTGTACTCGATGCTGCAGTCGGCCGATGCCATGCCGGACGCGGCGCTCACGAAAATGGTGCGCGGCGTTTCGTGTCGCGACTATGAAGCCGTGGTGGAATGTCAGGAGGCGCGTTAGAACCAGCCACGGATGGGCGCGTTAAAACCAGCAGGTGAACAGAGTGGTGTAAA
>JAQBVJ010000233.1 GCA_027623235.1 Planctomycetota bacterium
CGATTGAGGACAACGAAAACGCTCTAAAGCGTGGCAGTTCAAGGACTAAGTGTGCGCTGGCCCTGGCGAATCGCCACGTCATCCACGGAGCGGAAGTGTCGCGAAAATGCGACCCATGCTGCAGGCAGATACTCGTACGCGCCGATGAGGTCCTCGCGACTCTCATTACGCTCGACGCAGTCCGCGAAGTTCGCACAGACACCATAGAACTCCGACGCGTTGGCGGGGATGTCGTCGTACCCGGGCAGCTGAATCAGCATCGCGAGAGTCACGGTCGAAAAAATCCGATCGACCTCGACCGAGATTCCTGAAGTCAGCTGAATCAGTAGATTTCGGTCCAGATCTCGCGGCAACCAGAGTAATTCATGAATTGCCTGGTCCGCCTGCTGAACGCTCAAGGTGCTTCGTTCGATGAAGTGGCTTTCGACACTGCACACCGTGCGGGCAAGCGGAGACCACATCTTCAGGAAACGCCGATACGATGTGACAAGTAGTTCGTACTTTGCCCCATCGTGAGCTCGTCGTGAGAAATCGACAGCAGCCTGATGAACCTGCCCGGCTGCGACAATCAGGCTGTCGCGATTTCGATCTCGACGCAGTTCATATCCGATGTCGTCAATGAGTCTCCGCAGGTGAATGACCAACGCGTCACTTTGCTGCACGAGTGAGCGTCGATCAATTTGAGGCTCAAACGTCAGAACACTGCAAAGCTGATTTCCATATCCGTCCAGTCGCCCGACACACTCCCGACAGGGAGCCGAAATCCCGGGCAATTGCCGAAGGCGATAGGACAACACACGCCAGTCACGATCTAACTGCACGGAATCCTTTGTGAGAACCTGGTGGTCTTCGATGGTCAGGCTTCTTCGGGCGAGCGAATCGGACCGTGCCTGAACTGCCAACGCGTCTCCGAGCAGTGTCCGCACCTGCGGCTGTCTCTGCGACTCCTTCTGTAACAGCTCGTAGAGTCCCGCAGACTCCTTCTGGTACCCGGACAACGCTTCACCAGTTCGGGAGTTGCCTGGACGGGTCTGACTGCAGAAGGCCGAGGTCCCGGCGGCTGACCGCCACCCTGAGACTCAATCAGAATCCGGAAGATCCCGTTAACAACCTTGCGGCTCTTGTCGTCGGCCCGAACCTCAACAGATGCGATGCTGGCAGCCGACGCGAGGACAAGAAATGGTGTCAGAATCTGTCGGCTTCGATGACTGAAATTCACGAATCTGATCCTCCGTGGCCCGGGATTTAGTGATTATTCATCTGAATGCGGAAGCTCTTCCTGAGCGATCCCAATCGTGACGGACGTCAGTGGTCACTGCAAGGCCGTCAGGCGTTGAGCCGCCGGTCCACAGCCGTCGACGAGGATGAGTTTTAATTTCCCCAAGGGAGATTGCAGAATTCAGACGTCGTGCGGTATCGGGAATCTTCCGTATTGAAAATCATTCGAACCTGACGTCGTCTTTCAGCAACTCACCTGCACTTTACAGGGTGGAATCATGAAACGTGCAAAGGGCCAGTGCACCGGGTTTACTCTGATTGAACTGCTTGTCGTGATTGCCATTATTGCAATTCTTGTCGCTCTGCTTCTGCCGGCCGTCCAACAGGCTCGCGCGGCTGCTCGCCGGTCCCAGTGTAAGAATAATCTCAAACAGATTGGTCTTGCGCTGCACAATTACCACGGAAACCACAAACGGTTTCCACCATTGATGGTTTTCCACTCGAACAATTGTTGCAGTCGATGGTGGAGCTGGATGGTCATGATACTTCCCGAGATGGAACAGCCCGCATTTATCCCGGAAGGTGACACGAAAGGGCCTGCTTCCGGCGGAGAGATCGTCGGTGGTACTTTCGTTATTACGCAGAGTCGCGGCCCGCTGCCTGGTGAGTATCTTGTTCGGGTTCAGATGGCTCCGACGGAAGCAGCAGACTCGTCAGCCGACTTGAAGCGGAAAAAGTCGACACGGCCGCCCACCAAAGAAGAAATTCTCTCCGGAACGCAGGAAGTCGTGGCGGACGATGAAGAAGCCGCTGACGGCAGCGATGTCGACCCAATGCAGCCGGGAGAGGACGCCGGAGATTCTTCAGTCCCGGAATTTCACGTGACTGTGACCGCGGATGGACCGAATACGTTCACGCTGGCGATCGAAGAAGACTGAGAAATTGTGAGCGCGTCATCTGCGACTGCTTGAGACTGCTACTGCGACTGAATCCAGACCGCGAGCGAAATCAAAGCGACCAGACCCAGAATTCCGGCAATAATCTGAACGCGTCGCATTGCTTGATCGTCTGCGTCTCTCCGGCCTCGCAATTTTTGCGCGACGTAGTCGGTCACGCCGCTTTCATTGGCAACTTTCAGCTCTTCTGCGATGTTGAAAGACAGCGCATCTGCGAGAACTTTGGGATGGCCTTCGCTCTGCCGTGGTTGAGAATCTTCTTCGGCAGGAGTGTTCTTGTCTGAGGATTCCGGGAAGTCTTCGTCTGCCTCTTCCAGGTTGGCGTCCAGGTCAGCAGTGTCGAGGTCGGCGCCGTCATCCCCTCGAGAGACGCGTGCGAAACCAGCGTGTCGAACGGTCGCTGGCTCGTCGCCGGGCAACTCAACCGGTGTTTCGCCTGCTTCACCGGGTGAGCGCGTTGCCTTCAGGTCGTCTCCGCTGACTGGCGACTCGTCGTCGCCACTTGATGCAAACTCTTCAGGGTCGGGGATTTCGGCATCGGCGGCTTCGTCCGCGGCGATGTCCTCGGAGGACACGTAGAGGTCGGCAATTGAAGCTCCCAAATCCCTGCGCGACACGATGTCCGAATATTCGTCGTCCTGCTCGTGCCCCTCGTCAAGAACGCTAGCGTCGTCGATGGATTCAGCGATGTGATGTTGAATGTCAGCGACAAGGTCGGCCATCGACTGGTAGCGCTCTTTTGGCTTCTTCGCCATCATCCGGTTAAAGACTTTTCCAAGCCATTCCGGGACATCGGAACGCTTGCTGCAAAGGTCCGGGATTGGAGCGCTCACGTGGGCCATGAGCGTGTGGGCAATGGTTTCGCCGGAATAGGGGGCCTTGCCGCAAAGCAGGTAGTACATCGTGCAGCCGAGCGAGTAGATATCGGATCGGACGTCGGCTTTGCGGGCATCTTCGACTTGCTCGGGTGCCATGAAGCGAGCGGTACCGAGCATCTGGCCCGCCATCGTCAGCCGAATCTGATCTTCGGAATCCTCTTCAGGTTCCTGCACCCGTGCCAGGCCTAGATCGACGACTTTGACTCGCCCGTTCGTGCGGTCGCGCAGCAGATTGGACGGTTTGATGTCTCTGTGAATGATGCCTTTCTGGTGAGCGTAATCGAGGCCGCGGGATGCCTGCAGGACGCAGTTGACCACTTCGTCGACGCTCAACGGGCCTTTTCGCTTGACTCGCGCGAGCATGTTTTCGCCATCGACGAACTCCATGACGAGGTAGCGAATCTTGTTGATCTTGCCAGCTTCGTAGGCACGAACGATGTTCGGATGTTTGAGGCGGCCGATGGCCTTGGCCTCTTTCTTGAACCGCTCAATGAGCCGTCGATTACTGATCGCCTCTGCCGACAGCACCTTCATCGCGACCAGTTTGCCGGTCGGTTTGTGTTTGGCTTTGAAAACCTGGCCCATCCCACCCGAACCGATTTTTTCGAGCACGATGTAGTCGCCAAAGACCAGGTTGCGTGTCTTGCCCTTCAGGACCGCCGCGGCCTGGAGCTTTGTCAGGTGATTCTGCCGGACCAGTTCTTTCGCCAGCTCTTCGGCCGAAGTTGGCTGAGAGCGCGGACCGAGACTCTCGTGGAACGTGCTGACTTCCTCGTCGGTAAGCAGCCCGCTCTCGGTCAGGTTCCGGAGCAAATCCTGTATGCTGATGCTCATGAGCCGCCGTTAGACTGGTCAGAATGACTCAGCCGAAGAAAGTTTCCGGTCAGAAGTCGGTAGATGTGTAGATGTGTGAATCGGCCAGCCCGGCTGACACGGATGATTTCGTGACATTGTCTGGCTGGCTGTCGAAAATGACGTAGGCCGGGCGAAGTTTGAGTATACCTGTTAAAAATGCGGTCCGCACCCAGACAGTCGGGATTCGCAGGACAAACAGGGCACTTTTCGATCACGAAATGTACACACTTTTCGGTCGTTCGGACCTGTCAGAGCAATTATCCGGATTCACTCGCTCGCACAGGTCTCCGTGTTGCGATCGGTCGATGTCGAGCGGAAATGCGGTGTCCGAACTCGAGAGGCAAGTCCCGCATGGTGAAGCTGGAAGCGTGAAAGAATGAGTCGAGAAAAAGTCGTCGTCGTTAAGGTCGGTGGCAGTCTTCTTTCGCTGAGTGGCCTCACCGAACGACTGCGGCGGCTGTTCGCGGCGACAGATGCGTCGAAAGTGCTCGTCGTTCCAGGCGGTGGCAAGGTCACTGGTTTCGTACGGGATTGGGACCGGGTTCACACTCTGGCAACGGATGTGAGCCACCAGCTGGCGATCGATTCGCTGGGCCTGACCGCGCGGCTTCTGGCGAGCGTGCTTCCGGAGGCCAGTCTGGTGACGGAAAGACCAACCGTGAGGAGTTCTCAAAAGGTCGTGATCCTCGATATTCCGCGCATACTCGCGAGTGCTGACTGTCAGGAAAGTCCACAGCTTCCGGTTGGCTGGCATGTGACCAGCGACTCAATCGCTGCCTGG
>JAQBVJ010000095.1 GCA_027623235.1 Planctomycetota bacterium
TTCGGTCACTGCCCGTGCTGGAGAACTCACTCAGGAAGAATGATTAGTGAGCGTAGGCCTGCATGCCATGCTCGCCGATGTCCAGTCCTTTTTCCTCTTCTTCAGGACTTACTCGGAGCCCGACAGTCGACTTCAGGGTGAGGCCGACGATCAGGCAGAAGACCACCGTGAAAGCACCGATGGCGACGATTCCGATCAACTGATTGGTCAGTTGGCCCATTCCGGCTCCGGACAGGAACCCTTTGGCTCCAAAGATCCCGACGCACAGCGTGCCCCAGATTCCACACATGAGGTGGACGCTGATCGCACCGACCGGGTCATCGATCTTCAGTTTCGTGTCAATGAAGATGACCGCGAAATAAACGATCACGCCGGCGATGAGGCCAATGAAGATCGCATCAAGACCGCTCATCTGATCGGCCCCGGCAGTGATGCCGACGAGGCCAGCCAGGATTCCGTTGAGCGACATGCTGAGGTCTGGCTTGCTGCTGTGGACCCAGGAAGTCATCGCCGCAGAAAATCCGCCGGCCGCCGCCGCCATCGTTGTTGTGACGAGTGTCAACGAAACCAGGCCCGGATCGGCATTCAGAACGGAACCGCCGTTGAAGCCAAACCAACCGAACCACAGGAGGAAGACGCCGATCGCGGCGAGAGGCATACTGCTCGCCGGCATCGCTTTGACCTCGCCGTCAACGTACTTGCCCTTACGTGCCCCAAGCAGAATTGCCATGACGAGTGCTCCCCAGCCGCCGACCGAGTGAACCAGTGTCGAACCGGCAAAGTCGTAGAACCCGAGGCGGTTGAGCCAGCCGGCTCCCCAGTGCCACGATCCGGTAATCGGATAGCTGAGGGTGACGAAGAGTGTCGCAAAGATCAGGAACGACGACAGCTTGATTCGACCGGCGACCGCTCCGGAAACGATCGTGCAGCACGTCGCCGCGAACATCGCCTGGAAGAAGAAATCGGTGAACAGCGTGTAGCCCGCGTACTCCTGAGTCGTGTTCGCATTGAAGGCGGTGACAGCTTTCTCGTGTGCAACCGGGTCGAAATCTTTTATTGCCTCGTTATATGCACTGAGGGCTTCGTCGTAGCGAGCCATCGCAACTTCTCGCGCGTCCCCGGTGACATCGTCACCCGGTTTTTCAGGCATCTCCGGCCGTGCAGGCGCCGTGGCGAGCTCATTGCCGTTGGCAAGGAATCCGAAACCTGCGAATGCGAAGACGCCGCCATCTTCAAATTCGGTTGTCAGTTTCCCCGTCTCACTGTGCTCGTGAATGTCGCCATCGAACCCAGGATACATCAGGTTGAATCCGCAGATCCCGTAGGTCAGCAGGCCAATGCAGATAATCATCGTGTTCTTAAAGAGGATGTTGACCGTGTTCTTTGATCGAGTCAGACCACTTTCAAGAGTCGCGAAGCCAAGGTGCATGATGAAGACCAGCATGCCTGCGATCATGATCCACAGGTTGTTGACGATGAACTCGGCTGTGTAGGCGATCGGAGTGACCGCGGTCGCTTCCGGGGCGGGGGCTTCGGTGCCGCCCTGGTCTTCTCCGTCTGGCATCGCTTCTCCGTCACTCCCATCGGCGGCACCGACAGGAGCGGCTTCACCGTCCGCGTCCTGGGCGATGGCTGAGCTGAACGGTACGGCCATCATCGTCATTGTCATCATGGCTGCGAACAGCCACAGTCGAACTTTACTGAACATCGATCGCTCCCTGTTTAGATGCTTAAAAATGAGTCGAGAAAAAACTGTCAGCGGCCGTGACTTTGATCCTGCCTCAATCCGACTTCTGGCCAGATGGCCACAGACGTGTCGAGAGCCGAATTTTCATCTGCCGAGTAGAGAGGCAGAGATGCCTCGCCTGTGCGCAATGAGAGCAGAGTTGTGTGACGCGAAACCTCGCTGAAAACCACAGACGATGACCGTGGGAGAATTCCCGGTCCGTTCCGGAGACCTCCGTCTAACCACGTCCGTAACACCCTTTGTTTCAACGAGTTGCGTCACAATCTTCCTCAAATGCTGGCAGCAGGATGAGTCCTCAGGCCACTTTGTTTTCCCGTTCCTGGCCGCAATTCCGCCAGGCTCGGGCGTTGAGTCTGCACGCCTCATTCGCAAGCAGTGTGCCAACTGGCCGGCGACGCGGTTCGTGGCAGGACGATTCCCAGTGAGCCGACGCCACCGAAAAATCGTCTTCGCCGCAGGCCCCGGCGGACGGATGCCCACATCCGTCAGGGCCCGCTCTTCTCTGGCCGGATCACTTTGCGGCGCTGGTGATCGCACGTCCGAGACGTGACGGACGGGGGCGTCCGTCGTACCGGGCGAGCGGATCGCTCGCTCAACGTGATGCAGATTCGGCTTGGAAACAGCGAGTCGACTCACTGCGGATTTCTGAGAAATCCGCCTACAATCCGCTTCATGAGACACTACGCCGACCGATTACACGACGCTGTCACCCGGAAGAAAACCGCTGCGCTGGTCGGGCTCGACCCGCGGCTGGACCAGTTGCCTGAGGACGTGCTCGCCGCGGCCCGGTCGCGTGGCGGATCGGAAAACGACATCGCGGCGTCGGCTTTCGAAGAATTCTGCAGCCGGATCATCGACGTCGTCGCGCCGCTTGTTCCCGCAATGAAACCTCAGGCGGCGTTTTTCGAGCAGCTCGGCCCGGCCGGTTGCCTCGCGCTGCAGCGAGTGATTTTGAAAGCGCGCGAGGCGGGTCTGGTCGTGATCTGCGATGCCAAGCGAGGCGACATTGGCTCAACGGCTCAGGCCTACGCCGAGGCGTATCTGGCCGGCGAAGATCCGGACGCGGCGATCTGGGGAGCCGACTCGCTCACCGTCAGCCCGTACCTGGGCGACGACACGCTCCAGCCATTTGTCGACGTCGCACGGGAACGAGGTGCGGGAATCTACGTCCTCGTCCGAACAAGCAATCCGGGTTCGGCCTCGTTCCAGAATCGCGAGTCGGACGGGCAGCCCCTTTACCGGCACGTCGCCGACGTGGTCGAGCGGCTTGCCCAGGAAACCCGCGGTGACAGCGGCTACGGCATCGTCGGAGCGGTCGCCGGAGCCACCTATCCGGCCGAGCTGGCGGAACTTCGCGCGGCCATGCCGAGCACGCCGCTCCTCATCCCCGGCTACGGAGCTCAGGGCGGCGGAGCGTCTGACGTCGTGGCCGGCTTCGACAAGAACGGACTGGGAGCCCTCGTAAACAGCTCGCGAGGGATCAACTTCGCCTACCGTCGCGAGCCCTGGAAATCGGAGCTTGCCCCGGATCAGTGGGAGCAGGCCGTCGAGGCAGCAACAAAGGCGATGATTGCCGAGCTGCCATCGGCTTAAATAATGACGCGCTCAACTCCCGGGAAAACGCTCGTTGAATTGCAGTTCCGGATGGCCGGCCTATGATTCTTTTTGCAACTCGACGCGTGAGGATTTGCCTCGCCGTCCGGGCTGTCCCGCCTGTCCACCCCGCCCTCGCGGCACTGCGATTTGCCAATCCTGACCGACTCCAACCGCCTTCGGGCTGTCGCTCACCGGCACTGACCGCCGCACCGGGCGATTCCACTATCAACTGTTGAACACTCTCCAATCAGACCTGAATCAACTGGAGCAAGCTGCCGTGAGTGAACTCGAACAAAAGGTTTCCCTGGCAAGGGAGAAACTCGACAAGCACGTTGTCGAGTCCGTCGAATGGCACTTCAATCCGGAAACCGGCTGCGACTACTGGATCGAAAAAGCAAAGACGCTGGGCTTTGACCCGCGTAAAGAAATCAAATGTTTTGAGGACGTCAAGAAGTTTCCGCACTTTGAGGACGACGACCTTCGCGGTGGCCCGGTCGAACGATGGTTGCCGAAAGGTCTTGCCGGAAAACCCGCTTACGTTTTTGAAACAGGCGGCACGACCGGCGTCCCGAAATCACGGCTCGTCATCGAGGACCACTGGATCGACTACGAAGAGTTCTCCAAGACGCTCCCGGACGAGCACTTTCCGCGCGGCTCGAACTGGCTGATGCTCGGCCCGTCCGGCCCGCGACGTCTGCGGCTGGCTGTCGAGCACCTTTGTCAGCACCGCGGCGGCATCTGCTTCTGTGTCGATCTCGACCCGCGCTGGGTCGTGAAGCTCCTCAAGAAGGGCAAGACCGACGAGGCGAAAGCGTACGCCGATCACGTCATCGACCAGGCGATCACGATCCTGGGAGCCGGTCACAACATCAAAGGGATGTTCGCGACTCCGAAGTTGCTCGAAGCTCTCGCCATGCGACTGATCGATAATGGAACCAGCGTTGAAGAGGCGGGGATCACGGGCATCTTCGCGGGCGGCACCGAGTTCACTCCGCAGTGGTACCGCTTCTGCAAAGAGGAACTCCTCGGCCCGGACGTCTACATCACGCCAACCTACGGCAACACGCTGATGGGCCTGGCCTGTGGTAAACCGTTCGACCCGGCCGACGAATACAAAATCACCTACTTCGCCCCACAGCCGCGAGCCGTCATCGAAGTGGTCGAGTTCGACGACTACGACAAGGTCGTCGGAGTCGGCGAAACCGGCCGCGTGAAGCTGTACACGTTCACGAAAGAACTCTTCATCCCTGGCTTCATGGAACGCGACGAAGGCGAACGCGAAGAACCAATCGATGTCTACCCGTGGCACGGCATCAGCGGCACGCGTCCATTCCACGAGCTTCTCACAACAACAACCGTCGGCGTCTACTGATCCTGCGAGCGCGACGCCGCTCGAGCGTCTCATTCATCCTTCGCGTCTTCGCTCCTGTGCGTGAGACCTCAACAAAAGGAAGTTCAGATGTTGGAAATCCCCGTCATCCGTTGGGGCAAAGAATATCAGTCCATGACGAAGATGGACGTCGTCCACTTCGAAACCGGTGAGACTCTCGCCAGGGTCCATGAGGCCAACGGTGGCCTCATCAAAATGGACATGAAGAAGGCGAAGAAAGCCCGAGAGATTCTTCGTCAGTTCAGCATCCAGGAGCTCGTCGACAAGTGCGCTGTCGCCGGTGAGCTTTACGAGAATGCGACTTTGCCTCTCGGCAATGGCGAACAGGATCCGGCCAGCTTCTGCAACATGCAGTCGGCCACAACTGGCCTTCCCGAGCACATGTGCAGTTTCAACATGACGAAGAACGCATTCGTCATGAAGAACATGGGGCAGATCCTGACTGCCCTCACGCGAGGCCTGCCGTACGACATTCTCACGAATGGTTACGGCATGGAAGATCGCGGCGTCATGGTCAGCTACCAGGCCAACTGCGATGCCGCTGGCTGGGTACTGCCTTCGAACTCGCCGGGCGTGCATACGCTGTGGCTGCCGGTCATTCCGCTCCAGATGGGTCTCGTCCTGAAACCCGGACCGGCGGAACCGTGGACCCCGTACCGCATGTACGAAGCCTTCGCTCAGGCCGGGATTCCTCGCGAGGCGTTCTGTCTTTACCCGGGCGGAGCCGACAAAGGTGCGGAACTGGGTGGAGCCGTCCTGGAAAGTTGTGAGCGGTCTGTCATCTTCGGCGGTCTCGCCACAATCGAGCGGTACCATGGCAACCCGAAGATTTCAGCACACGGGCCGGGCTTCTCGAAAATCATTCTCGGCGACGACGTGGTCGATGACTGGGAGAAGTACCTCGACATCATGGTCGATTCGGTTTACGTCAACAGCGGCCGAAGCTGCATCAGTTGCTCTGGAATCTGGGCTTCGCGACACACCGAAGAGATTGCCGACGCGATGGCGCAGCGGCTCGGCCCGATCGCGCCGCTGCCAATGAACGATCCGAATTCCGGTCTCGCGGCGTTCACAATGCCCGGTGCTGCAAAGGCGATGAGCGGCCAGATCGACGATGGCTGCAAGTCCTCGGCGGTCACAGACGTCACTGCGAAATACCGTGGTGGCGACCGACTGGTCGAAAACAAATTGTGTGATTTCCTGCGTCCGACGGTGCTCCACGTTTCAGACGCGGACGACCCGATGGCCAACACGGAATTCATGTTCCCGTTCTGCTCGGTCGTTGAGTGTCCTCAGGACAAGATGATCAGCAAGATCGGTTACACCCTCGTCGGTTCGTGCATCACGAAGGACGAGAAGTTCTCGCGGGAACTGCTGGACGCGACCAATATCGATCGACTGAACATTGGCGAAGTCCGCACGCTGCAGTTGAACTGGCTGCAGCCTCACGAGGGTAACATCATCGACTTCCTGTTCCGGGCACGCGCCTTCCAGAACGCACCGCCGCCACCTCACTAATCGTCTTCGAGGCCGGATAAGATTTGGGAGGGCGAGGCTCCTGCCGAGCCGCGGAAGCGGACCGGCTCAGCAGGAGCTTCGCCCTCCCGTTTTTTTTGGACGCTGATAGAAATCACTCCTGAAGGAATCGCGACATGACTGACGACAAACCAAAACGTCTGATGTCTCTCGACGCGTATCGAGGTTTCGTGATGCTGGCGATGGCGTCGAGCGGTCTCGCGTTGAGCCAGGTCGCGCCGAAGGTGCGAGGCCTCAAAGACGGGACCGCATCCGAAGGCTGGTGGCGGTTTCTGTGGGACACGCTGCAGTATCAGTTTTCTCATGTCGAGTGGACGGGTTGTTCGGCCTGGGATCTGATTCAGCCATCGTTCATGTTCATGGTCGGCGTGGCTTTGCCGTTTTCGATGCTGCGCCGCAGCGAGGATGGCCAATCCACAACGAAACGATTTCTGCACGCCGTCTGGCGGTCGCTGGTGCTGGTGCTGCTCGCCGTTTTTCTTTCTTCGTCCCGCGACGGGATCAACTTTGTTTTTACCAATGTGCTGGCCCAGATCGGACTCGGCTACGCGATCCTGCATCTGTTTTGCGGGCGAAGTCTGAAAACGCTGGGCACGTGGGCGGCGGCGATCCTGATCGGCTATGGAGCCTGGTTCGCTCTGCAGCCGATCGATCAGGCGGAGCTTGATCTGACGAAGCAGTACCTGGTGGACGTGAAAGAACAGGACGCGGCTGAGTGGTCGCAGTTTCAGAACTGGGCGGCTCACTGGAACAAACACACAAACGCGGCGGCTCAATCTGACCGCTGGTTTCTCAACCTGTTTCCTCAACAGGAAGAGCCCTGGCGTGGGCGGACATTCTGGGCGAATCGAGGCGGGTATCAGACGCTCAACTTTATTCCGTCGCTGGCGACGATGATTTTCGGATTGATGGCCGGCACGGTTCTCAGCAGCACGATGGACGATGACCAGCGGCTGAAATGGCTGCTGAAAGCGGGCCTGGTCTGCTTCATCGTCGCACTTCTTGCGGATACGACTCTGTGGCCGACACAGTGGCTGCCGCAGACGGCGCAGGAGACGATCCAGAAGTACTCGTGGTCGCTGTGCCCGGCCGTCAAAAGAATCTGGTCACCGACCTGGGCGGTCTTCGCCGCTGGCTGGACCTTCTGGACTCTCGCCGCGTTTTACTGGTTTGTCGACATGAGGGAGCACAAGAAAATCGTGTTCCCGCTGGCTGTCGTCGGAATCAACTCAATCGCCATGTACGTGATGGCTCAGTGCATCAAAGGCGACATCGGTGGCTGGCTGGTCGCCGTGGCCCGAGCGATCGATGAGTGGTCAGGAGCGACTGTCGGTTTCTGGCTGAAGACCAGCGACGCGTTCCCTTACGCCCCGATCGTGGACTACTCGCTGAGGCTGTTCGTCATGTGGAGCATCTGCCTGTTGATGTACCGCCGTCGGATTTTCATTCGAATCTGACGAGCCCGCACTCAGTTCCTGTTCTCTGTGTATTGATCACGGGTGAACGAGGAAGATCCAGAACAGCCCGGCTCCGAGCAGAATCAGACCGCCGACGTAATACAGGATGACGATTCCCGTGCCTGACGGCGTACGTCGTTCGTGAAAGATGTAGGCCTTTTCAAGGTCGGTGCCAGGCAATCCGGATGCAAGCAGCTTCCGTTCTGCCGCGTTGATCGAGTCGATCTGGTTAATGATCATCCCGGTGAAAGTATTCTGACTGGCGATTCCAGCAACCTCGTTTTCCGTATTCGCTTTGGTGCATTTGATGATCAGCTTGACCTGGCCGCCACCCGGCATCGTGGCCGGAATCCAGGCCCGGTCGACTTTTGTGATTCGACCGCCGTTTTCGTCTCCGTAGAGAACCGTCTCGTCCAGAATGCAATGGACGTCGGTCAGCGTCAGGTAAATGTTGTCCGGCGATCCTTTCTCAATGAGCTCCTGCAGCGTCATCTGAGTCGGTTCGGACTTGGCCATCGCCGAGAGTCGCGTTTCCTGAATGCCGAAGAAAATCAGCATCCCGCCCACGACCGACAGGATTCCGTTGATTCGATTGATGTTGAACCCAAAGGCCAGTCCCGAGAGGACGCCGTCGCCGCTTTTCTTTTTCTTCTTCGCGGCGGGTTTGGATTTGCCTTTGCTTTTCGAACCGGATGAGGACTTCCTGCTGGAGCTGCGTTTCGGAGCCGGCTCTTCGTACTCGTCGTAGCCGTCGTCGCCGTATCCATCATCGTACGCTTCGTAGTCCTCGTAGCCGTCGTCGGCGTAGTCCTCTTCGTATTCTTCGTACTCAGGCTGCGGCTTCGGTTTTTTTCTGGCTGGCGCGGCCGTAACGGTGGGTCGCTGTTTTTGGCTGGAGGAACCGCCGCTCGACTTCGCCTCTGGAACGGTGACGGTCTCGCCGCATTTTTTGCACTTAAACCGCTTGCCCGAGGCGGCGTCTTTGACCTGGTAGGATTTGGAGCAGGAAGGGCACTGAAGCTTGATCATGAGTCCCGACTCTTTTGACTGGGGCCACAAATCTGTCTGGAAAGCGGGACAGTGTAAAAGCTCTGACCACCTGTCGGAACAAAAGGCAGTGGCAATTTCGGGACGCTTCCGTCCAGGCACAGTTGTCCGGCCACTCTTCGAGCCATATTGACCTGTTTTTTCGTTCCGCCGTAGCATGCCCCGCTTTCCTTAACTGTGGCTCATTTCTGGACTTGAGGATTTTCGGGCCGTCAAAGGCGGGCTGTCGATTCGGACCGAGCCACTTCGTAGCCTGATTGAGCCGGGCCGTCTGTCCGGCAGAACGAATGGAATCGTGAAACAGGCAATCGTCTGGGTGCTGTTCATTGCGCTGGGGTTTCGGGTCCTGGCAGCGATCGCGGTACAGACGTACGTCGAGGATTCCGGCCGATTGTTTCTCATTGAAGGCGACGCGAACGGCTATTGGGAGCTGGGCCATCGGCTGGCAAACGGTGAGGCTTACGAGATTTACGTGCCGCCCCGCCGTGCCATGCGGATGCCCGGATTCCCTGGCCTGCTTGCCCTGTCGATAAAACTGTTCGGTGAGAATCTGCTTTTCTGCCGCTTCCTGCTGGGTGCGGTCGGCGTCCTCGCGTGCAGCATGCTTTACTTGCTCGGCTGCACCCTGATCGACAAGCGGACGGGACTGATCGCGGCCGCGGTGGCTGCCGTCTCACCCGTGCTCGTCGGCTTCAGCGTGCTCGTTCTGACTGAAACCGCGTTCGCGGCGAGCCTCACAGCGAGCACTTTTTTTCTGGCTCGCTGGCTTGGCTTCGGCTCGAAAAAGAATGGATCAAGCGAGAACTCTGGCAGAACGAATTCGATGCTGCTGGCGGCTGTTACTGGAGTCGTGGCCGGGGTGGCGTGTTACGTGCGGCCGAGCTGGCTGCTGTTTGCACCGGCCGTTTGCGTCTTCGCTGTCGCGCGGGATTTCTGGTTCGGACGATCTCCGGAAGTCGCAGACAAATCAGAAACGAGATCACGAAAGGAACGAATCCCTCAACTTAAACAAAGGCTGATTGAAAGTGCCGTTGTCCTGGCGGCTCTTTTCCTGACGCTACTGCCGTGGGCCATGCGAAACAAATCCGCCACCGGACACTTTGTGCTGACAACGTTGTGGGTCGGACCGAGCCTGTATGACGGGCTGAGCGAGACCGCGACAGGCGAGAGCGACATGAAATTTTTCGACAACGAAAACCTGCTCGGATCGATGACTGAATACAAAATGGACCGCGAGTACCGTCGTCGAGCGTGGTCGTTCGCCGGCGAGAATCCAGGCCGCGCCATCCAGCTTGGACTGATCAAGTTTGGCCGGTTCTGGAGTCCGTGGCCGAACGCGGATCAGTTTCAGGCCTGGTGGCAGTGGCTGGGAGTCGCGGCGTGCAGTCTGCCAACGATGGCTCTGGCCGCGTACGGAGCGTGGCTGTCGCGAGGCAACCTCGCGCTGCTGCTGCTGACGCTGGGTCCAGTCGTTTACTTCTCGGCAATTCACTCACTGTTTATTGGCTCGATCCGGTACCGGTTGCCGGCGGAGTACCCGTTGCTGGTGCTCGCCGCAGTTGGCGGCCTGGCCGTCTGGGACAAATTCAAACCTCAAACCGAAGCAATGCAAAAGACACTCGAAACGTAAGCAAGGGCGCGAATCGATCGACGTTCGTCCTCACTCACGCTTCGGGTTACTTCCAACGACTGTTCACTGAAAAACGGAACCCCTCCTCGTGTGGCGTACCGCGCGTAAAACTCTGAAACGTGTCGTCATCATCCTGCTCCTGCTGGTGCTGGTGCTGGGTGGGGTCGGTGCGTACTACTGGTCGAAGAGTGCCGAACTCATTCGCCAGGAAATGATCGCGCGCCTGCAGACCTGGGCTCCGGATGCGAAGTTCACCGTCGGCGAGTGCACATTCGACTGGCTGGGTCGAGTTCATCTCGACAATTTTTCGATCACGCTGGCGGACGAACAGTCACCGCTGATTGACCTTCCTGAAACGATCGTCGAGATCAATCGGGACGCCCTCATCCAGAGACAGCGAGTCGACATCGAGACGGTTCGACTGATTCGCCCGACTCTCGACCTGATCCGCAATTCAGACGGCACCTGGAACTGGCAGAAGCTGCCGCCACTCCCGGAGACCGGCGACCGGCCGAGCCTTCCGGCCTGCCGCCTGGAACAGGCACAACTGCGGTTGCAGATCGCGCAACCGGACGGTCTGTCGTCCGGCACGATCATTCTGGAAAATGCGAATCTGAGTTTCACACCGAATGGCAAACGCAGTTTTCTGATCAAAGGCCGCACAAGAATCGACCGGGTTGGTTTTCTGACGATTGACGGAAACCTCAATGTCGACACAAAGACCGGGACGCTCTCTGGCAAGCTTTCCGGCGTTCGAGTCGGGCGTGATCTGATGTCGTATGTCTCGAATTTCGAACCGCGAGCCAGTCGGGCCGTCGTGGAACTCGAAGAGAAGCTGCGAGCACAGATGACACGCGAGCCGGACCCGAAAGCGGAATCACCGTTCTCGATTGAGGGCCTGGCCCTTCGTCAGCGGACCCGGACGCTGTTTCAGCCGGCCGTCTCCACGAACACGCCGGTCGAAATTCGACACGCCTCGACATCGGCGGCGTCTTCGCCGCTCGACCATCGAATTCCTGTCGAGTGGATTGGCAATGAGAATTCGATTCTCGGCCTGCTGGCCGATCTGGATGTCGACTTTCAAATTGAGCATCTCTCGCCGGATTCGAAACCGGACGTCCGCATGCTCGTGACGCTGACTGGCGGCGAGATTACCAACACTGCGTTGCCGTTTCCGCTGGCCGACCTGGACGGGCAGATCGAGTACTCGTCCAACCGCGTCGTGTTGCGGAATGTCAGTGCCCGGAACGGTGCGACACGGGTACACATTGACGGGAGCGTCGCTCAGGTCGGCGAGATGACGGCCGGCAGGATCAACGTCTCCCTGGAAAACCTCGCCTGTGACGAGCGGTTGCGAAGTCGGCTTTCGGAGAGTTTCGGGAAGATTTACGACATGCATCACCCGAAAGGGAATCTGGACATTTCGGCGTCACTCGTGAGCACGCCCGAGGGCAAGTGGATTCCGCAGGACCTGGTCGTCACGGCGAAGAAGTGTTCGGTCCTGCACGACAGTTTTCCGTATCCGGTGCGCGACGCGGTCGGCTCAATCCGCCAGGAAGGACGCGACCTGAAGCTGAATCTGCTTGGCTACGTCGGAACGCGGCCGATCATTCTGCAAGGTTATGTGGAGAATCCCGGGCCGGAGGCTCATGTCGTCCTCAACATCGAGGTTGAGAAACTTCCGATTGATCAACAGTTCCTCGACGCGTGCAACCCTCGGCTGCGCAAGATTATCACGACGATGGGGCTTGGCGGACTGGTCGATGCCCACTGGACGCTCGAGCGGAAGCCAGGCCCCGATCAGAAAATGACGCCGCACCTGATTGGCTCACTGCACGACGCGACGATGGTCTACCAGTCGTTTCCGTACCGTGTTGAAAAGCTGAGTGGCGAACTGGAATTCGACGGCCTCGACTGGGAGTTCCGAAATCTGAAAGGCACGCATGGCCTCGCGAAACTTTCCGCCAGGGGCACGTACACGAAGTCGCGCGGGCCGGGTGACATGCAGCTTGAGATTACGACGGAAAATGCACCGATCGATCAATCGCTGTACCTCGCGCTGACTCCGCAGCTGAAAGAATTGTGGGCGCAGTTTTCACCGTCGGGCACGATCGAAAAAAGCGTCACGCGAGTCAGCCTTCTCGAAGGGCAGCCGGCTTCGATTTCTCTGCCGGAAATTCGGATCAAAGACGGGTCCGTGACGTCCCGTGATTTTCATTATCCGCTCAACGGAATCCGCGCGGAGTACGTTTACTCGCCCCCCAGTCGCGAATCGACCTCGGCCTGGCTGACGATCAAGTCGTTTGCCGGACACCACGACCAGACGCGGATCAGCGGCGACGGGTATGTCGAAATCGGTGCCGGCGGCGGCTGGCGATTCCACCTCGACAAGTGGACCGCCGAAGATCTGGTACCGGACAACTCACTGCTTCGCGCCTGCGGATCGGGGCTGCGGGAAGTCTTTGCGTGTTTTGATCCGAACCAGACGATCGACATTCAAGGCGAACTGGAACTGCGCGGGACGGCCAATCCCAAACAGCCAATCACCGCCGCCTGGTACACCGAGTCTGAGTTATCCGGCGGTAAAATGCTGCTTGGCATGGACCTCGACGACGTGCATGGCAAAATTTTCTCGAAGGGGACATGGGACGGCAAAGAGGCCGATGTCGACGGCTGGATCGACTTCTCAACACTCACGATCTACGAGGAAAAACGATTCCGGTTGAGCACGGTCCAGGGGCCGTTTTCGATGAAGAAGGGTGTGCTGACGGCCGGCACCAGCCGTGTCATTGCCCGCCCCTCACCCTTCGTCGCAGACGCGAAAGAGCAGATCACCGCGAGATTTCTCGGCGGCGACCTGTCAATCAATGTCGAGGCACGACTGAACGAGGTTCCTGAATATCGCGTCAGCATTGACCTGGCGGCAGGCAAGCTGGAGCGGTTCGCGCAGCTTTACCTGCGCAGCAGTGAGAAGCTCAAGGGAACGATCAACGGATGGGTCACGCTCGAGGGCAAAGGCGAATCGACCAGAGCGATGACCGGGCGAGGTCAGATGCAGATCAGCCCGGCCGAACTCTACACGCTGCCGGTGATTTTCCAGGTGCTGACTCAACTGAAGACGCTCAACCCGAAGTCGCCGGACTCAGCCGCGTTCAACTACGCACTGGCCCGCTTTCGTATCGGCAATGACCGTTTCGAATTTGACGCGATCGACCTGGTCGGCTCGCAACTTCAGCTTCAGGGGCGAGGCGTCGCGACGTTCGACGGGCGGCTCGGCCTGACGTTCGCGTCGATCCTGCAACGGTCGATGGTGGGTCGTCGATCGCAGGTCTGGATTCCGATTGTGACCGAAGCGGCGGGACTGTTCTCAGGAGTCACCGATCTGGTCGGTGTCGCGGTTGAGGTCACGGGAACGACGGACAACCCACAGACGCGAATCATTCCCGGCCGGAACATCGATCAGGCCTTGCGCAATTTCTTTGAGTCCATCCGGCCGCTGCCGCTGACTCCGCCCTCGTACTCACCGATCGCCCGCCCTGTGATCACTCGCCCGCGTTGAGCTGTGTCGAATTCTCAGTGAGTGGCACGACACTCGGTGTCGTGACGGCGCGGCCCTCGGCACGGAGTCCTGAACCACTCTCAAGACACGCGGCCGTCCGGCGACCGCTCTACGCTTGATTGAGAAACGTGGCTGCACGATTCTTTGCTCGCGTCGCGAGCTGACATGGCGGCGCGGCTGCAATCCTCAACCACGCTCGCCCGACACCAGTGTACGGCCTCAAGGAGCCCCTGCATGTTCCGCTCGATTCTGACGCTCGCTCTGACAACTTCTTTTCTGAGCCCGCTGGCTGCTGAGAACTCGCCGCGGTTTCGCGGTGCGGATGGCACGGGGGTCAGTGCCGAAAAAGGCATCCCGACAACCTGGAGCGACGGCAACTACGCCTGGAACATCGAGCTGCCCGGTGTCGGCCACGCGGCTCCGATCATCTGGGAAAACGACGTCTTCATTACGTCAGCTCTGGACGAGGGGACGACGCGAATGCTGATTTGTCTGGACGCGGAGTCCGGCAAAGAAAAGTGGACACAGAAAATCGGAATGAGCATCAGCCACAAACACAACAAAAGCAGCTGGGCATCCAGCACGCCGGTCACCGACGGCAAGACGGTCTACGTCGCATTCGCCGATGAGGAAGATTACCTGGTGAGTGCCTACGACTTTTCCGGCAGCCTTCTGTGGCGACGGAACCTCGGCCCGTTCGAGAGTCAGCACGGCCTCGGCGTTTCGTTGATGCTGCATGAAAACACGCTGATCTGCCCGAGCGACCAGCGGGGTCCGGCGAGAATTTACGCCCTGGACAAGAACACCGGCGCGACAAAATGGTCGACCGTACGGATCCAGCGGGAGACGTCTTATGCCACGCCAATCGTTTGTCCGTACCGCGACGGTAAATCGCAGCTTGTCTGCGTGAGCGGCATGCTGGGCATTACGAGTCTCGACCTGGACACCGGCGTGATGAACTGGCGCAGCCCGAATTTCCCGCTGCGAACCGTCGCCTCGCCGGTCTACGTCGACGGCCTCATCATCGCCTCGTGTGGCCAGGGCGGACGGTACGGAGTTCAGCAGATCGCCGTCGACGCGAAAGGCGACATCGGTGAAGACGGCCTCGCGAAAGTCGTGTGGGAACGAAAAAAAGTCATCCCCTACGTGCCGACACCGATCATCTACGAAGGTCACCTTTACGAATGGAGCGACGAGGGCATCGTCGGCTGTGTTGATCCAAAGACCGGCAAGGATATCTGGACGAAGCGAATCGGTGGCAACTACAGCGGCTCGCCGTTGTGCATCGACGGCAAGATCTACTGCATCGCCGAGGACGGCAAAGTGGAAGTTGTCGGAGCCTCACCCGAGTTCAAGCACTACGGCACAACCGACCTGGGCGACCCAAGCAACTCCACCCCGGCCGTCGCCAACGGCCGACTCTACCTGAGGACCTACCACCGCCTGGCCTGCCTGAAGGCAGAGAAGTAGTGCGTCGTCAACACTTGATTCCGGGGTGAGACTTCCAGTGGCGAAAGCTTCCCGCGACTCCAGCGTGCGATTGGCCGAATCAAACAGGCGGCAAGCAGGATGCTTACCCCACTTTTCAGCGTTGACGAAGTGACGCCCCCTCGCGTGCGCTTTCGTCGACGACGGGACAGTTCATGACGACACAGGTCACGCTCACCACCGAGGGCTCGCTGGCTCGGATCTGTTTTGCGGCGGACAACGGAATTCCGTTGCTCACCCGGAACGTGCGAACGCAGCTTGACGGGGTCCTCGACGAACTCGAACGTCGACCAGAAATCAGCGTCGTCGTTCTGGAATCGGAAGGGCGAGTCTTCATCGCCGGTGCCGACATCAAAGAACTCATCGCGCTCACGCCGGAAAACGCGGCCGACAACTCGCGCGAGGGTCAGGCCATGATGAGCCGCATCGAGCACCTCCGAGCGACAACCCTGATTGCCGTCCACGCAGCCTGCGCGGGAGGCGGCTGCGAGCTGGCTCTGGCCTGCGACATGCGGATGGCCGCTGAGTCGGTTGTCATCGGGCTGCCGGAAACCCGGATCGGCATCGTCCCCGGCTGGGGCGGCACCGTCCGCGCGACGCGGATTCTCGGCAGCGCGACCGCGCGACGAATGATCCTCACCGGCGAGCTGCTTCCCGCCGCGCGAGCTCTTCAGTTGGGCCTCGTCGATGAAGTCGTACCCGATGCCGCATTTCGCACGGCGGTCGAGACTCGCATCGCAACGCTCCTTGCGCGAGGTCCGTTCGCGCGCGCACAGGCAAAAACACTCATACGCCAGTTCGAGGGCCCGGACTCGGCCGCGCAGTTCGAAGCCGAGGCGCTCGCCTTTGCCGAGTGTTACCGAACCGGCGAACCGCAGGCTGGCATGCAGGCGTTCCTTGAAAAACGCGATGCCGAATGGACGTGATCGGCGGCGAAATCACTGGCGAGTCATCCAGCAACTCCAGCCGAGCGGCCCTTGAACTCCGCCAGGATCCTCGAAGTGGAACTCGCGAAGCGAGTCGATCGAAAACAACCCGGTCAGTTCTTCTCGCAGCTCAGCCTCGGTGAGCTGCGGCGGGCCGTGTTCCCGTTGTTCGTTCGCGTTGCCGGTCAGGACAAGCATTTTCGAACCCGGCTCGGTGGCCCGTTTCAGTGCGGGGAGAATCGGCATTCGCTCGCGGCGGCAGCAGTGGAAGCAGCCGCGGTCGAAGACGAACGGAAACGGCTCGCCGAAATCCAGCTCGCACACGTCGCCGCACAGCCAGTTGATCCCTACTCCGCGTTCTTCGGCGAGTTCCCGTCCTCTTTGAATCGCGATCCCCGAGCAGTCTGTCGCAGTGACTTCAAAGCCGAGCTCCGCCAGGAAAACCGCGTTCGTTCCGGATCCGCAGCCGAGTTCCAGAACTCGGCACGGCGCGAGCTGTTCCTCCTCAATGCGCGATCGCAGTTCACGCGAGGCGAGTCCGCTGTCCCACGGAGTGCTGCGGGCTTCATAACGCTGGTCCCAGTGATCGGCGAGTGTCATGCAGAGTACTTTCCGTCGTGGTCTGGATTCGAGCGGGATTGCGAAACCACGAACCGTCGACATGAATCTTCGGCGACCAGGGCGAGGTGTCAAACGATGCGGTCTCGCTTACAGTCCGGCGTCTCTCCTCGCTTCCATTCTGAGTGCCTGCCTCGATGACCGATCCCGAGATGATGTCGATCACGGCTCGCAATGAGAGATCGCTGAGCGAACACCGCTCCGGCTTACGGACAGGGATCGTACTCGGAGTTGTCTCATCCGTCGGCTACACCGCTACCAACCTCGCCCTCAGGCAGGTCGCCATCCCGGACGACTTCGGCTGGGCGGTCTGGGTGACCGCACTGAAAGCCGTCCCCGCCGCGATCGTTGCGTGGGTGCTCATCGGAATTCGTCTGCAGAAGAATCTGCCGGCTCTGCCGCCGAAGCCGCTTGTTGGCAAGTTGATTCTCGCGGCACTCCTCATGCAGTACGGCGGGAACCTTTGCTTTCAGTTGTCGCTCAGCCTCGGCGGCCTGGCGATCACTGTGCCGCTTTGCTTCGCGACCCTCATTCTGACCGGAGCGTGGCTGGGACAAGTTTTCCTGGGTGATCTCGTGTCAAAGAAGACCCTTTGCTCCATCGGAGTTCTGGGTGTGTCGATTCTGTTCCTGACCGCCGGAGCCGACGCGGCCGCGACCTCGATGTACAAAGATGCGACGAAGTTGACCATCGTCGCGGCCGTTGTTGCCGCAGGTGTCTCCGGATTCTCATACGGAGCGTGCGGCGTGATGATTCGGCAGTTGACCCAGCAACTTTCGCTGTCCGCCTCGCTGGTCATCTTCAGTACGGTCGGCGTCGTCGCTCTCGCAGGACATGTCCTGGCAATTTCTGATCACGGCGAGCAGCTTCGAATTCTGGCCATGACCAGGGTGCACTGGCTGCCGCTGCTGGCATCGGGAGTTTTCAACGCGATCGCCTTTTTTGCCGTCGCAGCCGCGCTGCGGCGAGTTTCGGTGACCTTCGTCAACGTGCTCAACACGTCGCAGAATGCGATGTGTGCGATTGCCGGCGTGCTGATTTTTTCCGAGCCGCTGACAACTCCTCTTGCCATCGGGTGCGGCCTGACAATCTTCGGACTGCTGATGGTCGACGGTGGGAAGAAGCCGGATCAGGAACAGGCGATTGTCGCTGCTGAGACGAGTGGCAGGGGTTAGCACTTTCCGCGCTGGTTTTCAGGGCTCAGAAATACAAGCACGAAGCGCCAGCGAGTGAGTTCACAAGAAACGATCCACTCGCTGGCGCTTCGTGCTTGTAAGAAACGGAAACTGAACTTCACGGCATGGAAGGCCGTGCCGCTACATTCAGAGTCACTCGGCCTGGGTCACTCGGCGGCGATCCTTTGCAACTCGGGCTCAAGGCGCGATAGGCCTTCCTCGACGGAGACGATCGGCTCGTAACCGAAATCCCGGCGGGCTTTCGAAATGTCGTAGCTGTGCGAGGTGCTTAACTGTGAGGCCAGGAAGCGGGTCATTGGAGGCTCGCCACGCAGCCGAAGTACCGCGTAGACACATTCGAGGACAGCTCCGATCCGATACGCGGATCCGGTGGAGATCGCCTTGCGGACAGGTGGCAAGCCGGCGCGGTCAAGTAGCGTGTTGATCCACTCCCAGCAGCCGACCGGATCCGGTTCATTGATGAAGTACGCCTGGCCGGCAACCGCTGAGTTCGGCGTGAGTGCCCGTGCGGCCTGAAGATGCGCGGCGGCCACGTTCTCGACATAGGCCATCGAGATGACGTTGGAGCCGTCGCCAATCTGCCGCAGACGGCCGGCTCTTGCTCGCCGAATCAACCTCGGCACAAGCTGCGTGTCCCGCGGTCCCCAGATCAGATGTGGACGCAGAGCACACGTGGCGAGCGACTCATCGCTTGCCGCAAGAACTTTCTGCTCTGAACAGGCCTTGCTCGCCGGGTAATGGGCAAGCCAGGTCGACGGATACGGCAGCGACTCATCCGCGTTGACATGATCCTCGCCGCCGAACACGACACTGGGTGAGCTTGTATAAACGAGCTTCCCGACGCCGCGTTTCCGGCAGGCGGCGATGACGTTTTCTGTGCCGGTCGTGTTGATGCCGAAGAACATTTTCGCCGGGCCCCAGATTCCCGGGACGGCGGCCGAGTGGAAGACGACGTCGACTCCCTCACAGGCTCGTTCAACAGCACTCTCGTCACGGAGGTCTCCGGCGACGTGCTCGACGTTGAGTTGCGTGAGGCTCTCGTAAGAATTGCGGCTGAACGATCGAACTTCGAATCCGTCCGCAAGAAGCTGCTCGACAATGTACAGGCCGAGGAATCCGCCGCCGCCTGTTACGAGTGCTTTCATCGATCGTCCTTCCGCCGGATTTCGCGGCACCTGCCGTCACGACTGCCGGGAGATTTCCTCAAGCCGCTCGCGCACCCACGTCATCGGATCATCCATGTCGACGTGATGCAGCGCGTTCCAGCGTCGCGGAAAGAGCAGGCCGGTCCCTCCATGAGCCACCCACTTTTCGATGTTGGCATCTGAATCGTCGATGAGCACCCGTCCGGGAGCTGCCATCAGTTCTTTCCGACGCCCGATCATCCCGTTGATTGTCGGGTGGATGTCTCGATCTTTCAGCCAGGTGGCTTTTCCAAAATGGCCGGTCGGACATCGTCCGGGGCTCGTCGAGATGACGACGTTTTCCGCAGTCGACTTAACGAGCGACCAGAGCTCATCGAACCACGGGTACGGATTGAGCTCGGACCAGAATCCGGGGTCTCCCTGGATCGGCGACCAGAACTCGCGCGGCGTGACGCCCAGTTCCCGACAGACGTCCCAATTGCCAGGCGTCCAGCCGGCAATGACCTCGGCGGGATCCCGACCGTGCCGGCGACAGGCTTCGCCAATGAAGTCACAGCAGACTCCGTCCATGTCCAGAAAAATGTATTTGATCATCGAAATCTCATGCCGCAGAGCGACTGCCGAAAACTTGTGCCTGGCACGCGAACCCGTTTTGACGAACCAACCTCAGGGAAAGGAAAACGCAACCCTCTATACGCGGCAGGTGCTTTTCCGTCGTTTCCGCCTTCCCTGAACCGGGCGACCAGGATCGCGCATCCGCACCTCATTGACGATGCGCGAGACGGTTAATATAGAGCGTCCCTGCTGCCCGCACAGCCAGATGCGATTCACGCAGCTCACACAAAGAACTGTTGATACGAAAGTCGCGAGATGACCAGTCGCATTGTTAACTTCTCTGCAGGTCCGGCCTGCCTGCCGCTTGAGGTTCTCCAGGAAGCTCAGGAAGCCTTGATTTCGCTCAACGGAACAGGCATCGGCATCCTCGAGCACTCGCACCGCGGCGCGGCTTTCATGGCTGTTTACGAACAGGCCATCTCGCTCATTCGCGAAGTGGGTTCCGTGCCGGACAACTATCACGTGCTCTTCGTTCAAGGGGGAGCGTCTCTGCAGTTCGCCATGCTGCCGATGAATTTTCTGTCGGAAGACCAGACAGCGGATTATCTCAACACGGGAGCCTGGTCGAAGAAAGCGATTCAGGAAGCCGAGCGGTTCGGCAATGTGAACGTGGCCGCGTCGAGCGAAGACCGCAACTTCTGCTACATCCCGAAAGACGTCCGCTTCAGTGAGAACGCCGAGTACGTCCACTTCACCTCAAACAACACGATCTTCGGAACTCAGTTCGCCATTGAGCCGGACGTGCCTGACGGGGCAACGCTGATCTGCGACGCCAGCAGCGACATTTTCTCCCGCCCGATCGACGTCTCAAAATACGGCATGATCTACGCGGGGGGACAGAAGAACCTCGGACCGAGCGGACTGGTCCTGGTCCTGATTCGAGATGACCTGGTCGAGCATGGGAATCCGGACCTGCCAGCGATGCTGCAGTACCGGACGTTTGCCTCCAACCAGTCGATGTACAACACGCCGCCAACCTTCGGCATCTACCTCATCGGGCGGGTGTGTCACTGGATTCTGCAGAACGGTGGCCTCGACGGGATGGCTGATCGAAATCGGATGAAGGCCGATCAGCTCTACGATTTCCTGGACTCAAGCAGCCTGTTCCAGGCGACGGCTGACGTCGACAGCCGCTCGCAGATGAATGTCACTTTCGTGACCGGTGACCCGGAAATCGACTCCGCTTTCGTCAATGAAGCGACGAGCCTGGGATTTGACGGACTCAAAGGTCACCGCAGCGTCGGTGGCATGCGTGCGAGTATTTACAATGCTTTCCGCCAGGACGAGATGGACGCGTTTGTCCATTTCCTAAAGACATTTGAGGCTGCGCACGTCTAAGGTTGCGGCAGCCCGCACGCCAGCTACACTTGCGGCAACCCGCAATTTCGTAAACTAAAGTTTACATGCGTGTTCCTGCAGCTCCGACTGGGCAATTTGTCGGAGCAGTCGCTGAAGTCGACCGGCGGGGCCCGGACAGACGCAGTCTCATGGTAAATCCCAGTGCCGTTAGAAAATGGACGTTGGCCGTGACGGCTGGCGACCGAGGGGAGTTGGATTCCCTCTGGGCCGAATTCACGCCCATCCTGGAACAGCTTGCCGAAGAGTGGCTTTCCAAATCGCTCCAGCGTGCAGAGCTGGATCAGGTTGCGGACTCGTCGCCGGTCAAATCATTGCACCTGCAGTTGAAGAATGGCGAACTTCGATTTCGTGGAAGCGACGAACTGTGGCGACTGGTCGCCGCAGTGGCCTTGAGTCGACTGCCTGATTCCGAAATCGAATCGTCCATGAAGTTTGCTTCACAGATGGTTCAGGTGATCCGGCCACTGCTTGACGAACTGGCGGACGCGGATCTGGAATCCGCCGCACTGCTCAAGCTGACTGGCAGCACCAATGACGAGATCGCCAGGCACATGAGTTGTACCCGTCGGACAGTTCAGCGATTGCTCAAGCTGATTCGAGACATTTGCGAAAGCCAGATCAAACCGTGAGCTGAAGACGGACAACCGAATTCGGAACGTCAGATTGAATGTCGAGAAAAAAAGCCCCGAAGAAATCTTCGGGGCTCAACTTTTTTTTTGCTCGCGGATTAACGTCGGCTCATTTCAGAAAGAAAAACCGCTCGGCCTCAGCCACAGTTTTTTCGTCCATTTTGCGGAGCGCTGCGACATGTTGTCTGGCCGAGACGACATGCTCCGGCAGCTTGCTCGTTTCACCAGCCGCCGCGTCTTCCGGGACGTCCTTTGAGCAGACGAGCATGTAACGCACGATGGCCCGCTTGATGGACGGAATGTTGTATTCGCCCTCGCCATACATCTTCATGAGGCGGGATTGAATGCTCCAGTCCTGCCAGCGGGCGAGGTCCGCGATGACGAGATCAGCGAGTTCCGGACGGTCGAGCAGGATTCGCATCGATTGACGAAGCCGTTCCTTTTCGATGCGTCCTTCACCATACCGCCACATGAATCGCAAAGCCTGCATCGCGGCGTACGTCTCGCTGAACGGGACGTCGGTGTTTTTCAGTTTGGCTTCGTCGATCACGGCAAGACCCTTGTCTCCAGTCAGGACAAGGTAACCGGACATGAGGCCATCGATTCCGAGTCGGAAGTCGTCGGACTTTTCGGTGATCTTCTGTTTGACCAGCTCCGCGTCATCAGCATTGCCGCAGACTCCGATCAGGAGACCGTACAGGCCGAGTCTTGTCCCCGGCGTGTCCGGGCTCTCGATCCATTTTCGAACCTTCTCGCGAGGCAGTTTCTGTGCGGCCAAAGCGACGTCTTTGTAGGGGGAATTCGCAAATTCGCCGTAGGCATCGTTGGCGATCATCGCGTCTGAGTATTCCAGGAATCTCGCGTAGTACTCAAGCCGTTTTGAGGTCGGGACCTCAGGCGAGGGTGCCTGCGAGATGTAGTTGAAAGCGGTTTCGGTGACTTCCAGCGGGCTGCCCCATTCGAGCGTCGTACCGCTGCTGCCCATCAGGACGAAGAGGTCACCGACCTGGCTGGCCCGGTAGCGGGGCAGCGTAATCTGGTCGCCGATCTTCAGCTTGTCTTTGTGGTTCCGCATAATCTGCTTCACTTCGTAGACCGTGTTGCCTGCGGATTCTTCGGTCGGCTTTGTACCGCTTGCCCACTGAACAAGGACGGCCGCATCCGTCTGAGCCAGCGACTCAGCAAGCGTCAGCGAGGGAAAGCTGCATGAGGGACAGGCGAGGGCCTGCGACACGAACACAGCCGCCGACAATGCAGCAGCCAGCGGGGCGGTGAGCAGTTTCTTCGACGCAGTCAGCATCGCAGCTTCCTCCAAAAGATCGGGCCGCCACGACACGGTGTCAGAGGCTGGTCCTCAGAACTGTTTTTGAATTGGAATCGTTTCTTGTCGTTTTTGATGGGCCGTCAAATCCGCTATCGGGAAATCACCACCGCATCGGTCAGCGAGTACAGCTTTGGCAGGGCGTCCTCTGCAACTTCGGCTTTGTCAGCGATGTGAAAAACTCCGATCACGTCGAAAGGCCGGCCCTGAATGTAATCTGTTGTCTCGCCCTCTTTCATCGAGACCTTGATGATGTCATAGACTTTGGGCGAGCGACCAAAGCAGCAGATGTCGTTGTCTCGCGCGAGCAGAAAGACCTCGATGCCAGTGTCCTGAAAAGTCGGGTACATGAAACCGCGAAGCCGAATTCGCTTTCCTTCGAGCCCCTTCAGCCAGCCGGGCATCAATTGCGGCGCTTCTGCCAGGACCGGCTCCATGTTGAGCACTTTGAGCAGGTCGACATCGTCAAAGGTGACTCGCAGTGCCTGCTCGCGACCGGTCGCCTGAAACGTCCTTTCCGGAACGAGCAGCTTAACTTCGCGCGGCTCGATAACCGGGATTTTCGTACCGGCTTCCGGTTTGGCCGGTCCGCCAGCCACGGTCTCTGAATTCTCAGGAGAGACCACATCCGGGCTGTCTGAGCCATCCGGGCTGACGACTCTTTCCGGTTTGACTCTTTCCGGTTTGGATGAAGCATTGTCTTCCTGGCTGGCGATCTGATCCGGTGCTGGCTGCTGCGGCTTTGCCCCTGGGTTTGAGGCTGCTGGCTTAGCCGATCCTGCCTGGGTGCCCTCGTCGACTGTCTCGGGGGGCAGTGTCGCCGCCGGTGCGGCCGCGACGGCGTCTTTGGGTGTCGTCTGCGAAACGTCGACGGCTTCGTACTCGTCGGAACTTGCTGTGCCGCATCCAGTAGTGAGGGCGGACATCACAATTGCCAGAACCGGCAGAGTCCAGCTCATCCGAAAGCCCGGAAGACTGTTGCAGGCAACATCCGTCGCGCGCGGGGTACGCGGGTCAGTCATGATTGGCCTCAGTAATAAGTTCTGGCCGGTCCGAATTGTGCCGGTTCGATCGCGTAGGCGGGATTCGCCCCCGCAGGATTGGGCGTCAACAGTTTAAACGTCCCGGCGACAAACACCATTCCAGGATGGTACTTGAAGGGCGTTCCACCCTCCGGCATCTTGACATAAATCATATCGGTCACCTTGGGCTGTCCGCCCAGGCAACAGTCGCCGCTGTCTCGACAAAGGAGAAATTCGTCGACTTCGAGTGCCCCTTGCTGAACGAGCATGTAGCCCTTGATGAAGACTTTCTGGTCGCCCAGCGCGGCGACATCCGGGTGGAATGAGTCCTTGCCCTGATTAAAAACGAACCCCTTCAGTGAAATATCCTGATAGAAATTCAGTCGCTGGTACCCTTCCGGGACTTCTGTCATGTAGGTGTGAGTGTGAATCGCGATGCTGGCCGGGATGACACACACACACAGAGCCAGTCCTGCCTGGGCGATCCAGAGACCACTGTACTCATTGGGAAAGCTGCGAATTCGCCTGACTGCCAGGAAGCCGACGAAAACTCCCACCAGAGTCAAAGGCAGGATGAACTCCGTCAGCAGCGTCAGGAGAGACACGAGTCCAATCACCAGCGTGACCGGAGCGGTGGGTGGAACAGGACGGTAGGAAAACCCGGTGTCCGTTTGCGGTGAAGTTTGATTCATGGTCTGCGACATGGGGAACCCTGAAGAATCAGTCAGCGTGATTGCGGGAAAATCCTGTTGGCGGACTGGGTCGCCGGCGAGTTACCTCGCTCCGGCGATTACGCCGGAAACCAATGATACCACGGGGAGAAAAGGGAGTTGCGAAACGGAAACAGGAAATTGCGACTCGAAGCAAATCCGTTCGCCAGTGACGATGGAACCCTCACTGGGCGATGAAACCCTCACTGAATGAGCCGTTTCATCTCCCGGACGGCGGGTTCCAGCCCGACCAGCACGGCTCGCGCGATGATGCTGTGGCCGATGTTCAGCTCGGAAACCCCGTTGATCCTCGCAACCGGTACAACATTCCGGTACGTCAGACCGTGGCCCAGGTGCAGCAGCAGACCGGCTCGAATCGCGACGGCTCCGGCTTCGGTCAGCTTCAGAAGCTCCCGTACCTTGTTCGCTTCGTCGGCAGCGTCCGCGTAGCAACCGGTGTGCAACTCGACGCCGGATACACCGAGCTCTCGCGACACTTCGATCTGTGACTCTTCCGGATCGATAAACAGCGCGACTTCGATTCCGGTTTCGTGCAGCCGGTCGACGACCTCGGCAATGCGGTCACGGTTTCCAATGACGTCGAGCCCGCCTTCGGTGGTGACTTCCTCCCGCTTCTCCGGGACGAGCGTCACTTTATGAGGCTTCGTTTGAATGGCGATCCTGACGATCTCTTCAGCCGTCGCCATTTCCAGATTGAGCTTCACCTGAACCGTGTCACGAAGAACTCGGACGTCTCGATCCTGGATGTGCCGACGGTCTTCCCGCAGATGAATCGTGATTCCGTCCGCTCCTCCCAGTTCGGCGAGACTCGCCGCCCAGACAGGATCGGGCTCGACAGTCCGCCTTGCCTGGCGAATCGTCGCGACGTGATCGATGTTGACTCCGAGTTTTGGCATGAGCGATCTCCACCTCGATCCGAAGATCAGCAACTGACTTCGATCAACTGTTTCGGAAACGTTGTGAGCACGTGCGGTTCGCGCTCCGTGATGACAATGTCATCTTCAATCCGCATTCCGCCGAACCCTTCGATGTAGACTCCGGGTTCGATCGTCCAGATTTGACCGACTTCAATTTTCTGATCAATGATCGGGGAGAGTCGACCGGTGTCGTGGACGAGAGCTCCGAGCCCGTGCCCGAGCCCGTGTCCGAAGTACTGGCCGAGGTCTTTTTCATCGAGGATGGATCGCGCAAGAGCGTCGACGTCTTTACCGTTCGCACCAGGCCGCATCGCGTCGATGCAGGCGACCTGAGCTTTCAGAAGATGCTCGTAAACCTCGCGCTGCCGGTCTGTCGCGGGTCCCATTACAACTGTCCGTGTGATGTCACTGCAGTAGCCATCGATGCGAGCCCCGATGTCGAAGGTGACGAACTCACCCTTTTCAATTGTCTTCTCGCTGGGGTCACCGTGCGGTCGGGCGGTCCGCTCACCGCTGACGATGATCGGGTCAAAGGCCAGTGTCGCTCCGTGCAGACGTAGAAAGTCCTGCAGATCCCACAGCAACTGCAGCTCCGTGACGCCAGGGCGAAGCAGGTCAATGAGCAGCTCGAGTGCCTCGTCTGTCACGCGACAGCATTTCTGCACAAGAGCAACTTCCTGAGCCGTTTTAAACTGTCGAAGCTTCTCGATCGGATCGTCCGTCGGGGTCAGCTCCACACCTGAAAACGTCTCGGACCAGCGTGAGTGCTGAGCGACCGTCACATTATTCTGGTCAAAGGCGAGTTGATTGACTCCGAGCTCTTTGAGCTGCTCATGCAGAAAATCGACGACGTTCGTGGGATTCTTAAACGACTTCGACGGCAGATCGCGGCACTGCTCGCCCGCCTGGATTGTGTAGCGGCTGTCAGTGATGAAGACGCCTGACCGGGCTGTCACGACGGCCAATCCAAACGAGCCGGTGAAGCCTGTCAGCCAGTTCACAGAGGGTAAACTGGTGATCACAATCGCGGGGATTCCGGCCTCGCTGATGGCATTCTGGAGTCTTGTCACGTTACTCATGGCTGCTCCCTCAGGCCGACGGCCCATGGTCGATGTGTGCCCGATTTCGGGTGTGCGGAATTCTAAGGATCCTGCCAGCCTGTCTCCACTCCCGTACGGATGTGTATCCCGCAAAGCGTGAAACGCGAGAAATGCCTATAAAAACGGACATTTGTTGCTAGACTGGGAAGCGTTGTAATTTGTCTGAGGCGACATTTTGTCGGGATTAGTCCAGAGACTGTTAGATTTCAGTGTACTGAATTTTCAAAGGGCAATTCTGGCGGGTCGAACCTCCACTTCCACTACTCGGGACGGCGTTCAAATCGCCGAGGGGGTGCGTAAAGATGTCAGAGAAGAAGTTGCAGGAAGTGGCAACCGCAATTGTGGAAGCCGAGGAAGCGGCGAAGGCGGACGCACCGCCTCAGCCAGAGAAACCGAAGCGGACAATCCATTGGGACGACGAGTTGATGACAACTCGCCAGCTCATGGAGTTCCTCAGTCTCTCGCGGACCAAGATCTGGGAGCTCGTTAACAAAGAGCAGCTGCCAGCTTTCAAGATCGGTGGCGACTATCGTTACCGCCGATCCGAGGTCATCGAGTGGCTGGAACGATTCCGTGTCGTCCGCTGAATTTTGTGACACGCGCACTGTTTTTGATCAAACCCGAACCGGCGTCGCACCCGGTTCGGATTTGATTCGAGACGGCAAGTGACGATCCCAGGCAGCCGAACTGTTCGGCTGCCTGTTTTCGTTTATTCATCGAGTGAGTGATGCCGGAACTTCCCGAAGTCGAAACGATGGTTCGAGGAATCCGTCCGCACATCGAGGGACGTCGAATCCGCGAGGTCCGAGTGCCTCCGTGCAGATGCCGCCCTCTGCTGATCGAGCCGCGCCCAAAGACCATCGCTCGCCGAGTCGCCGGTGCAACCGTCGATCGGATCTGGCGTCGAGCGAAGCGTGTTGTCCTTTCGCTTTCGACAGGAGACGCGTTCGCCGTTGAGCCTCGCATGACCGGTCTGATGCTCGTCGACGAAGCACCCGACGACAGTCACCTCCGACTCGAGTGGGTCTTTGAGCCATCGCCGCAACACGAAGTCAACTCGCTCTGGTTCTGGGACCGACGCGGCCTTGGGACGATTCGGCTGTTGACTCCTGAGGAACAGGCGGTCGTTTTCGGGCCGGACCGCCTGGGGACGGACGCGCTGGAGATGACCGAAACGGAATGGCGTGAGGTTCTTTCCTCAACACGAACCGCGATCAAAGTCGCGCTGCTCAACCAGAAAAGAGTGGCCGGGATCGGCAATCTCTACGCCAGCGAGATTCTGCATCTCTCCCGAATCTCACCGGAAGTGCCGGCGCAGGAATTGTCTCGAAAACAAATTTCCAGACTGGCGAACGCCGTACCTGCGATTCTCAACGAGGCGATTCGGTACGAGGGCTCGACGCTGGGAGACGGCACGTACCGCAATGCGCTCAACGAGACCGGCGGCTACCAGAACGCTCACATGGTCTACGCGAGAGAGGGCGAACTTTGCCCCACCTGCCGCCGCGGAACGATTGTTCGAATCGTCCAGGCCCAAAGGTCGACATTTTTCTGTCGAGTCTGCCAGCGAAAGCCCCGGTCAAAGTAGCGTGGCCAGATCGGGAACGGGTGAAAAGACCAGGCAATTGATGCCGGAACTCCCCGTAATGTTGCCAGGCGTTGCCAAAATGCCTCGCCAGAGCTCTCGTCCAGCAGCCGCTCGGCCAGCACAGCCGTTTTCGTAACGCAAATCAGTAAAACAAGTTAAGAGCAGGGCG
>JAQBVJ010000234.1 GCA_027623235.1 Planctomycetota bacterium
GCAGGAAGGCTTGAAACCCGCCTGCAGACGTCCTGAGCGAACACCGTGCCGACCTCGTGACCGGAATCTGCTCAGTTGTTTGCTTCACCAGAATCGAAGCCGTAAGGCACCGAGACTGCCGAAGCCGCTGGACAGGGAGCCGAAGGCCCACTGTCCTGTATTGACCGTCCTATTTCGTAAGAGGCTGAATCAAAGTCATCTGCCTCATCTTTCCGGAGCGTCTGTGTAGAAACCGCACCGTAATCCGAATGGCCTTGAGAGGCCGTAGGTTCGATTGAACCTGCCACAGATAACCGTCAGCCGTTCGGTGATACTGCCCCGGTGTACTCCCCCAGGGCGGCTCCGAGATGCTCGGTCCGGCCCCAGCTTCAACACAGCGGTAGCTGTAAACTCGGCCGTGAACATCGACGGGGCCCGATTTATCGTATTGGCCGTTGGAATTTGCATCCTCTGTTGCCACATCCCAGAACCCGTCGAGATTCGCATCTTCCGTCGGTGGGAAGACAACGTCGTTTGCAGCATATGTCGTCATACCGGTCTGGTCCCAGAACGAGTCTGGCCCGGAGTTGAATGGAACTGGCGCCGAGATCCCCATTGGGTCCCATGTCATCGGCCGAAATGGCGGATTGTCTGGCTGCGTTGTGTCGTCCCAGTCTCCATCGGCATTGTCGCGATCATAGGCAGGGTGCCACGTATCAAATGCGTTGGACGAGCCACCAACCGGAGCGAACGAAGAATTCAGCTGTCGCGAAGTGTGAAAATCACCAACGGCCCCTGACCCATCAACGGTCGTATCGGAATGGCCGATGGGCACATATTGACTGATCCGCTGATCCCAGACGTCAATCCGAAACTCATGCACATTGGTGAGCAGTAAATCCTCACCGACCCGCGCCCCGGCGGAAACACCAGTGCTCGCGTTTCGCTGAAACTCGTCGACCCGTCCATCCGGCAAACCGCCGCCTGTTTCATCCACCAGATCGTTCAGTTCCGTCCCGACGGCGTCCATTGGATTGCCATCTCCAAGAACACTTCCACCGCCAGAGACTTCTGATGCCATGTGTGGATAATTGAAATTAGACGCAGAGGTTTCTTCCTGAGTGAATCGGCCAATAAAGAAGGTGCCGGTCGAGTCCCCGAACTCACGCGAGATTCCGGTTCGGGAATTGAACCCGAAACGAAATCTCGACTGACCAAGCGAAACCGGAACCGAGCCGTTAGGAACCGCGTTTGCACCGCCGGAACCCGCGGTATATTCATTGCTCAACGCGGAAGTGCCGACAAAACCGGCGCCCGTTTGCTGGTCGCCAGCGTACCTTGAGAAAGCCGCGTAGTCGAAATCGTCCCAGAAGTCGCCCGTATAGAGAACCGGAGCGGGAGGACTGGCCGAGAGATTCCAGACAAAGAAATCGGCCCCGTCACTTCGAGTCGGCTGCTCCGTATCTGCACCCGTCGCTGCGAGAGGTTCTCGAATTAACAACTGTCGACGATAGAGATTTCCGCTTCGCACAAAGTAGCAGACTTCCGCAGCAGTGGAGGCACCCGCTCCGTTCGGATTGATCTCTCCGTCGTCGTGCTCCGGCTGATTTCCATTGGCCAGAAACGCTGCTGAACCCCCGAGTGTCGTTGCGGCACCATAATACGGCGTATCATCAATGAGCTCGTCGAGAATCGTCGAACGCACTGTGAACTGCAGGACATTGTCGACCGCATTGTTCGAGCTGTTCAGCGAGATATAAAAATATCCCTCACGCCCGTGAAAGGACGTTGTTGGATCATCCTGATTTTCGAGCGGAAAAAACGGCACCACGTTCCGAAACGTTCTCTTCTGCAGATCACCACGCAGCACAGTTGTCAGTGTCCGAATCTGCTGATCGTTTTCCGCGATCGCCCGCTGCAGATTCATCGACCCCGTCGCCAGACTGAAGATCTCACCAAACAGAGTCATCATGAGTAGCACAAGCGTCATCGCGACGAGCATTTCCACAAGCGTGAAGGCACGGCGCAAAGAGCGGGCGTTTTGACGCTGCTGGTTGAATTGAGAATTCATCATAGGTCTCCAGATCCGCCCGACACTCTCACACTCTGACGCCGGCTCGTGATCAGAGACCGGCAAAATAACTACTGCAGACCCAGCGGATAAACGGCGATCACTCCACGAGGCGTGATCGCTCCGCCCTGGTCAAGAGCTCCACTGCCGTCCGCATCCTCGCCCGGATCAGTCGCTCCGAAGTTGAACAGGTCTTCGGTGTTGTTCGCCTTGATCGCGGCATCGAGTACTACTCGGGCCGTGATTGTGGTTCCATCAGACGCCTGTGACTCCACAGCCTGCATCCGATACCAGATGCAGTTTTTCGTATCGAGGATGTAGCCGCCTCGCTGCAGAAACGGATCGTTCTCCGAGTCGTCGTCGTCCGGCCAGCGAATTGTGACTCGATTGTTGGGAATATCGTCCGTTCCCGGATAACCGATTTCCGTAAGATCGTCGTTTGTCCCATTGCCGTCGTCATCGACACCCGTTGCGCCCGGCGAGCCATCGCCATCAGTGGAAGTCGGATCGAGATTGATCATTCGAAACTCTGCTTCGAACACCTGTTCGGCAACGGCATCGAAAGATCGATTGAGAAACACAACAACATCCACGTTAGCAGGCCCGCTGGCGCGTTTCCTGACGGAAAGCAGCCATGTGTAGCGTCCTGTGGGCACATGAACCTTCACACGGCCCACTTCCGTAAACGGCAGGCTGCCCGTCCAGTTGACGGTGTACCCGGAAGCCGAAGAGGTCACTGAATCGATCAAACGGGATTCGCTTTTGTCTTCCGCCGGATTGAACAGCAGAACCCGGTAAGCGGCGTCCGATGGGTTCACCGTGGCAAGATTGACATCCAGAGGAAGATCGACACTCGTAGAAGTATTCGCGAGTGCCACCGCTTCCCCGAGATCATTAAACGTGTCTGGAAGTGTTGCCAGGGCTTTCGCCGACGCGAGATCAGCAGACGCTGCAAACCGGCCAGGAATCGGGAAAGTGACTGCTGCCGGCGCGTTATTGCCAAACACTGTGGCAACTCCACCAACGGCGTCCTGTTCCCAATAGCCCACCGGGTCGACCATATAATTCAGACCATTGTGTTCTGAAAGATAGGTAAAGTTATCCGGGATTCCGTCGGAATCGGAATCGAGCAAATCAAAGTCGGGATTATGAATCAGCGCCCTCTCAGTCCCTTGACCATCAGAAATCGTGGCAATCGCCGCCTCTGCATTGAACCGAAGAATCGTCGAGTTCGTCAGATTGGTGGCTCGCAGAGTCCTCAACGCGGCCAGCGGGAAAATACCGGCAATAAACGCAATGCCGATACTCATCAGACCAAGCGACATGAGCACTTCAACCAGCGACACACCGCGACGCCCGGGACTGGTGACTCGAATCGGAATGTGACGTGTCAGGCGTCTCATTGAGTCAGCCCCTTTCCACGTGTGACCTGCGAAAACGGGTCATCCGCGTATCCGTTGCTGTCCGCATCCGTCGTATTTAATGGAAAGGCGGAGACCTTGCCGGTCTGTGTAAAAACACTCACCAGAGCGCGATCGCCGATGGGCCGGTCCGGAGAAAACTGACCGTCACCTGGAATCGCCGGCGAGCCGCCCTGATTTACTTGAGCTCGACCGAGGATCACAAACGAGTCATCCACATCGGCGGCCGTTGTCAAATAGAAATGCAGCAGCCCCGCCGCGGCCTCGGGCCCCGTGACCGTTCCGCGTGGCGAAAACAGAATGTCCATTCGGTTGCTGTACGGCACCGTCTCCGCTGCTCCAGCAGGCGGTCGCCAACTGTCCGGGACCGCGGAACCGTCCAGGTCAATTACTACACCTTCCGGCAGCAGAATCGGCTCCGCATCTGCCAGCACTCGCGGTGGCAATTCGAGGATGTACGACGTCGGGCCGGCTCCATCTTCAAAACCGTTGACGACTGTATTTGAAGTTGTCCCGGGATCACGATATTGCGTCATCAGTTGAAGGCGGTTGGGATGCGCCGGGTCTCTCTGGCTGTAACTGAGCCAATAGGTGCTGACCGTGTACCACGTACCATTCTTATCACCGGGAATCTTGATCCGAGCCGTCCGCTGATCCCAGACACCGTTACTGTTCGTGTCCTCAGCCGGATCGAGAGTGCCATTTCCGTTTGTGTCATACTCAAAAGCAGGCAGATATCCCCGGTCCAGCAGATTGCCCCAGAGCGTTTCCGGAGAGCCTTCGATCATGAACAGTTCGGTCTCAGGACTCATTCCGTCCATATCAAAATCGATCGTGTCGACCACGTTGTCGCTTCTTGGATTTCCGCTTCCATCAACAAAGTCCGGGCGTTTGAGAGTAATCGTGCCCTCACGCCACTCTTCGCCGGCCCCGATGTAAACCATGCTCGACACTTTCCGACCGTTCAGCGGGTCGTTGTCCAGCAGGAAGCGGACACCACGCGGTTCGCGTGCAAAAATTGCCCGGTCACGAGCGCCCGCCAGCATCGACTGCAGTTGCCGCGATCCACCTCGGACGCGCTCAGTCTCGAAAGCGAAATCGATTCCGATCACCGTAAACGTCGTGACCAGCAGGGCGATTCCAACAACGACCAGCAACTCAATCAGCGTA
>JAQBVJ010000096.1 GCA_027623235.1 Planctomycetota bacterium
ATTGGAAATGACACGGTCGGAACCGGCCCGGCTGGTGACGATTCCGATATCCCGGCCTATGTCACGACCTTTGATGCGACACTTGTGAATTCAATTCGCATTGAGTCTGGCGATGGCGACGACGACATCACTTTTAATCTCGCAGGCGGCAATGTCATCCCGCTGGGTGGTGGCTCGATCAATGCGGGAACCGGCACGAATACGCTGACGGTGACCGGTACCGCCTCGTCAGTGACTCACGGATTCGGAGCACCGAACGCGGGATCGCTCGCCATTAACGGGAATTCGGTGACTTTCTCCGGGATCACTCAGGTGACTGACACAGTGGTCGCTCCCGCGAAATCTCTGCAGTTTTCGGGAATCGACGACACCGTCACATTTGGCGACGACGGCGACACCATGAACGGCCTCAACCAGGTCACCGCAGTTGGCAGTGGAGCGACTCTGCTGTTTCAAGACGCGACCGCGACCCGGGCAGTTCTCTTTGGCGACGGGGACGATACCTGGAACTACGTGGGACAAGACCCGGCAGCCGCAGCGGTGGTCACACTCAATGGGCAGGACGGTACTGACACGATCGACGCGTCGATCATGCCCGCGGGCGTCGTCATAATTGGCGGAAACGACAATGACACTCTGACGGGCACGGACTTCAATGACACGATTTCCGGAAACGCCGGTGACGATCAGATCGATGGCCGGATGGGAACGGACCTGCTCATCGAGTTTGGTGATGTCGACTTCACGCTGACTGACACGACTCTAACCGGTCTCGGCAACGACACGCTGGCTTCGATCGAGCTCGCTCAGCTCACCGGTGGAGTGGGCAACAACACCATCGATGCGTCAGTGTTCAACGGGCAGACAACGCTCAGCGGCCTGTCCGGTAACGACACGCTGACTGGCGGAACGCTCGGCGACTCCCTCTCCGGCGGATTGGGAGACGATGAGGTCAACGGCGGTGACGGCGACGACATACTCGTCGACGAAGCCGGTGACGACTCTCTCAACGGCGGCGCTGGAAACGACACGATTTCGACCGGCACGGGCAACGATGTTGTGACCGGTGGCGACGATGACGACTTCATCTCCGTCACTTATATCGGTGGAACGACCATTGTTGACGGTGGACTCGGCGTCGACCAGGTCTTTGTCAGTGACTCTGGCCTTGGAAATGCCGGCTCGGTCGACATCTCGGGTGGAGGCGGAGCGGACATCTTCGCCGCCGCACCGCTGCTGGGCGGTACGCTGGCCTTTCACGGCAACAACCCTGTATTTGGAACCTCACCAGGTGACCGGCTTTCGGTCTTCCTGCTGGATCCCGCGATCATGAACGCGGTCATCGTTGACAACGTCAATGGTGGGGCCCTTGATGGAACCGGATCAGTAACGTCTTCGAGTCACGGTCTGATGACGTGGGATGGAATCGAAGGGCTCAACCTGCTCAACGACCCGGATCTCGTGGTCGATGCCGACGTTGCGCTGCCATTTGGTGGTGACGGTGCGGACAGCGGTGACGTGGATGCCTTCCGCCTGTTCCGTTCCGGCTCGTTTGGACTGCTGGAAATTGACGGGACCATTGCCGGCGTCTTTCCGGTGAACTTCCTGACTTCCATCACCGTCAACGGCTCGACGGACGATGACACACTGACGGTCGACCTGAGCACCGGGCCACTCCCTGTCCCGATCACATTTAACGGTCTGACGTCCCTGGGAGACAACGACCGGCTGCGGATCGACGGAAGTGGAACGGAAACCGGCGTCTATGTGCCGTCGGCAACAGTCAACGGTAACGGCGTGATCACGGTCGATGGAAACGACATTACTTTTACGGATCTGGAGCCGGTTGAAGTCACCAGCATGGCGGCGTTCACTCTTCAGACGCCGAACAGCCAGGATGATATTACACTCTCGGCCGCGAGGAATTTTGCGAACACGGATGACGCTCTCTTGATTTCCGGTTCAAGTGGAGGAGTCGGATTTGAAAGTGTGCGGCTTCTCGATGTTGTCGACCTGACGATCAACCTCGAAGCGGGCGACGGCGCCTCACCGAACGACCTTGTGACGATCGAAAATGGAGCCCTCCTTTTCGATCCAACCGACCTGCTGACCAACATCACGATCCTGGCTGGCCAGGGGAACGACACGTTTGTTATTGAGGACAGTGAATTTCAACTACCAGGGGGCGGCACGCTGACCCTCGACGGTGGCGTCGCGACGGACACGATCCGTGTGGTCGCTCAAAATGACGTGGCTGAAACCGACGTCGCCTTCACCCTTGTTACGGCCGGGCCGAATGCCGTCTTGACGAGCACGGCTGGTGCCTCGCCTGCGTCGATTCAGCTACTGAACTTTTCGGGAGAAATTGCTGCACTCACGGGCAACGATAGCAACAATGTTTTTGACCTGTCCGGGTGGAGTGTCAACAACCAGCAAAGCACGGCGACTATCATTGGCGGTAGTGGCGATGACCTTGCCGCAGGCAATGACACCCTGATCGGGTTTAATGATGACACCGTGTGGTCGATCACAAATGCTTTCGGTGCTGACAGCGGTGACGCAACGGGAATCCACTTCGAGAATGTCGACAATCTTGTTGGAGGCGCAGGGAATGACAACTTCGTCGTGAAGGACGGAGTGATCTTTACTGGAACGGTGACAGGTGGTGCTGGCACCGATCAATTGGACCTGTCGGACTTTACGACAGCACGAACAGTCGCACTGACGGCTGGAACAGTGACCGGGTTCAGTGGGAATTCCGTCGCCGTTACGGGCGGCTTCTTCGGGATCGACAGCGCACGCGGCGGACTTTCCATCGATGACTCGCTGCAGGGGCTTAACGTCAACTCCACCTGGGAACTGGATGGAAGTAATCGATACATCGACGACCTTGGCCGTGTTCTTCAATTCAGCTCATTCGAAGACCTTCAGGGTGGAAGTGCCAATGATGTCTTCCAGATTACGGGGACTCGTTCCAACGACCTCCTCGGAGGTGCTGGCAACGACACGTTCGTTTATCAGGCCGCATTTTCGCAACTCGTAGGCCGAATCGACGGTCAGGCTGGCTCGGACACTCTCAATCTCGCAGCCTTCACAACGAAGCGTGCAGTGACGTTGACCAGCAGCACGACAACCGGTTTTACCGGGACAGAAGCCTCCGTCACTGCAGACTTCTCTGGCATCGACGTCATCGTTGGTGGATTTGCCACGACCGACGTCATTAACGGCCTGCCCGTCGACTCGCGATGGAATATTACCGGGAAAGACCAGGGTACTTATACCGAATCCTCGACAGCCCGCATTCTTAGCTTTTCGCTGATCGAGAATCTCAACGGCAATGACGGTGTTGATACATTTGACTTTTCGAATCAATCCACGCTGACGGGGAGCCTCACGGGTGGTAATGGCTTCGACGCACTGATCGGTGACGATTCCCGAGCCAGTGAAATATTTATCATCGACGCCGCCAATGGCGGTCAATTCGTTTCGCCCGCCGGCTTGATCATCGGCGGCACCTATTCTGGTATCGAGACGTTGATCGGCGCGACCGGGCAGGACACCTTTCAGTTTACCAACACTGGCAGCCTTGCTGGCATTATTGACGGGGTTGGCGGCTCAGATACGATCATCGGCGACAATGATGGGAACGTGTTCACAGTTTCTAATAACGATTCCGGTGATCTGGTTGACAAGATCAATACTTCAGGTATTGGCGCCGTCGGATTCATCAATGTCGAGAATCTCACGGGCGGAGCCGGAGCTGACACCTTTACGATCGACTCACTTCTGGTCGGTGATTTGAATGGACGCAGCGGAAATGACCAGTTCATCTTTAGTGTCTTCGGATCCATCGGCGGTACGCTGTTTGGTGGACTTGGTTTCGACACTCTGACGGGTGACAACGACGGCAACCTGTTTACTGTGCATGGAAACGGAGCCCTTGCGGCGACGGGGCGGGGAACGCTGGTCACGAAAACAAGCGAATTCCAGGAAGTCGAGAACCTCGTTGGGGGAACAGGCGATGACACATTCAATTTCACTCGACTCGGAAACATCACCGGCACCGTCGATGGTGTGAGCGGAAACGACACACTGGTTGGCGATGATGACGGAAATAACTTCTCCGTGTCCGCGACAAATGCGGGGCTTCTCAGCGGGAAGATGACCGCATTTCTCAATATCAGAAACCTCGAGGGCGGAGCTGCGAACGACACCTTTAACGTCAACGCCACTCTGGATGGCAATGTCTCGGCCCTCGTCGGAAACGACACAATCATCATCAACACGCTGGGAACCGTGGGAGGAAACGTCGACGCCGGTGCTTTGGACGACTTCATTGAGATTCGCGGCCGGGTGATTGGCAATGTGGACGGCGGCACTCAGGACGACACGATCATCTTTCAGGACGGCGCGAGGGTTGACGGAACGGTTTTTGGAAACGCCGGAAATGATTTGTTCTCAATCCGAGGCGTCACGATGCTGGGCAATACGCTGATGGGCGATGCCGGCAATGATACTTTCGAATTCCGGAACGGTGGGTCGATCAATGTCGCGATAAATGGCGGTGCTGACAGCGATACGATCAACGGGGACGACGACGGAAACGTGTTTACGATCACCGGGTTGGACAGCGGGACGTTGCCTGACAAAGTTCCCGCCGGATACTCAAGCATTGAAAATCTTGGCGGCGGGGGCGGTGTCGACGTCTTCAATATCAATGCGAGCTTGACTGGCACGCTGAGCGGCATGGGCGGCGACGACCAGTTTAACATTGCACCGGGGCAGTCTGTCGGCGGAAACATCAATGGTGACGCCGGGAACGACACGATCACGGTGGGTGACGCTGCGACTGTCGCCGGTACGATTAATGGCGGCGCAGACAATGACACGCTGATTGTCGATCACTCCGATTCGGTGTCTCGCACACTCGCCTATGACGGTGGGACAGGTGACGACCTGCTGCGGTTGACGGGAACGATTGCCGGCGGAAGTACAGTGTACTCTGTCGGGCCTGCTGCCGATGTCGGAACTGTTGTGACGACAGGAGCACAGACGCAGACGATCTTCTTCTCAGGTCTTGAGCCAATCGAAGACTTGATGGCGCTGGCATCTCTCACCATCAACGCGTCCGTCGGAGCGGACATCATCAACGTCATTGATGCCCCGACAGCGGGCCGGACGGAAGTGAATTTCAATGGGGCATTCGAGCTGTATCGCTTCGAAAACAAGACGAATGTCACAGTCAACGGTGGCGCTGGCAATGACACGATCAATGTGAACAATCCCAATCCCGCGACAGGTCTGTCGACCCTCACGGTTGATGGTGAGGACGGGAATGACACGATCAATCTCCTCGCCGATCACTCAGGAAATTTCGAAGGGGGTGCGGGCAACGACTCGTTTGTCTTCGCCGATGGAGTTCAGTTGACGGGCGCCGTCGATGGCGAGGCGGGTACAGATACAATCAATGCTCAGGCAGTTTCGTCATCTCTCGCGTTCAGTCTGACATCGTCGTCCGGGACGGGATTCTCTGGTACGGAATCGTCACTGCTGACCGGTACTGGGACTTTCGCCGGCATCGACTCGCTGCGTGGTGGCGCGGCCGCGGATCAGATCAATGGGCTTGATGTTGACTCGACCTGGGGCATTGACGGGTCAAACACCTATACGGATAACATGGCAAGATTGCTCGCGTTCAGTCTGCTGGAAGTGGTCAACGGCGGGTCTATGGCGGATCGGTTTGATGTGACCGGATTCCAGAGTGTCACACTCAATGGTGGGGCCGGCGACGATCAGTTGAACATTACAGCAAATGGCGCGTTTCTGAACGGGCCGTTTGATGGTGGAGATGGAACTGACACCGTGTCGCTCAGTGGCCTGTCGACTGGCCAGTCGGTGACGCTCACGGCTAATGGAGCGATCGATGGATTCAATGGGACGACGTCGACCATCCTTGGCGGGTTTCGGAATGTGGATTCGCTTTCAGGATCCAGTGGCACGGACACTCTGACCGGCATGAACGTCGTCGCGATCTGGGAAATCGATGGCACGAATACCTACGAGGATGACCCGACAAACCGTATTGTGGCGTTTTCCGGCTTCGAAAACCTCCAGGGTGGCACTCGCACTGACACGTTTAATATTACGAATGATCCGACCGCCAATTTACTGGGCGGCTCCGACGACGATAAGTTTGTGTTCAGCGATGGTGCGACACTGACAGGTACCATCAATGGGGAGTCCGGGAGTGACGTTGTTGATTACTCCGCTTTTCTATCGTCGGTGACAGCCTCGGTCGGTGACTTTACGAGTATCGAAGAGATCATCGGTGGATCTGCCGTCGATGTGATTGCTGGCGGTTCGGGGAATGATACCTTTATCGTTACGGATGCAGATCAAGGTACGGTCAACGGGATTGCCTTCTCGTCCTTCGAATCCCTCGACGGACGAGATGGGAACGACAGCTTTACCATGCAGACGAGCGGTACGCTTACCGGTCAGATCGAAGGTGGAAATGGTTCTGACAGTCTGATGATCGCGAAGCCAATCCCAGTGATCGTCAGCATCACGGGGCCTGGTGCCGCAACTGTCAACGCCTCGGCCAATGGTGTCGCCGGAACCGAAACATCGATTGCAGGCGGATTTAACAATATCAACAGCATTACAAGTGCTGGCAACGACACGCTCAACGGTGCAAATGCGGTCGCCACGTGGGCGCTGGGGGCAACGAATACTTATACCGTTGCGAGCCAGTCGGCGACATTCTCTGGTTTTCGGACACTGAACGGCGGGAGTGCTGCGGACACGTTCAATGTCTCTTCATCAGTCATGTTCGCTGTCAACGGAAATGGCGGAGATGATCTGCTCGCCGTATCGTCGGGGGCGACGTTGACCGGGAACTTCTCTGGAGGATCGGGTGCCGACACGCTTCGCCTTGGAACGGGTGCGGGGCTCAGCGGTACGTTTGATGGACAGGCCGATCTGGACACACTCAGCTTTTCGACATCGACGACTTCCGTGGCAGCCAACCTGACTGCCGGCTCGGCTACGGGCTACGCCGGAACGGTCACGTCTATTACGGGTGGATTTCAGAATGTCGACAATATCGTCGGTAGTTCCGCTTCCGGTGATCAGTTGTCCGGTTTGAATGTCGCCTCGACCTGGACACTCGCCGCGACGAATTCTTACTCAAACATGACAAACAGCGTCACCTTCTCGTCGTTTGATGTTCTCAGTGGTGGATCGCAGGCTGACACGTTCAACGTATCGACAGCCCAAACGACCAGCCTCCGCGGAAACAGTGGCGACGACACTTTCAATTTCCTGACAGATGCTGCGAAATTGACTGGCAGTATTTCCGGCGGGGCCGATTCCAACTCGCTGAGTTTTGCCGGGCTGTCAACCGTTGCAGCGAATCTGGTTCTGACCGGAAATGGTGTGAGCGGATTCGCCGGGACGGCGGGGAGTCTCGTCAGTGCAGGGTTCGCAGAGATCTTCACGCTGACCGGCGGCGGCTCGACCTCTGACACGCTGACTGGTCAGAACGTGAGCTCCGCGTGGGATGTCGACTTCATGGGTGATACCTATCGTGACGACGCGACGGGCCGAATCCTGAACTTCAGCGCGATCGAAAATCTCACCGGCGGCACACAGGACGACTCATTCACTATCGACGGACAGAGCACTCTCGGCGGCAGTATCAACGATCTGGGCGGTGGCGACGTCGTGACTGTGGAGTCGAACGGCCTGGGATCCGGCGGTAAAGTCATTGGAGGAATTTCGACCGGTGCCGAAGCGGACATCGTTCGAATTGAGGATGATGCGACAGTTGGCGGGACGATTGATACAGGTGCCGGGGACGACCTGGTAGAAATTGCCTATGACGGTGGTACGACACGGACTCTGACGCTGAACCTCGGGACTGGAAACGACGATTTGCAGCTCGACGGCAGCGCTGCGACGGCCGTTGTTAATTACACGGTCGGTCCTGCTTCGGATCAGGGATCACTCGTGACGACGATTGCTGCAGACACGCAGACCGTGATCTTCAGTGGTATCAATCCAGCAGGAAGTGGCATGCTGATTGACCGGCAGGACGGTGCTCTGATCACGATCAATGGCTCATCCAGTGCCGACGTGATCACAGTTCAGGATGGCCTTCAGAATATTACCTTCTTCACGGAAGTCGACTTCAACGACGCGTTTGTTCCGATTCAGTTCCAGAACAAGGTGCGGGCGGTGGTCAACGGGTTGGGGAATGCTGACACCATCAATCTCAATAATCCGATGACGGCGACCGGCCTTTCATTTGTCAATATCAACGGGGGAGTTGACAACGATATCATCAATGTTCAGGTCGACCACAATGGGGATCTGAATGGTGGTGCCGGGAATGATTCGTTCGTCTTTGCTGACGGGGTTCAGGTCACTGGTGAAACTGCCAGCCCGGTTGTCGGCGGCAGTGGAACTGACACGATCGACGTGTCAGCCTTCACGACAGCCACGTCGGTGACTCTGGCTTCGGATTCAAGCAACGGATTTTCCGGGACTCTGGCTGCGGCGATTATCGGTGGCCCGTTTACCGGGATCGACAATATCCTCGCCGGTTCAGGCGCAACAGATGTCCTGGCCGGATTGAATACGACAGCGAGCTGGCAGATTGACGGAACAAATACCTACACCGATACCGATACGGCCACGGTTCGCTCGCTCGGTTTTGCCAACTTCGATGAGTTAGTCGGTGGGAGCCTGGCCGACATTTTCGAGATCAGCGGGCTGCAGTCCGTTTCTCTTGACGGACGTTTCGGTGACGACGAGTTCCGGTTTGTGACAGACGATGCCGCCATCACGGGATTTGCTCTGGGAGACGATGGCAACGACATCCTGGACTTCTCAGCATTCTCCGTTGGTCAGACCGTAACAGTGGCACTCGCATCAGAGGGATTCGTAAGCGGCTTTGACGGTTCCGTCGCTCAGGTAATGGGCGATTTTACTGACATTGATGTGATTCGAGCCGGCGGTAGTCTGACCGACTCACTGACGGGTATTGGCGATCCTGCGATGTGGGTGATTGCCGACCCCGGCAGCTACACAGCAAACGGTAAAACTGTTGGTTTTCAGGACTTTGAAAACCTGAACGGCGGAAGCGACGTCGACACGTTTGATATCGAGGATGGACGCTTCAATCTTTCTGGCGGCGATGGTGACGACAGATTCGATGTTGCCGATGGTGTGACACTGACTGGTAGTATTGACGGTGGTGCCGGGACGATGGACCGCCTGAGCTTTGCCCTTTCGACGTCGTCGATTGCTTTGTCAACATCACTGGTGACGAATGTCGAATTCATCGAAGGGTCGACTGCGGGGAACGACACGCTTCTGGGAACAGACGGTAACGACGTCTTTGAGATTACCGGTGCGAATGACGGGACAATCAACGGTGCTGGTTTTATCGACTTTGCCAATCTTGATGGCGGCCTCGGTAATGATTCCTTTCAGTTCACTATGGATGCAGGTGTGTTGACGGGATCAATTCTTGGCGGATCCGGTTCAGACACGCTTGGGTTCTCAGGTGTTACGACAAACGTGATGATCGCACTGTCCGGTGCTGGCGGAGTCGACGGGTTTAATGGCACTGAGACTGGCGGCAAAGTTAACGGCTTTTCAAACATCAACATCGTCGAGGGCGGTGCCGGGACTGCCGATACGTTGACGGGACTGGATGTGGATTCGACCTGGACGATTGGAGCGACGAATTTCTATGCAGCAGCGAATTCGAGTGTTGGCTTTACTCTGAACACCGCTTCGGCGTTTGAAACTCTCGTTGGGCGGAGTCAAAAGGACATCTTCAACGTGAGTGGAACTCAGGCGGTGAGTATTACTGCCGGCAATGGCGAGGACACAATCAACCTGGCGGCTGCGGCAATGCTGACCGGCATGGTCTCGACGGGTGCTGGTAACGATCGGCTCAGCTTTGGCACGGGCGCCACGGTTACAGGGGCACTCGACGCAGGGTCTGGTGACGACCTCCTCGACTTCACGGCGAGTTCAACCGGCGTTGATGTCACGCTGACAATGCGGAATGCAACGGACGGTTTCGACGGGACAGCGGCTGCACTGGTTTCTGGTGGGTTCGTTGGAGTGGAAAGCGTTGCCGGTGGTTCTGGCACCAACACCCTGACGGGAATCAACGCGAATTCGACGTGGACGATCGGCGTCACGAACGACTATGCCGAAGACGCGGACCTTGGAAACACTCTGAGATTCTCCGGCATCGGATCCGCTATCGGTAGAGCCGGTGTCGATGCATTCAATGTTGCGGATTTGACGTCCCTGAATCTGTCGGGTGGCGACAACCACGACGTCTTCTCTGTTTCCAGTAATGCAGCCGTGTCTGGTTCGCTCAATGGCGATGCCGGGGACGACACCTTCACGTTTTCAGGTGCCGTCAATGTACCAGCCGGGCTCGATGGCGGTGCAGATTCCGACACCGTGAGCTTTGCCGGGAGTGTCGTTTCCGTTTCGATTAATCTCGACACATTCCGCAATGTTGAAATGGTGACTGGTTCCACACTGAACGACACGATCGTCGGCTCGACCGGGGACGACAACTTTTCCGTGACCGGAGCCACAAACAACCGCGGTGTGGTGAGCGGAGTCACCGGGGTGACGACCAGCTTTGTCAGCTTTGAAAACCTCTCCGGTGGGGCTGGCAACGACATCTTCTCCATCGGTAACACGCTGGGCCTGAGCGGAGCCATTGCCGGTGGGGCAGGCTCAGACCGGATCGACTATTCGCTCTTTGCTGCCGGTGTGACTGTGAACCTGGCAACTGGAAGCTCAACGAATATCGCGGGCGGGATTTCGGGGCTTGAGAACATCACGGGTGGGCTCGGAGACGATCAACTGACGGGGGATTCCGGCAACAACAACATCAATGGTGGCGCTACTGGAAACGATATTCTGGCCGACGGACTGGGGGACGACACGCTCGTCGGCAATTCCGGAAATACGACGTACCTCTTGACGCCGGGAGGCGTTGATGTTGTCGAGGACCTGGGCGGAACAGATACGCTCAATTTCTCTGGCTCATCAGCAGGGGTGACGATCAATCTCGACAGTCGGGTCGTCGCTCAGAATGTTTTCGGTGGTAACACTGTTACGCTCTCGACTTCACTGTTTGGCGGTGACAGCATCTTTGAAAACTTCATCGGATCGGCGTTTGGTGATGACGTCACAGCCGGTGATGCTGTGCAGCGATCGATTACCGGTGGTAATGGCAGTGACACATTCCGGACTTCCGCGAACGGAACCAACACGTGGTCCATCACAGCGGCCGACCAGGGAAGCGTTGTCGGCTCAGCTCAGACAGTCAGCTTTTCCAGTGTCGAGAATCTCGCTGGTGACACGGGGGCGGACAATTTTGTGTTCTCAGATGGTGTCGTCACCACTGGGACGATCAATGGCGGAAGCGGAGTTGCCATCGATACCCTTGACTTCAGCAGCTACACAGTCGGGAATTCGGTTAATCTCGATCTTGCCAGGCTGACTGAAATTGAAAGTGCGATTGGTGGTGCTGGCTCAGACACAATTACGGGTGATAATGTCGCGACCCTGTTCCGCATCAGTAATATGAATAGTGGCCAGATTGACGGAGTCTTCGGGTTCCAGAGTTTCGAGAATCTCGTTGGCGGTTCCGCAGGCGATACGTTCGTGTTTGATCCGGCCGGTGCGCTGACGGGTGGCCTTGATGGTGGTGGTGCATCAGTCCCGAATCTGCTGACTCTCTCGGCATCCGATGATACCGTTACCCTGACAGCACTTGGGGCCACGACTGGCTTCAACGGTTCTGTTCATGAGGGCGCAACACCAATTACGTCGTTCGTGAATATCAATTCCGTTGCTGGTGGCGGCGGAACAGATTCTCTGACTGGCCTGAATGCCATTTCAGGCTGGACGCTCAACAATGGGACGGCCGATGCCTATGTGAGTGGCGGACGTTCGCTGGCTGTCGACGATGTCGACAGTTATGTCGGCGGCTCCATGGTTGATACGTTCAGCCTTAATGGAGCCCAGTCGGTTAACCTCAACGGGGGAACTGGCAACGATCGGTTCACGCTGGCGAGTGGTGCTTCGCACACCGGGATGATTGCGGGCGGCGGCGGAACGGACACGATTCAGTTTGCCGGAACGACAGCCGAAGTCGTCACTCTTACGGCAAACAGCTTTGCCGGAATGTCGACAAGGGTGGCTGCATTCTCCGACATCGACGTAGTGGACGGGACCGGACTCGACACGCTCATCGGGATGACCGGGACGGCCGGAATCTTCAATCTGAATACGACTGGCAACACGTATCAGGCTGGTGGAAATACGCTGGCCTTCAGTGGCGTGGTCAGCCTTGTCGGTTCCAATCTGAACGATGTGTTTAATGTCACGGGGACACATGCGATTAATGTCGATGCTGGCGACGGAAATGACCGAATCAGCCTGCTGACGGATGCGTCCAATCTGACGGGGACGATCGATGGTGGACTGGGTACCGCCGACGTGTTCGACCTGAGCAATCTGACGACCGGTCGCGTTATTAACTCATCCAGCCTGCTGAGGATTGAAGTTCTTGTTGGAACTCCAGGCAACGACACGCTGGTCGGAAATGTGGCGGGATCACTGTTCCGCGTGACAAGTGCCAATGCCGGAACGGTCGATGGGACGCTCAACTTTACGAGTATTGAGACTCTGCAGGGTGGTGCGGGTCTCGACACGCTCGACCTCGCAAGTCTTCCAGCGCCCCGGAATGTCCTGCTGGCGGCCTCAACTCCGACTGGGTTCTCCGGCTCGGAAGCTTCGATCGGGGGGTTCTCCGGAATGAATACGATCCGGGCAACGTCGATGGCGGGAGATTCCATCACAGGGATCAACGCGACAGCGACGTACGATCTCGATGGGACTCCAACCTACACGGCCAACGGTGAGAGCCTCTCTCTGACGGACTTTGATATCTTTAATGGAAACGCTGGTGCGGACACATTCCAGATCACCGGTACTCAGACAGCGACGGCCAATGGCGCAGGCGGAAACGACACGCTCTCCTTTGCGGCGGCCGCGATTCTGAACGGAGTCTTCAATGGTGGTGCCGGGATCGACACCGTCGATCTGGGCAGCTACACGACTCCGCTGTCGATCCAATTGACAGGTCTGGGAACGACGGACGGCCTGCGGGTTCGCGCAGCTGGTCCGCTGGGTACGGCATCCGACTCGATCGACGCTGTCATCGGCGGTTCCGCCGCTGATCAGATCACAGGACTCAACGGGGTTGCAAGCTGGTCAATCGGAATGACGGATTCCTACACGACTTCCAGTCACACTGTGACCATTCAGGGTGTCGAACTGCGAATCGGCGGAAATGGTGCCGACACGTTTTCCGTTCAGGCAGGAGTACTTCCGGCGACCGCGAATCAGCTTCGCGGCGGAAGCGGCAATGACACCTTTAATGTAAACATTGCCGCGGGAGCTTCACTCGCGTCTGGAGCGACACTCGCCATCGACGGCAGCGATCCGACAGCCAACCCGGCCAATCGAGACACGGTGAACCTCAATGCAAACGCCGTTGGTGATGGCGCTCGTACAATTGGGCTGACTTTTCAGAGTGCCACGACCGGTGACCTTGATATCAGTGGCTTTGGTGCCACATCGATCAATCTGACCGAGATCGAGTCTCTGAACGTCAACGGTGATTCCGCCAACAATGATACGGTTACGGTCACTGGTACTGGCAATTCTGACAATCTCACGGTGACTCCGGCGGCGAACGGAGCTTCTGTCTTCCTGGGGGGGGCGACCGACTTTGTCAGCCCAGGAGTTGCTGGTGGCGGAGACGGGCCGGACATCGTTGTCAGTGGTGTTTCCCAAACTGGCCTGACGATTGATGGAGCAGCCGGCAGTGCTGACCAGCTTCTCTACAACGGAGCGGGAGCACTCACGCTGACGAGCAGTTCTTCCGGGACGTTTTCCAAAGCCGGCGTTGCGGACGTCAACTTTGTGAATATTGAAACGCAAGCCGCCGCACTGGGAATCGCTTACACACTGGATGCCCAGGGAGATGCCGGTGACGGTGTTGCAGATAACTTCCTGGTCGAGATTAACGCTGGCTTCGTCGAAGTGTCAGTGAATTCGACGCTGCTGCTTCGTGAGCTGCCAGCCAATATTTCGGGACTGACGATTAACGGATCAATCGATGAAGATAATCTGACGGTCGACTTCTCATCCGGCGATCCAATCGCAACGGGCCTGCAGTTCAATGGCGACCGAGGCCGAGACACGCTCATCACAATCGGTGGTACCACCGGGTTCTACACGCCGAGTGCCGTGCAGTTCGGGCTTGGTTCACTGACGATCGATGGGTCGTCGATTTCCTACGCCCGTGTCGAGCCGATTTCGGTCTCGAATCTGACCAACCTGACGCTGGTAACACCGAACGATGCGGACATCGTGAATCTGTCGAATACCGGGCTCGGACGGGATCGATTCACCGGTTCCAGTGGTGGTGTCACGTTTCAGCCGCTCGAGTTCTCCAGCGTTTCCAATGTCATTCTCGACGCCGCGACAAATTCATCCGGCGGCGGTGATTTGATCACGATTGGTGATCTCAGTGCTGGCAGTTACACGATCAACACGGGGAGTGGTGCCGACACTGTCAATGCCGGTGCGGTCACGTCGGCCAGTCTGGTGATTAATACCGGTGCGGGCGACGATGTTATCACCCCGGGGTTGGCGACCAATTCGATCAACGGGGGCGCTGGTGCGGACACAGTTCTTCTCAACGGCACGAATGTCGTGTTGACGAATTCTTCAATTAACGGAATGGGTGCTATTTCCAGTATTGAGCTCGCTGTCATCACTGCTGGTTCGACAGACAGTCTTCTCGACGCCAGCGGTTTCTCAGCGGGACGAGTGAGCTTGATCGGTGGAGCAGGCAACGACGTCCTTCTGGGCGGGTCCGGAAACGATACGATTTCCGGCAATGGCGGGAATGACTCGATCCTTGGCGGCTCGGGGTTCGACATTCTCCGCGGTGGTGTCGGCAATGACACGCTCCGCGGCGGATTCGGCAATGACAACCTCGACGGCGGCAGTGGCGACGACCTGCTGGCCGGAGACCGGGGCGCCGATCTGCTCAGGGGTGGAGTCGGCAATGATGATCTCAGGGGTGGTCTCGACGACGATACGCTCCAGGGAGACAGCGGCAACGATCGGATTCTCGGCGGAGCCGGAAACGACTTCATCGACGGTGGTGCCGGTATTGATACTCTTGTTGAGTTCTCAACGGGAAATATCACGATCACGAATACTCAACTGTTTGCCAACGGTGTTGACAGTCTGAGCAACATTGAAATGGTTGAATTGACGGCTGGCGACGGCGACGATGTCATCAACGCGACTGGCTTTACGACTGGACAGAAAACGTTCCTGGCGGGTGGCGCCGGTGATGACCGAATCTTTGGCACGAACTTCACCGATGTGATTTTTGGCCAGAGTGGAAACGATCTGATCTTCGGCGGTGGAGGCTGGGATGTTCTGCGAGGCGACGCAGGGGACGATACCCTCAGTGGCGGAAACGGGAACGATACTCTCGACGGGGGAACCGGCACGGATCGTGTCATGGAGACCGGCAATGTCGATTTTGTACTCACCAATGACCAGCTGACAGGCGTCGGCACAGACACGATTATCAATGCCGAGCTGGCAACGCTCAACGGCGGGACTGGCAACAATACGATTGACGCCAGCGCAGTCACCACCTTGCGTGTGGCTATCAACGGGATGGGTGGCGCCGACACGTTGACCGGTGGATCCAATCGAGACACGATCAATGGTGGAGCTGGCAACGACGTGCTCGACGGCGGTGCCGGAATTGACCAGCTTACGGTTGCGGCGGACGCCAATCTGGCGACGACGGACTCGCAGACGACCGGCGACGGAACCGACGTGTTTTCGAATTTCGAGTTGATTGTGCTCCGCGGCGGGGCCGGTGCGAATCGGCTCGATGCGAGCGGGGCGACGTTGCCAACAATTCTTCGTGGTGGTGCTGGCAACGACACTCTGGTCGCGGGTGCCGGAGTTGATCGGCTTGAGGGCAATGCCGGTACGGACCGAGTGGAACTGTCTGGCACAAATGTCGTGCTGACGGATGCGGCGTTCAACGGGACAGACTCGATCATCGGCATCGAGATCGTCAGTGTCACCGCAGGTGCCACTGCCAGTGTGCTCGATGCGAGTGGATTTTCGCTCACACCAGTGAACCTGATCGGCGGAGCCGGCGACGACCGGTTGTTTGGCGGTTCACTCAATGACACGCTGACCGGAAATGGCGGCAACGACACGATCTCAGGCGGAAACGGTAACGACGTTGTCAGTGGTGGCGACGGCAACGACTCGTTGACGGGCGGAGCCGGCGACGATCTGATCAACGGCGGTGGCGGCAACGACACGATCCTGGGCGGTGCCGGCAACGACACGCTGAACGGGGACAACGGCAACGACTCGATTCGCGGCGGTGACGATGCCGACACGATCAACGGTGGGGCCAATGAAGACACGATCTTCGGTGACGGTGGCGATGATTCGGTCATCGGTGGTGCCGGCAACGACGGAATCGCAGGCGGCGAAGGCAACGACTATCTGCTCGGTGACTTCGGCAACGACACGATTATCGGCCAGGCCGGCAACGACATACTTCTTGGCTCTGGCGGCGACGACGTCGTGCTTGGCGGAGACGGGGATGACCAGGTTCGTGGAAACGGCGGAAACGATACGCTGGCGGGGAATGCCGGGAACGATACGATCATCGGCATGCCGAGTGAGATCGATGAAACCTTCAGCGATGCGATGTTCCCGTTTCTGCTGTAAGCCCGGCTGACTGTTTGGTGAGTCCGCGAGACAAGGGAGCCCGGTCGGATTTCGGCCGGGCTTTTTGTGCGTTGACGATCACTCCGAGCCGCGTCTCGTCAGCCTGAAAACAGGGGACGCCTCGCTTCCACCAGAATTGTCGACACGAAACTGTGAGACAGGTGGCTTCGCGAATGTTTGGAGTTAGGATGCCGAGCGGCCTGCATGAGATTTTAAAATGACCGCTCAGAACCGTATTGCCGTCGATGTTGGAAACAGTCGGATCAAGATCGGCCGCTTCGTTTCAGGTGGCGGACCGCTTCCCGAAGTTCGGGAGTCGCTCGTTTTCTCTCTTCGCGACCAGACGGAGTGGTCGTCTGCGGTTGACGAGTTTGCTGCCAGGGATCCCGCTGCTGACGTCGTGGTCGCAGGGTCGAATCAAAGTGGCGTGGATCAGTTGCTCGCGTCGTGGCCCTCTGCCTGGCCGAGTCCACTGGTCATTCGGTCTTCGGAAACGTTTCCGATTCGCATTGAGGTCGACGAACCTCGGCGCGTGGGCCTCGATCGGCTTTTGAATGCTGTTGCGGCCAACCGGCTGCGGGCTGACGACCAGAGTGCGGTCATCGTGGATTGTGGCACGGCGACGACGGTGGACTTTGTTTCGCGCGGCGGTGCGTTCGAGGGGGGAGCGATTCTGCCCGGCTTTGGACTCAGCGCGCGAGCTCTCAACCGGTACACGGATGCATTGCCGCTCGTCTCATTTGAAGAACTGGCTGAGCAGGTCAGCGAGGGTGCGGGAACAGGCACCGGGCCGGCGGTGCTCGGGCGGAACACTCGCGCGGCGATTCAGAGCGGCGTCTTCTGGGGGCAGATTGGAGCGATCTGCGAGCTCGTTTCCCGGCTCTCGGAATCGGATGACGATTCGCCGCTGCTGATTCTAACCGGTGGCGGTTCCGCGGCGCTCGCGCCATTTCTGAGTCACGCGGTACACTGCCCGCTGCTGCCGCTTCAGGGGCTTGTCCTGGTCGCGGAAGCGAACGGGAATGATGGTCAGCCGCGTTCGGCAGAAGCCTCGCCTTCCCATCATGAAGCCGGCGAAGACTGACGAGGCATGGCGCGGCAATGAACGATCTGATTCTGACCGAAGGAGCTCGGCGGGCACTGAATCGCAGTGTCGAGCTTGCGCAGGCGCTGCGTTCCGCATTTGTGGAGCCAGTGCATTTATTGTGCTCGCTGCTGGATGAGGAGTCGCCGGCACTGGAGCAACTTCACCAGCGCGGCGTGGATCGAGGCACGCTTGCAAGGGCCGGCCTGGTTCTGAGCGTGGAAGCGGATGAGGATTCCACACTCACGGCGTTGACGGCTGCCGTTCAGGATGCGCCTGGCGAGGGCGGGGCCGACGCGAAGCCGCCGGAGAGTTCCGAGCTGGAAGAAGTGATCGTGTTTGCACAGCGCCGGGTGGCGGCTGCCGGGAAGTACGTCGAGATTTCGAGCCTGCATCTGCTGGCCGGGCTGGCAAAAGTCGACTCTCCGGTCGCGAATCTGCTGAGGCAACATGGCGTCACCGTTGTGTCACTCGGCTTTGAGGCTGCTCGAGAGGACATAACGATCGCTGAGGCGATGCCGGTCGAGTTTCAAATTGAACTGCAGGGAACCGAGCCGGACCGGATCGACGTTTTGCGGATTCTTGACGCGGCGGCGAACCGAGCTCGGGAGGGTCTCCGGGTCACGGAGGATTTCGTCCGGTTTACGCTCGACGATGTGCATCTCAGTCGGAGGCTCAAGGAGTTGCGGCATCAGTTGAGTTCGGTGCTGGCGAGTCTCGACGGCGAGAGTCTCATCCAGTCGCGGGACACGCGCGGCGATGTTGGCACGTCGATCAGCACGCGTCAGGAAATGTTGCGAGCCAGCGGCCTTGACGTTGCCAGAGCGGGACTGAAACGAGCTCAGGAAGCGGCGCGGACACTCGAAGAGTTTTCGAAGGTTGTCGCGAAACCGGTTGAGCCGGAACAGGTTCCCGTGCCGGAGCAGTTCGCGCAGATTCGGTACGGGCTTTACACGCTGGAAAAGGCGGTCCTGACGGCGGTTGATTCGTCGCGTCAGTTTGATGGCCGGTCGCTGTATCTGTTGCTGACCGTGGAGCAGTGTCGGCTCGACTGGGAAACAGTGCTTCGTGAATCGATCGCAGGCGGAGTCGGCATCGTTCAGGTCCGCGAGAAGTCGATGTCTGACCGGGAGCTGCTCTCGCATCTGCGTCGCGTTCGGGAAATCACCCGCGAAAACGGCACGCTGCTGATCATGAACGATCGGCCGGACCTGGCTGTGCTGGGGCAGTGCGACGGAGTTCACGTCGGACAGGACGAGCTCTCGGTGCGCGATGTCAGAAGGATCGTCGGGGCCGATCGGCTGGTCGGCGTTTCGACGCACTCAATCGAGCAGGCTCGGCAGGCGGTTCTGAATGGGGCGAGCTACCTGGGGGTCGGGCCGGTGTTTTCATCTCAGACAAAGGACTTTGAAGAACTTGCGGGGCTCGAATTTGTGCGGCAGGTCGGCGAAGAAGTTTCCCTGCCGGCGTTCCCGATTGGCGGGATCGAATTGAGCAATGTTGAACAGGTCGTCGGCGCGGGAGCGACGCGGATCGCGGTGAGTGGCGGGATTTGCCGGGCTGAGGATCCGCGAGCGGCCGCGGCTGGTCTGGCTGCGATATTGTCCACCCGATAGCTTACGCGACTTGAGATTGAGCCGTCGCCGTGTGAGCGCGGTTGGCTCGTGACCCCACGACACGGAGTGTCGTGAAAACCTGAGCACAGTCACCGACCAGGGACGGAAATTCTGGATATGGAAATCCTCGAAGCAGTGATTCTTGGCATCGTCCAGGGGATTGGCGAGTTTCTGCCGATCAGCTCGTCCGGGCACCTCGTGATTGCGGGGGAGCTGCTGGAACTGGTCACCGGCGTTAAGAAGAACAACGAGGAAAAACTGCTGCTGAACGTCGTGCTGCATGCCGGAACTCTGGGTTCAATACTGGTCGTCTACTGGAAAGAAATCTGGGCACTCCGTGTTCAGCCTCGAGTCTGCATGATGCTCGTGCTGGCTTCGATCCCGGCGGCCATTCTCGGCTTCACGATGAAGGACACCTTCGAGCAGGTTTTTGCGACGCCTTTAATTGCGGGTGTTGCTCTGTTCGGCACGGCCGGATTACTGATGCTCGGCCAGCGGCTGGAGAAAAGCGAGCTCAACTACGAAGACCTGCCATTCAGAAGTGCGTTTCTGATTGGTCTTTTTCAGGCCGCAGCCCTCGTCCCCGGAATCTCCCGTTCTGGAAGCACGATTGCCGGAGGCCTGATGCTCGGCCTGCAAAGAAAGTCGGCCGCCACGTTTTCCTTTCTGATGGCGATTCCCGTGATCGGCGGCGCGGTGCTCATCGAATTGAAAGACGTCTTCACGGGCGAAACTGTTGTTGCCTCTCCGAGTGCTCTGGTGATCGGCGGAATTGTCTCATTCGTGGTCGGCTTTGCGTGCCTTCGCTGGATGGTGAGCCTCATCGCGAAGGGCAAGCTGCACTGGTTCGCGTATTACTGCGTCGCGGTCGGAACGGCGACGGTCGTCTGGCAGTTGTTTGCAACGGTCTTCGCCGAGTCCGTCGCGCTGCAGGGATGATCTGCGGCCGTTGAACCTGGCCGAGGCTCGGCGGGTGACTCGCCGTCGCTTTTTGATTTACGAGACACGACATGAAAGGAAACTGCCATGCCTGATCCCATCCAGGTCGCGCTGCTGACTCACGGCGACGGGGCTCACGTTGGTTCGTACCTCAGCGCGCTGGCCGCGACGGACGAGTGCTCGTCGGTCATTCTTGTTGACCCGGACGGCCACTGGGACGCTGACGCGAAGCGAGTGCTCGGCGCGAAACTCACGCGGGTTGAGCGGACTCATCGCGAGGTGCTTGCGAAAGAGAAACCGAAACTGGCTCTCGTCACGATGGAGGCGAAGCTGGCTCCGCCGGTGATCGACGCCGCTCTGGACGCGGGCTGCCACGTGTTTGCCGAGAAGCCGTCGTGCATTCGCGCAGAAGATTTTCAGCCGCTCGTTGAGAAAGCCGATCGGCAGCATCGTTACCTGATGCTCGCTTTTGCAAATCGGCTGAACCCGGAATCGATCGCCGCGCGACGCATCATTTCGTCGGGAAAAATTGGAAAGCTGTACGGCCTGGAAATGCACCTCGTGGCGGATCAGACGCGGCTCACCCGGACGAGCTACCAGCAGGCGTGGTTTTCGAAGAAGGAGCGAGGTGGCGGCGGACATCTCATCTGGCTGGGAATTCACTGGCTCGACCTGGCGATGCACCTCACCGGGTCGAGCATCGAAAGCGTCGCCGGATTCACAGCCAACGTCGGCGGCCAGCCGATTGATGTTGAGGACTCGGCCACGGCCGCGCTGAAGTTTGACAACGGCACCCTGGGGACGATCACGTCGGGCTACTACCTGGACCGCGGCTACCACTCGCACATCAAGATCTGGGGTTCGCAGGGCTGGCTGCATCTGGAGCCGATGAAGGATCAGCCGCTGACCTGGTACTCGACAACTGGTCCAGAGGCCGGGCAGGTCCAGACGTGGGAGGGCTCAAAGAACCCGCGCGGCTACACGCCGTTCGTCCAGGCCGCCGTCAAGGCCTGCGCCGAAATGAGCGACCCGCCGGTCAGCAGCTCTGACAGCCTGCGTGCTCTGTCGACGGTGTTTGCCGTTTATTCGTCGGCGGAAACGGGGAAGACTGTCAAAGTCAGCTCGCAGCGAGGCCAGGCATAGCGAGCCCCACCGTCGAATCCGTTCCGTTGACCGAACCGGAAGGGATCAGCGACTGTCGATCCGAAACCAGCTCTGGTCTCGCCATGTGAAGAGGCGTAGACTGGCTGATGCCGATTTCACTTCGGCTTTTGTTTTTCGACCAGCGATTCCTCTAAGGCAAACAACACTTGGCAGACCCAAAACGCGATCAGTTAAAAGTTAAGAACCAGAAGGCCATCCTGGCTGCCGTTTTCGAGCCAGGGCAGTTCGACGCGGTTGACCCGCTGGACGAGCTGAAAGGCCTTGTCGAGACCGCGGGCGTCGACGTCGTCGGCACGCTGACTCAATCGCGACGCACGCCGAATCCGGCGACGCTTTTCGGAAGCGGGAAAGTCGAGGAGCTTAAAATGCTTGTCGAGTCGCTTGGTGCCGAACTGGTCGTCGTCGACAACAACCTCAGCCCCAGCCAGGCACGCAACCTGGAGAAAGCGATCGACACGGTCATCGTCGATCGCAGCGAAGTCATTCTCGACATCTTCGCCAGTCGGGCACGGACGCACGAAGCGAAGCTGCAGGTCGAGCTCGCACAACTGCTTTACTTCCGACCTCGCCTGAAGCGGATGTGGACTCACCTTGAGCGGATCGAGGGTGGCGTCGGCGCGGGGCGAGGTCCGGGCGAGAAACAGCTCGAAACGGACCGCCGCCTGGTCGACAAGCGGATCGACGAGCTTAAACGAAAGCTGGCCAGCGTCGAGAATCATCGCGGCCGAATGGTCTCGCAACGAAATGAACACATGACCGTTTCTTTTGTCGGGTACACGAACGCCGGCAAGAGCACTCTGATGAACGCGGTGACCGGTTCCGACATTTACGCGGCCGACCAGCTCTTCGCGACGCTCGACACGCGAACGCGGAAGTGGAAGGTGCCTCACTGGGGCGACGTTCTGCTGAGCGACACCGTTGGCTTTGTGCGAAACCTGCCTCACCATCTGGTCGCGTCGTTTCGGTCGACTCTGGAAGAGGCTCGCCACGCGGACCTGCTGCTCCACGTTGTGGATTCGAGTCATCCGGAAGCGGCCAGGCAGATCGAAACGGTGAATGAGGTTCTTGACGAAATCGGCGTCGACCACTCCAACGCGATTCTCGTTTTCAACAAATGTGACGCGGTTGAAGATCGATCGATCGTCGACGTCCTGCGGTTGAAACACGAGGACGCGGTGACAGTCAGTGCGAAAAGCGGCGAAGGCATCGACCGGCTGTGCCGCGCCGTCGCACGGCGACTGGGAGATGGCTTCGTCACCATTCGCGTGTCAGGCCACGCCGGCGACGGGAAGCTGCTTCATTTCCTGTCCGAGCATTCGCTGGTCGTCAAGACGGACTACGTCGATTCGGAAGTCGTGTTCGAATGCCGCATCGCCCATAAGACGCTGCACAGGCTCGACGCGTTCGAAGCGAAAGTCGTCGTCGAAATGTCCGCCCGGACCGTCGAAGAAATCGCAGACGCTGTGGCTGACAGCGCTTAGCAGCCGGTCCTTGAGCCACCCGGTGAGGCTGTGAGAGAGTGTCGATCGACCTTCGCCCTCGCTGACGCGTCGAGTTACTTTCCATCGGTGTTTCGCAGATGCGATTCCAGGTCGGCGACTCGCTTCCGCAGTGCGGTGAGTTCGTCCTGAACTGTCAGGCAGAGCTTCTGTCCGACGCGAACGGCTTTACCGGGCGGGACTTCGGCGGGCTCGTCTGCAAACTGCAGCGACGACAGCCAGATCAGCCCGTCTCCCGTCTGCACGAGAGCACCTCGATTCAGATCGACCTGCAGAACGCGGCCAGGGACACCTCGCCAGGGAAGCCGCGTTTCCAGCTCGGCACGCCACACGATCAGCTTGCGGTCGTCGTGCCAGCAGTACGCGCCAGGATGCGGCGCCGAGGCGGCTCGGATGAGCGCGTGAATTTCGACGGCCGAGCTGTGCCAGTCGATCAGCCCGTCTTCCGGGCCGCGTTTACAATTGTAGGTCGCGAGAAATTCGTCCTGCGGTTTCGGGTCCCACTCGCCCGCCAGCAGCCTCGGCAGCCAGCGATCCAGAGCCGTGATAATCGCCGCGTCCATACAGCGCGAGACGTCGCTGGCGTAATCGCTCGGCGTGATCGGAAATGGTTCCTGCTCGAAGATCGGTCCGGAGTCCATCCCTTCATCGATGAGGAAAAACGAAGCCGCACCCGGACCGTTGTCGAGCGTCAACCAGGCGAGCGGCGCGCGTCCTCGCCCGGCCGGAAGAAATGTCGGATGAAAACCGATGCAACCCATTTTCGGAACGGCCAGCATCTCATCCCGCACCAGTTGCGAGAGGCCGACCACGAACAGGAGGTCCGGCTGCCACTCGCGCGCCTGCGCGACGATCTCGTCATCGTTGATATTTTGAAACGTCGCGCACGGAATGCCGGCCCGCCCCGCGATCGCGTCGAGCGGTTCGAAACCCGTCACGGTGTGAGCCCGCTCGGCCGACATCTGAAGAACGCCGACGACGTCCGCGCCGTGTCGGATCAACGCCTCCAGAGTGCGGCGTGTGCTCGAGACGGCTCCGGCGACGACGATTTCCATTGCACTTGCGGCCAGATGATTCGTGTAGGGCCGGTTCCCACCGGCCGACCTTCAATCGAAACCCGACGCGTCGGGTTACCTTGACTGCTCCACAGTCTCTTCAGCTCCACAGTCTCTTCAGCTCCACAGTCTCTTCAGCTCCACAGTCTCTTCAGCTCCACAGTCTCTTCAGCTCCACAGTCTCTTGAGGTCCACAGTCTCTTGAGGATTTCTCACACGCAGGCACAAAGTTTTCTGGCCGGTAGGAACCGGCCCTGTTTTGTTGCTGCCTCTACCAGTCGTCGCTGCGGAATGGCGAGGCTGGCAGGCCGAGGCTGTTATACAGATTCGAGCCGGCATCCGCCAGAAGATGTTCCCACCGAGGCTGTGAGTTTATCGTGGCGTAAGCTTCCAGCTTGCGATCTTCAGGCTCGGCAAGCTGGAAGCTGACCCCACTTTTCCGCTTGCGAATTCGTCTGGGCTCGCTGGACGGCCTTCCGGTATCCTGCCGGTCAGTTGTCAGTGCACTCAACCCGGAAGAATGTCATGTCGAGACCACGGATGGTCTTTTCGGCCAGCGTCGCCTTTGTCTGCCTCGCCACCTGTTCCAGCCAGCTTGTCGCGGCCGTCACGCTGGCCGAGCTGGCGACGGATCAACGCACCTTTTCGGTTCGCAGCCGGCTGCAGGTTGAGGGCAACATTCAGACGGCGACCCCCGGCGGAAAATCCGTCGGCCTCACGATGAAGGTCGACGCGAAGCTGAGCTACCTCGAACGCCGCCTGCCCGCCGCTGGAAAAGGCGCTGAGGCTCTTCGTTCGTTGAGGAACTACGAAACCGCTGAAGCGTCGATCGATATCGGTGGCCGAAGAACCGTCAATCAGCTCCACGAATCGCGGCGAGTCATCGTCGCTGAGGGAGAGCGACCGGGCGTTCGCGTCTGGTCTCCGAACGGGCCGATGACGTACGACATGCTGGAGCTGTTGCGAACGCCCGGTGACAGCCTCGCGCTGCTGGGGCTGCTGCCCGTTGGCGAGGTCTCTGCGGACAGCAGCTGGGAGCCGGCCGACTGGGTGATCTCGATGCTGACCGGCGTTGAGGCCGTTTCGAAGAGCGAACTGAAATGCCGCATCACGCGGCTCGATGATCAGTACGCGATCATTGAGGTCGCAGGTTCTCTGGAAGGCGCCGTCCTGGGCGCGCTCACAAAGATCACTGTCACCGGCCAGGTCGCGTGCGACCTCTCAAAGAAAATCATTCGACAGGCCAGGATCACTCAGACGGAAGAACGGGCTGTCGGAGCCGTCAGCCCCGGGATGAAAGTCACCGCGACGATGTACATCGACCGCCAGGTGGCTCCGAATTCCGGACCGCTGACCGACAAACGGCTCGCCACGATTCCGATTAACCCGTCGAGCGAAAATCTCTCGCTGATCTTTAACACGCCGTGGAATCTTCGATTTTCCTTCGATCGAAACTGGCACATCTTCCACCAGACCGGAGACGTCGCCGTCCTGCGGCTGATGGAAAACGGCGGCCTCGTCGCGCAGTGCAACGTGTCTCAACTGCAGGCCGCTCCACCAGGTTCGCACACCTCGGAAAAAGACTTTCAAAACGACATCCGGACGGCTCTGAAAGATCAGCTGAAACAGATCCAGAACGCCCAACAGCTGCGCACTCCGGACGGCCGCTACCTCTATCGAGTCACCGCGGTCGGCGAAAGTCGCAATGTCCCGATGCACTGGTTCTACTATCTGTGCGCCGCCGCGGACGGCCGCCAGGTCGCCTTCGTTTTCACAATCGAAAGCCGCTTCATCGACCAACTGGCCGGCCGAGACGCAAAAATGGTCGAGAACCTGCAGTTCCTCGCGGAACAGACCGCCGTCAGAGCAAAGCCCGCGTCCCCAAAGTAAAAGAACGAAGACAGACAGCTGAAAAAGGGCTGACGGCAGGAGTACCTCGCGCCACTTCCGGGTGACCCGAAGTCGTTGAGAATCGAAACCGGCCTGCTGATTAAAGTCGGTGCGTCCAGGAAGTTTCTGATGACACAGGTTTGAGCCACGAGAAACACAAAAAGACACGAGAATCCGCAGGGGCGTCTCGTGCCTTTTTGTGTTTTTTGTGGCAGATCATCCGCCTCCATCCGCGCTACCCTCCATCCGCGCTACCCTCCATCCGCGTTACACGGTCACGGGTTCGGCGAACGTCAGGTCGCGGTTGCCGGTGGCGAGAGAGAGGCCGTTCCCATCTCGGATTTCGAATTCGTCCAGTTCGTCGACGATCGTGACTCCCGACCAGTCAATGACCTGCACGCCGTCGGGATCGCCCGGGTCGAAGGCCTGGGTTCCGTCGAATGTCCCTTCGCGCAGAAACACCGAGGTGGCTCCTTCCAGAGGCAGGACTTCGTGCCAGGTCCGCAGTTCACCGGGAGCCGTTTCCGTCCAGTTGAAGCGGAAGGTCGGCAGGCTCGGTGTTGAGCCGCCGCTGCCGGGAAAAACGGACGGCAGCGTGTCGGAGATCGGCTCGCCGGGGAACTGCGTCTGGATCGTGATCGAGTACAGCTGCAGGCGGGCGATGATGGACTCGTCGTCGCGTTCGTCTTCGGGCAGGTCGCCGAACATCTTCTCACGCTCGGCCCGGGCGAGCGGCAGGCCGCCGTCGTCGATGGCCTCAATCGCTTTCCGTTTCGCATCGATCGTGTCATGCGCCGTCTGCAGATCGGCCAGAGCAAACGCGCCCAGCGTGAGCGGTGTTCCCAGAGCCGTGTTGACCCGCCCCCAGTGATTCAGAAACCGGTGCAGGATCGAGAGGTGCGTGCTGGGCAGAACATTATGACCAACTCAGGCAATTTCACGGCTGCGACCCGCATCCCGATTGTCACGGGCAGGGTGCTCATGCCACATCAGGCTATTCCGCGGCCATTTGCCGGTTCTTCCAGAACAGCTCCGCCCAGTCGAGGGCCTGATTCCGGACCATGTCGCTGATTCGAGCCTCTGTCGCTGGTTCACGACTCGTCGCTCGCTGCGTTCTGCACTGCGGCATCTCCGGGCGGCTCCGCTGCGCCCTGCGTGCCTCCGTTCCGGACTCCGCTCGCTGGCCGGTTCCCGCCTCCGGCGACTTTACTGGATGGAACTGCGGAGCACGCGGAACCCCATGAAGAAGATCCGGTAGGCGGGTGAAAGCCAGCCGCGGTACGCCGACCGCGCGTACTGCGCCGTGTTGAGCCAACTGCCGCCACGGGCCACCCGGAGCGAGCCCGCTGTCGGCCCGCGTGGATCTGTCGCAGGGGACGTCTTGTAGTAATCCGAGCCGTACCAGTCACTGCACCACTCCCACACGTTGCCGTGCATGTCGTACAGACCCCACGCATTGGCGCTGTACGACCCTACTCGTGTCGGTCGTTTGAGGTACGTTCCCTTCGTACTCGTTCCGTACGGATCGTTGCCATTCACGTTGGCCTGAGCCCCGTTCAGGATCGAACCAAAATGAAACGGCGTGGTCGTTCCACCGCGGCACGCGTATTCCCATTCCGCCTCCGTCGGCAGCCGATACCCAGTTCCGGACAGGAACTCGACATTCGCCGACTTGATACTGCCGTCTGCACGCTCAATCAAACTCAGCCGATAGCACGGGCTCAGATTGTCTTTCACGCTCAGCCGGTTGCAGAATTCCACCGCGTCGTACCACGACACCTTCTCAACCGGAAAACGCTGCGTGTCCAGACCGGTCACGTCGCTGCTTCCAACGCCAGTCGAGGCGAACCAACTTGGATTACTGCCCATCACACTTTGCCACTCAGCCTGAGTCACCTCGTAAGTCCCCATGTAAAACGACTGCGAAATCTGCACGCGGTGCGTCCCGGTTTCGCCCTCGCGATTGGTTCGATCCTTTTCTGACAATGGGCTGCCCATTTGGAATTCGCCCGCTGGAATCAGACGAAGCTCCAGACCGATGATGCTGATGACTCGGTCTTCCTCGGTTGTCGATTGAGCGGACGGTGCGAATTCCGTGACTGGCGTTTCCATGTTTGGTGGCTCTGGCATATCCCCGCCTCCGCATCCGCCAAGACACAATCCGACGAAAAGAAATGCAAGCACTGTGAGGGGCTTCATGTGGGCTCCACTGCGAGGTCAAACGAAAAATGGCGTCCAAATATTGAGCGCATCGGCTCAACTCGGCTCATCCGAACGCTGGGAACGCAGACGCGTACTCTTTGCCAGCTAACGAATTGCGATCTATGCGGCTTCATGGATGAAGACGCATAGATCGTGCGTTGAACTTT
>JAQBVJ010000235.1 GCA_027623235.1 Planctomycetota bacterium
TCCTGATTCCGGACGCAAAGAGGTCGTCGACACTGTCAAACCGCACGACGCTCGCACCGCCACTGTCGGAGACCGCCAACGTCGAGGTCGGTACCAGAAACTCGATCAGAGTCCCGCCGTTTCGGGAAATGCTCATCATCCCGTCGTTTGAGGTCCCGGAATTCGCGATCACGACCGAATCGTTCGCGTCTCCAAAACGAAACTCCCGCACGGAAGCGGATGTCGAATCGGTGAGCGACTCGATCCGCGTGTACGAAACGACGCGGCCATCGACTCGAACAATCCCATCAACGCCGGTGGTAATCGAATGCGAAACTGACTGAGCCGTTCCCGAACTCAGCGAAAGGGAATCCGCGTCAGTCGAGCCGTCGTCTGGATTTCCGACAAAGGCAAACCCGCCAAACGGTAACGGATTCCCGCCCGTTAGATCGACAATAAGAGAGTCATCAAGTCCCGCTCCGTTGACCTGAAACTGGTCGAGCAGGTTGACCTTCAACCGAAGTAGAACCTGACCACTGTCGGAATCAGCGATCAACAGTTCATCGTTTTCGCGGGAAGTCGTGAGGCTGATCGGATCATTGAGCCCCGCCGAAAGCGAAATCCCCGCGAACTCAACGGCACCGATATCGCTGACCTTTGGTCCGCCAAGTCTGCTGACTCCGATACGAACCCGGCCGCGCTGGTCAACGACCGTCGGCAGGGCCGTCAATCCGCCATCAATTGCTGCGCTCCCGTAGAGCGGCAGATGTGTCAGATTCGGCCCACCGCTGTCCTGCAGAGGCGTCAGCCCCGGATCGATCGGGTTCGCAGTCGTCCCGACAAGATTACCACCAACTCCGTTGACAATCCCCGTCGACCCGACGCCGTTGCCAACCAGATTCGTTCCGAGACTCGACACAGACCCGCTAATGTCAGGCGAGCCATTAACGCCGGAATTCCGGGCAATAATCGTATTCCCGGACCGGGCGATTCCGGAGGTCCACAGTCCCCCGCCGAAGTCGCCCGACGTGTTATTCACAATCGTTGAACTTTGAAATTCGATGGCACCGTCTGCAAAGTTGACGATGCCGCCGCCGAACGAACCTGCTGTATTTCCTGAAATCGTGGTTTGACTGACTCCAATGGTGCCCTGGAAGTTGTCAATTCCACCGCCAGACACAGCGGCCGTATTATTATTAATCGTCGTGCGGCGAATCGTAATCGCACCCTGTTCGTTATTGATTCCTCCGCCGGACGAAGCCGCCTGGTTGTCAGCAATTGTCGAATCGATCAGAAACAGGCTGCCGCCAACGACGTACAGCCCGCCGCCAAAATCGTCGCTGGAGTTACTACTGATTGTCGTCGTGGCAACGGACACAACCGAGCCGGACCCGATGGCAATGCCGCCGCCATCGTCGGTCGACGAGTTCGAAGAAACCGTCGAGCCGTTAATCTGAACATTGGAATTGACGAGAGCAATTCCTCCTCCAGAACGCGCTGCTGAGTTATTCAGGACCGACGACTCGTTCAGCGTGACTGCACTGTTTCTGACGTAGAGACCTCCCCCGTCGACCGCGGCGCTGTTCCCGGTAAGCGTCGCTCGCGTCAACGTGAGCGAACTGGATTCCAGCGCGATCCCGCCGCCGTGCGAAATTGCGACTGATCCTGTTGCGGTGCTGCTCGCAACTGTGGCATCTTCCAGCGTCAACTGTCCTCCATTGACGTACACGCCGCCGCCGAAGATGTCGTTGCCATTCTGCACAGTGAGGTTTTTCAGTGTGAGACTGCCGCCCGGGACGACATGCAGAACTCGGAACAGATCGCCGGCATCGATGAAGGTTTGAGTCTGACCGGCACCCTCGATTGTCAGTTTGCCGAAGACGTCGAGGTCTTCGATTCCCGAGAAACTGGACGTCTCCGCCTCATCGAAATCCGCATCAAAGAGGCTCAGCTGGTGAATACCGGCCGGAAGAACGATTCGTGTTTCCCCCGGCAGCGCGTTCGCTTCCTGAATTGCCGCCCTCAGGGATGTCTCGCCCGCGTTGTCTTCTGCGAGTCCATTGCCAAACGAGACGTCCGTTGAGTCGGTCAGCACCGTTACCGTAAAGGTTCGAATGCCGTCGCGGAATTCGACGGCTCCGATGTCGACCGTGTCCGTCCCATCGCTGTTGCCATCGAGTATCCGAGACAAGCCGGTTTGATCTGTCACCGCCACGCCGTTTCCGTTCCCGGCGTCGATGGCCGGACTGCCAACAAGAAGTGCGTGCGAAAACGTCGAGCCGCCATTGTCCTGCAGCGGAGAGAGCATGGCGTCGAGGGGCGTGAAACCGCCGCCGACCTGGTCACCGTTGACTCCATCAGCCAGGCCGCTGGCGAAGCCGATATCTCCGACGAGATTGTTACCAAGACTGGTAAATGCTCCTGCCAGATCCGGACCGGATCCCAGATTTCCAGCGATGATTGTGTTTGCGAGTCTGGCCGTAGTGAGGTTGTTAATTCCTCCACCCACACCACTGCTCACTGAATTGCTGGTCAGCGTCGAATTCACAATCGTCACGGTACTCTGGTCGCCATTGTGGATACCGCCTCCGTTCAAATTGGCAGTATTCGCGGAGAACGTCGAATTGCTGATTCCGACTGTTCCGAAGTAATTGTTGAGTCCCCCGCCATTTTGAATTGCGGTATTTGCCGTGAGCAAGGAGTTTGTCAGTTCAAACAGTCCCGCGTCATTATCAATTCCTCCGCCGGATCGCCCCGCCTGATTCCCAGTAATCGTTGTCTCCGTGACGCCAAGGGTCGACTGGTAGTTCCGAATGCCGCCGCCAAATCCAGTACTCGTGGAGTTGGTGGTAATCGAACTGTCGAAGACGCGTAATTCACCGTCACCAATTACGTTGATGCCGCCGCCGTCTTCGACTGCGGTATTTCCACTGACTGTGATTCGAGTGGCTGTGACGTTGGCCCCGTCGATACTCAGCCCGCCGCCATCAAATCCGGCCGTGTTGTTGCTGATCGTCGAGTCAGCAATCTGAAGCGTGCCAGTGAAGATGGAGATTCCGCCTCCGTCCACTGTTGCGGAGTTACCGGAGAAAGAGCTGTCCGTAACGACGACCGAACCGCCGCTGCTGTACAGCCCCCCGCCGTGAACCGTTGCCGTGTTGTTGCTGACTGTGACTCGGGTCAGGGTCAACGTTCCGCTGGCATTGCCGATCCCGCCTCCGAGAGAATTCGCGGCGCCCGAGGCGTCGTTTCCGGTGACGACGCTGTCGATCAACTCAAGGGAACCCGCATTGCGAATTCCAGCCGCGTTGACTGCCCGTCCGTTCCGCAGAGTCACGCCCGTCAGGATGAGATTCGCTCCGGGCCGCACATCAAATACTCGATCCAGATCGGCCGCGTCGATAAAAGTTCGGCTGGCGCCGGCTCCCATGATCAGGATGTCTGACGTGACGTCGAGATCGCCTCTGGCGGACGAGTCCTCATTAATTCCGGTAATGGCGAGCGTGTAAGTTCCGGATGGGAGGACAATCGTATCGCGACCAGCAAGAGCGTTGGCTTCCTGAATGGCCGCACGAAGAGAGGTCGCTCCGATTGTGTCCGCGGCGAATCCATCACCCGGCGAGGCATCGAACGTGTCGTTCAAAGTCGACACGGTGAAGACCGCCAGAAGCGTTCGATCTTCGAGCCGTTCTGCGGGGGGGAGGGTCTGAACCCGGGGACGCGCGCGAAGTGATCTTCGTCGGCGCAGTTGTCGCCAGGGAAAACGAACAGCCATGGGACATCCTGTCCATAAGTCGCAGGAAGCTGCGGCCAGATCCGTGAGTGGTGCAGAAGTCGGACTGGCTTTGCGGGAAGTGAGGCAGATGCGGCGGCTGGGGAATGCCGCGCCAGGAAGTGGTGCATCGAGGGGAAGAATCAGTCGCTGGGGTCACGACTGATTTCGTGTCGTTCGTCGCGAAACCGGATCAGTAGCGAAGACCGAAGCGGGCGATGAAGCCGCTGGAAACATCGAACTCGGTCGTGGCCTTTCTCAGGAAATCAACATTACGGCCAAAGACCCAGCCGGCTTCCAGGAAGCTGGTCATCCCGCTGCCGTGTTCGCTGCGGACACCCAGCATCGTTCGCCAGTCCTGCAATTGAATCTGGTTCTGGGTAAGGCCCGGTGTGTTGACGGAGACCTGGTAGGCTTCGATGTGATATTCCCCAGCAAGGTACATCCACTGAGGAACGCCCCAGGGAGCACCGATGAAGCAGTTGATCTCCGCTTGCGGAAAGAGGGCGCGAATTTCGAAGTACTGATTTGGCGTGTAAACAATGCCGGCATACGGCAAAACCTGATCGTTGACCCGGTCAAGAAACATCGCTCCCAGAACGAGCAGGTACTGGGGACTGGTTCGAATAAAGAGAGCTCCGCGGCCGTCTAACATCAAGGCGTCAGATGTGAGACCCCGGTCGAAGTCAGTTCCGATGGACGGATTGAAGTCGAGTTCAAACGTGTAACCGTTCTGCGTCGGACTGGTCAGGCGAAAATCGAGACCGAAGCGAAACGCCTGCCCCAATTGAGGTGTAAAACCATTT
>JAQBVJ010000097.1 GCA_027623235.1 Planctomycetota bacterium
GACGGCCTCGCCAGCCCCGGCGACGTGGCCTCGTTCAAGGTGTTCGTCGTCCTGACCACCGGCAACCAGGCCGGCAGCAACACGGCGACGATTACCAGACCGTAACGTGAGGGTGACGGGGTGAGGGGGGAGGAAAGACTTCCGAAGTCTTTGAGACTTCGGAAGTCTGGTCGGGAAGTCACCGCAGGGTGCGTCTCGACTCTGCCATTCGAGGCCGTGTCCAAATCCCGCATCGTCAGGAAGGTGCGTCACGACGCACCCTGCTTCGACTTTGCGATTACACGTTGAGAGGCCCATCGTGACGGGATGGTTTCGGGCACCGTGCTCAGTGGGCCTGGGGCTCGTTGAAAAAACGCGTTCTCGCTCGTACCATCGCGCGACTTTGACGGAGCCCTCGGATGTGACGGGTGGCGACTTTGAGGACGCCCACTGATCGACGTACGGAGATGCACCATGAGCGACAACATTGAAAGTGTCCTTCACGAAGACCGAAAGTTCCCGCCGAGCCCCGAGTTTTCCGCGGCCGCTCATATCAGCTCGGAAGAGCAGTACCTTGACATGTGGAATCGGGCGAAGGACGACCCGGCCGGGTTCTGGGGCGGGCTGGCTCGGGAAAACATCGACTGGTTTCAGGATTTCGAAGCCACGATGGAAGGCGAAATGCCCGAGACGAAATGGTTCGTGGGCGGCAAAACCAACGCCTGCTACAACTGCGTCGATCGTCATGTGACGACGTGGCGGAAAAACAAAGCGGCGATCATCTGGGAAGGGGAACCTGGCGACCAGCGGGTTCTGACTTACGGCGATCTGCATCGCGAAGTGTCGAAGTTTGCCAACGTGCTGAAGAAGCTCGGTGTCGAGACCGGCGACCGTGTGACGCTCTACATGCCGATGGTCCCGGAACTGGCAATCGCCATGCTCGCCTGTGCGAGGATCGGCGCGACCCACTCGATCATTTTCGGCGGCTTCAGCGCGGACGCGATCGCCGATCGGAACAACGATGCCGAGGCGAAGCTCGTCATCACGGCCGACGGCGGCTGGCGACGCGGCAAAGAAGTGCCGCTCAAGAAGACCGTCGACGAGAGCATGGAACGGTCGCCCACCGTCGAGAAGGTCGTCGTCCTGAAACGGACCGGCGGCGATGTCTCGATGATTCCGGACCGGGACTACTGGTGGCACGACCTGATGGAAGGCGAGTCGGCGGACTGCCCGGCCACAGAGCTCGATTCAGAGCATCCACTGTTCATTCTCTACACGTCGGGCTCGACAGGAAAACCCAAAGGCGTGCTCCACACGACAGCCGGCTATCTGCTCGGCACGACGATGACTTCGCGGTGGGTCTTCGACCTGAAGGATGAGGACACTTACTGGTGCACGGCCGACATTGGCTGGGTCACCGGACACAGCTACATCGTCTACGGCCCGCTTTCGAACGGGGCGACGACGGTCATGTACGAAGGCGGCCCGAACTGGCCGGACGAAGGCCGGTTCTGGGAGATTGTTGAGAAATACAAAGTCAACATTTTCTACACGGCTCCGACAGCCATCCGCGCGTTCATCAAGTGGGGCGACGAGTGGCCGAACAAGTACGACCTGTCGAGCCTGCGTCTCCTCGGGACGGTCGGCGAGCCGATCAACCCGGAAGCGTGGATGTGGTACCACAAGGTGATTGGCGGCGAGAACTGCCCCATCGTCGACACCTGGTGGCAGACGGAAACCGGCGGCATCATGATGAGCCCCCTGCCCGGCGTGACCGCGACAAAACCCGGAAGCTGCACGACTCCGCTGCCGGGTGTCGTGCCCGATATTCAGACCGAGACCGGTGAGAGTCTCGGCGCGAACCAGGGCGGGCTGCTCGTCATGACGCAGCCGTGGCCGCACATGCTGCGAACTCTGTACGGCGATCATGATCGTTTTCTGGATGTCTACTTCAGCAGGATTCCCGGCCGATACTTCGCTGGCGACGGAGCTCGCCGCGACGAAGACGGCTACTACTGGATCATGGGACGGGTCGACGACGTGATCAACGTGTCCGGTCACCGGCTCAGCACGATGGAAGTCGAGTCGGCACTCGCTGCACACGATGACGTGGCGGAAGCGGCTGTCGTCGGCTTCCCGCACGATCTGAAAGGTGAGGGCATCTGCTGCTTCGTCACACTCAAGAAAGGTGACGGCAGCGAGGAAATGGAAAAGGAACTGATCGCTCACGTCCGCAAGCAGATTGGCGTCGTCGCAACTCCGGACAAGATCAAGTTTGCGGCGGCCTTACCGAAAACGAGGTCGGGAAAAATCATGCGGCGTCTCCTGCGTGACATTGCAGCAGGTCGTGAGTCGGCAGGAGACCAGACGACGCTCGAAGATGTCAGCGTGCTCGACAAACTGCGGGCCAGTGACGAATAGAAATACGACGAATAGAATCGATCTGAAGTCGCCCGAAACAAAAAAGCCCGGCACGTTGATCATGCCGGGCTTTTTCGTGCGTGTGTTCTTCAGGCAGATTCAGCGAGCGCTGATCGCCTGGGCGATGGGTCGCAGAACTTCTTCGACAACGCAGACGTCAACCAGATCCTCACTGTGTCCGCGAAGAGTTTTGAGCGTGTCGGCAAAACTTGTATCCGGCCCAAGGCTGCCGTACTGACGAAGGGTGAAATAGACGCTGATCATCTCTTCCGGAAACTCGTTTCGACGAACCTGGTACGCACTTGTTCGAGTCTCGACCTGCAGCCGCGCCTGGCGTCGGCAGGAGTCTTCCAGGGCGAGCGTCACGGTCGGTTCATAATTGAGGACTGTCGCACCGGGAATTGCCGTGAACGGGTCGAAGGCCGGGCTCGTGCCAAGTGCCTCGGCAACGATCTCGTCATGATTGCCGCGATAGAGGTAGTCAAATCCAAGAACATAATCGAGCGCTTCGCAGTCCAGTTGACTGACTGAGAGCATGTACGGAATCAGCTCGAGAACCAGGTTGTGCTGGCCAAGTGCGTCCTCGATTCCGGTCGGGTTGAGGTAGCCGCTGCAGATTCGGCGTGGTTCGATTGAGAGCCACCGCTGCTGGCCATTCTCCTTGTCCTCCTCAAGAACAAAGTCGCCATTGTCGCGCGTGTAAAAGTTCCGCATCGACGGAAAGCTTTTCTGAACACGCTCAAAAAAGGTCAGAATCGTCTCGCGGCCGGCTGGAAGCTGCATCTCGGTCGAGAGATTCATGTTGCAGTACCAGTCGTCAGCCAGCGTGGAATAGACGTGCATTTGTCCCTCAGGATGTTGCGAACCGGACACGGATTGATCGGCTCCGGCAGACGCCGAGTCGGAAAGCGATCTCTAAAACTGGCGAGCGAACAAGCAGTGTAATCGTGCCTGCCAGAGTGGTCAAAAGGGCGACAGAAGTACGAGGTTCCAGGTATATTTCCCGCTGATGGCGGAATTCGTCATCGATCCCCCGGACGAGTGATTTCTCCGTTGACCGCAGGACTTTTGAAGGGAGCACGGAATGGCACAGGCAGCGAAAACGAACGGCGGGAAGCACGACACGGCTTTTCAACTGGCCATTTTCAAGACTCCGCTCGGCTGGTTCGGCATGCTTGGCCACGACGGGAAGCTTCAGAAAATTCATATCGGACAGTCGTCGAAGAAAGCGGTCGAAGACGTCTTTCGCGAAGAGTACGAGGACTCCACCTTCGAATTGACGGCGTGGAACCCGAGTCTCGAAAACCGACTTTGTCGTTTCGCCAGAGGCGAGGTCGTCAGCTTTGCAGATGTCAAACTGGAATGGCCGAAGCCGCTCACGGAATTCCGTCGTCGCGTGATCGAGCAGGCACGCGGTCTGGCCTGGGGCGAAACAGCAACCTACGGAGAGCTCGCCCGGCGTGCCGGTTCGCCTCGCGCGGCAAGAGCTGTTGGCAGCACCATGGCGACGAACCTTTTTCCCATCGTCGTACCCTGCCATCGAGTTGTCGGCTGCAACGGCGGGCTCGGCGGGTTTTCCGCTCCCAGTGGTGTGAGTCTCAAACGGCAGTTGCTGACGATGGAGGCGGATTCGCAGGCGTGACCCGACCCGCAGCCTTGAATGTTTGCAACCCGAATTTCGGCCAGAAACAGGAAGAGTGTCGACGCGAACTGAATTGCCGTGGCAGAGCTTCCGGACGACTGAATACGCTCGGTACAATCCTCCCATTCGTTAAGCATTCTCCCCTCTGGTCGTGCCCTGGCCGGATCGACTTGATCCGGTCGATTGCCAGCATTGGATTCTCGTCATGAATGTTGGCTTCGTCAGGCCGAGCGTTTCCGAACTGGCTCTCCACCTGTTCGAGTGGTCGCTCCATCCAGAGCTGTTTGAAATTCGAGCACAGCAGTCAATTCGCCAGGCCGACTACTCGGCCAGAGTCGCCATTTCTGACGCAGGGCACATCGTCGAGTTGCGTTGCGGTCAGTTGACACTGACAGAGGTCCTGGCCCGCAAAGACCAGCTGCTTCCGGAGCGAAAGCTGGTCATCAATCGCCGCATCAAGGGCTGCCGGGATGAGACCTGTCAGCTGGATTCCGGAGCGAAATACCACCTCAGTTTTCAGGTCGAGCGTCTTCCGCCGGAGGTGTTCCTCAACCTTCACGAGGAACTGCTGCTCGACTGCCAGCGGGCACCGATCGCTCACTCTTTTATCGCGGCCAATCGATTGTCGCCCGCAGCTTTAAGCTTCGTGCAGACCGACATCTGGCAACGCAGCCTGCTGATCCACGCCTTCCACACTTTCCCGGAAGACTGTGCGATCGTGAAAACTCAATCGCTGTTTGAGCTTTGATCCGTCTCGCAAAGCCGCTGCTTGAAGTAACCCGACGCGTCAGCGAGGGCGAATGTTGTTCGGTTGAGGATGCTCGACGGAACAGCCGCATGAGAGAACGGGACGACTAGAAACCAAAGACCGCTTCATCAATTTCTGCAAATTCTGAAGTTGGCTCCGAAATCGCGGTGTTTGGACTTCCCGACATTTTCATGAGCCATTAATGGTTTGTTGTCTTGCGGAAACGAACGATTTTCTGGCCGACTCACACAGCTCGGTCGTCAGATTCAGGGCACGGATGCTCAGGCAAACGACATTCGCAATTAGCGGCGAGAGACGGCCAGGATTTGCGGATCAGGCTGCGCGAATTCAGCGGAATCCCTTGAAACCAGCGAATTCTGCCCCCGGCATCCGTCCAGAGGGGCCGATAAATTCCCTGTGCGGAATGCGGAAACCTCACTCTGGCCGCATTTTCGGGCGACTGAGCTGTGATTCGCACCCCATAGTTCCCCAGCCGGCGACCGGCTCGTTGAGGATTGGCGAGTCTCACGATCATTCCGGAGCTCACAAGCCGACTTCGCTTAATGAAATCAGTGTTCACTTACGGGAAACGACATGAGCAGCGACAGCAAAAAGTTCAACCTGACGATTCTCATCGTTGGTGGGCTGGCCGTCTGGGCCATCGTGTGCTTTTTCATTCACGGCCCGGCGATTGCCGCATACCTGGTCATTCAGGCAGTCACGTCTGGAGTCTTTGCCTGGGAGATGCGCCGGATTGAGCGAGTTGCTGCGCAGCAGAAGGCTGCGCGGGTGAAAGCCGGAGAGCTGACGGGCGTTGTGCCGAGTGCACAGGCAGCCGCCTGAAAACAGCGCCGCAGCAGTCGAGCTGATTCTGGCTCGGGTGGCGCAAGAAGAAAGCCGGCCCACAAGGAGCCGGCTTTTCGTGTTTGTCGAAACCACTCGCGGCGATGACGTGTGCCGCGTCGATTCTGGTGCCAGGTGTTACGGCAGAAGATCTTTGACTGTGTCACGCTCGGATTTCAGTTCAGCGACAGTCGCATCGATTTTCGCCTGAGCAAACTCGTTATGCACAAATCCCTGATCGATGCTCCACGTGGAGCCATCGCTGGACACCGGGAAGCTTGAGATCAGGCCTTCTTCGACGCCGTAACTGCCGTCACTGCAGACGGCCGCGCTGAACGTCAACCCGGCAGGGGTTGGAGTGAGGATATCCCGAACATTGTCGAGAGCCGCGTTGGCTGCGGACGCGGCGCTGGATGCTCCCCGAGCGGCGATGACTTCGGCACCTCGCTTCTGGACTTTCTCGATGAACTCCGTCTGAAGCCACTTCTCGTCTCCAACAACGCCAGCGGCCGGAGAGCCATTGATCTTCGCGTTGTAGAAATCCGGGTACTGAGTGGCCGAGTGATTGCCCCAGATCGTCATGTTCTGAACGGCCTCAACCGGCTGGTTGGTTTTCTGAGCGAGCTGAGTCACAGCGCGGTTCTGGTCGAGCCGTGTCATGGCGTACCAGCGATCGCGCGGCACATCCGGTGCGTTCGACATCGCGATGAGGCAGTTCGTGTTGCACGGATTGCCGACGACGATGATGCGGACATTTTTCGCAGCGGATGCGTTGATCGCCTTGCCGGTGTTCGTGAAGATCGGCCCGTTGACTCGGATCAGGTCGCCGCGTTCCATGCCTTTTCCACGTGGCACGCTGCCCACGCACAGAACCAGATTGCAGTCGCCGAATCCGTCTTCAAGGTGATCGCTGTCCGCCTTCACAACTCCTGCGAGCGTCGGGAACGCACAATCGTGAAGCTCCATTTCGACACCATCGAGAGATGGCAGAACCGGCGGAATCTCAATCAGGTTCAGGATGATCGGCTGGTCCGGGCCGAGGATGGCTCCGGAAGCGAGGCGAAAGGCGAGTGCGTAGCCGATGTTTCCGGCGGCTCCTGTGACAGCAACGCGAATCGGTGGCTTCATAGCAGTGTCTCCTGAGAAGGCGTCAATAGTTTGTGTTTCTGGCTCAGTGTGGCGGGATTCTAGTCCTCGCGCGTGAGGCTTGCCACCGGTCACACTGACTGCACCTGCTCAGCCGGAAAACGACTTAACAAACTCGACGAGGTGCTCGCCGTCCGGCAGAATGCGAGCTCGCTGACGCATCCCCGATCTGTAATCGAAAGGCCACCCGGTGACGACTCGACACTGTCGTTGGATTTTCCTTTTCATCCTTGCCGCATTCCTCGCGCCGTACTCTCAGGCTGCCGAAGAACGCTCCCGGCCGAACATCATTCTCATCATGGCTGATGATGTCGGTGTTGAGGGGCTGGAGTCTTACGGCGGCACCAGTTACCGCACACCGCAGCTCAACCGACTCGCCGAGCACGGGCTGCGGTTCACTCATGCGTACGCTCAGCCGCTGTGTACGAATACCCGAATTCAGCTCATGACCGGGCTCTACAACAATCGCAACTGGAAGTTCTTCGGCATCCTCGACCCGAACGCGAAAACGATCGGACACTGGATGAGCGAGGCCGGATACCGCACGTGCATTGCCGGCAAATGGCAACTTCAGAGCTACGACCCGCCGGACTACCCCGGCGCGGAGAAGCGGCGCGGGACGGGGATGAAAGTGGAAGACACCGGATTCGATGAACACTGCCTCTGGCACACCGGGCACACGGAAGTCAAAGGGTCGCGCTACGCCGATCCAACGATTCTGCAGAACGGAAAGTTCCGAGACGACCTGAAGGGGAAGTACGGGCCCGACGTCTGGGTGGACTACATCAACGGGTACCTTGAGCGGAACCAGAAGTCAGAGAAACCGTTTTTTGTTTACTACCCGATGGCGCTGCCTCACTGGCCGATGGTGCCCACGCCGGACAGTCCGGAGTGGAAGAACCCTGCAACGCGGAATCTGGAAGACGTCCGATTCGTCAAGGACATGATCGAGTACATGGACAAGAACGTCGGACGGATCGTGGCGAAAGTCGATGAGCTGGGTCTGGCTGAAAACACGCTCATCCTCTTTTACAGCGACAACGGGACTCACCTGAAAGTGACTTCACAAACGAAGACCGGACCAGTCGCCGGCGGCAAAGGCGAGATGACGGACGCGGGAACTCACGTGCCGTTCATCGCTCGCTGGACCGGTCACATTTCGCACGGAGTCAACGACGATCTGGTCGACTCAACCGACTTTCTGCCCACGATCCTTGAGGCAGCGGGGCGGCCGATCTCGAAAGATGTCCGGATTGACGGCCGGAGTTTCTTTCCGCAGTTGCTGGGAAAAAAAGGCACGCCGCGCGAATGGACGTTCTGTCATTTCGACCCGCGACCAGGCTGGGACAAAGATCGATTTCAGCTGAACCGGTACGCGCGCGACAAGCGGTACAAACTGTACGACGACGGACGGCTGTTCGACGTGCCTAAAGACCAGTTTGAGAAGCATCCGATCGAACTCGCGACAGCACCTTCTGACGTGCGGTCGGCGGCGATTCGATTGCAGGCCGTGCTGGACTCGATGCCGAGTCCTCCGACACCGCCTCGCGACTGACGGGTCAGGATTTCACCGATCGTCGCCCGTGGGGGCGAGGCCGGATCGCTCGCGGGACAGGCAGATTTCTGCCGCGACGGACGCTCGGACCAGGTGCATCCCGGTTCGAAGGAGCGTGGCCGCGGCCATGACCATCACGCCGGCATTGATTGGCAGTCGATCGTCAACAAACTCGACCGCCATCTTGATCAGGAACAGGCCGCCCGCCACAAGCAACCAGCCGATCAGTTCTCGGATTCGCGGAAACATTCTGAGACTCCTCAAAGTTCGATGGTTAACGTCGATTTCGACGTTGTTTCATTTCCTGGTACATGACAGCACGCAACTCGCGATCGCACCACACGGTGAGCACGCTGCGCAGGAACACGCGCGCTTCACGAACCGAGAGACTCCGCCAGGTCACCGTCTCGATCAGCAAGTCAGTTACGAGAAAAATCGAAAGCAGCAACACGGCCAGAGAGATCAGCCGCAACCCGCTGGGAATCAACCAGGCGTCGTCGAGCGCGCCCGGATCGACCGGGATCACTCGCAGCAGAAGTGCGGCTCCGGCAACCGCAAGGACAATCCGCAGCACTGCGGTGGATCGTTCCGCGATACCAAAGTCGGCGGTATGTCGTGTGAATTCCTGCTCCGCGGATGCGCGGAGATTTCCCGGAAGGAAGCGACGCGTTGCCTCTGACAAATTCACGATTGGCGACAGCCCGCGGGCGATCATCAGAAACCGGCTTCCTGCAACCAGCAGTGTCATGACACCGGCGGCGGTGATCAGATCGAGCAGGGAAACGTGATCGATCAGCCGTTGAGGCTGTCCGGCGAATAACGCGCCCTGGATCACGAGTAACAGAATGCCAACGGTCCACAGCCGAAGAATGGCAAGCGCGGCGAGGCCTGCGGCAAATCCCAGCAGCAGTCCGGCTCCGCCGCGTGAAAACATGGTCACAGAAGCGGCCGCACCCGCTGCGATGGCGATGCCGTAAAAGAACGCGGGTGACGTTTCGTCAGAAGCCCGATGCGACATTGCTGGAGCGTCGCGGTTGGAATCGGAGATTCGCTTGAGGATGCCGTCTGGTTTCATCGACGGACTCCTGCCGTTGAACGGCCACTGCGAGCCAGGTCGGCCTCGATTAATGTCAGCTGGATTGCCCGCCGATCGGCTGCGAACGCGACGGGGACTCCCAGTCGGCGCAGTTCCCGTTTGAGCCGCTCGGCCGCCGCGACCAGTCGCGTCCGCTCAGCCCGCTCCACAAGATCCTCGACGGTGTCCGGTTTCTCCGGTGAGTCCGCAGGCTTTGCCTTCAAGGTTTCGTCCGGCCACGGGCAGATCACGACGACGCGATGATGTCTCGCCCGGGCAAGGCGGATGACCTGCTTGAGCCGCTCAAGCGACCCCGTGTAGTCGACCAGATCGAGCAGCAGTACGAACAGTTCGTTGTCCCGACCGTGGGCAACGGCACTGGTCAGAGCCGCCGTCAATGTGTCGAAGCGAGCGTCCCAGTCGTGTACCTCGCGGCCGCGTCGTTCGACAACGGGCCACGTCCAGGCGAGACCTGACTCGGTGAGGTAACGCTGACAAAGCGCCGCGAGCCGCAGGTCGTCCTGCTCCAGTTGAGACGGGGCATCGGCGGGCAGACCGTACACTTCGGTCAAAGCCGCCGTGAGTCGAGCTCGCCGCTGATTGAGGTTCCGGAGAAACGGGCGAATAGGAAACAGCCGGAACGGAAGCTGATTGACGCGAGGCAGCAGCAGTTCCGGTTGTCGATCCTGCAGGGTTGCCCAGGTGTGTTCGAGAAGTGGCGTTGTCAATCTGGCAAGTGGCGGTTGGGTGGGTACGGCGCACTCGGTCAGCTGGTCGAGGATCCGATAAAAGTGCCGTTCTCCGAGACCGGACGGAACAGCCATTGTGTGGGCGTTGTCAAAACAGACCAGACCAACGGGATCTCTCAGAGACATCGTCGAGCGTGCGATGCTTCCGGCCAGCAGGATGATCTGATCGATCGGCCTTAGACCAAATGCGCCCAGTTTTGTTCCGAAAGACGCATCAACAAACAGCGTCGTCCGAACAGGAACTTCGCTTTCATATTGCCTTGTCATCAGGACGTCGCGCTTCGCGGACACTTTCCATGCGATCGACTTCGGTGGATCGCCAGGGACGTATTCCCGAAGTTCGAGCAACTCCGATCCCATGCCTGCCCGCTGCATTCGGTGAATGCCTGGCGGCGGCAGCGAGTTGACCTGCTTGGTCGTTGGATGAGCTGTGTCGATGCCAATGCACGTTGGCAGGACTCGAAACGACTGTCGCGCCGGGAGGAACCGCTGAATGAAAAACAGTCCCTGAAGATCGCCGAACCGGACAGTCACTCCGGGAAGAATTGCGGAACCGGCTCCGCGAGGCGTCGCGGTGTAGCTGAACTCGAACGGGTCCGCGCCCTGCAGATAACCGTCGACAATGTTCGCTCCGTCGGAGCACTCCATGTTTTCCGGCAGGACGTCCTCAAGACGCAGCCAGGGAATTCTCATCGACGAATCCGGGCTGACGCGGACGGTGATTCGAACAAGTCGCCGAGTCCAGAATCGGCCGGTTGGTGAGGAGATCCCGTTGACCAGTCGTTCGCAGGAAAGGCCTCGCAGTTGAACATCAGCCCGCCAGCGAAACTGCACCCACTCAAAAAAGAGCCAGACCAGAACCGACAGCGATACCAGCGCCAGGAGCTCCTGCGCGTTGAACACGCCGAGACCGGCACCGACGGTTCCCAGCAGCAACAGAAAATGACCTCGGGGTGTCAGCATGACTGATGGGTCGATCGGTCAGTTTTTCAAAACCGGGACTGAGCGGATTAGTTCCTCGACGATCGCCGCGACCGTCTGGCCTTCCATTTCCGCCTCAGGCTTGAGGATCAGTCGATGGCCAAGGACGGGCAGGGCGATCGCCTGAATATCTTCGTGAGTCATGTACAGCAGACCGCCGAGCAGCGCGTGAGCTCGGGCGGCTTTCATCAGAAAGATGGCCGCTCGCGGACTGGCTCCCAGAACAAGGTCGGGATGCTCGCGACTTTTGCGGGTCAGGTCGACGATGTATTCCTGCAGCTCGCGCGACCCGAAGACGGAATCGACAAACGTTTGAATTTCGGCGATCTCTTCGGGAGTCGTGATCGGACCGGGCTTGGCCACAGGCTTACTGTGAAGGTCGAGCATGTCGATCTCGTGGCCGCGACTCGGATACCCGATCTGAATCCGAAAGAGGAACCGGTCCAGCTGTGCTTCCGGAAGCCGGTACACACCTTCCTGCTCAATCGGGTTCTGCGTGGCGAGCACCATAAACGGGGCCGGCAGCGGAAGCGTTTTGCCCTCGACCGTGACCTGCTGCTCCTGCATCGCCTCCAGCAGGGCGGACTGCGTTCGGGCCGGCGCCCGGTTCAGCTCATCGGCGAGCAGCATCTGACAGAAGATCGGGCCTTTGCGAAGCACAAATTCGCTGGTGTTCCGGTCGAGAATCTGCGTTCCGGTGACGTCTGTTGGAAGCAGGTCGGGAGTAAACTGAACCCGTTGAAAATCGATGTCGAGGACGTCGGAAAAAGTTCGACAGAGCGTCGTCTTTGCCGTGCCCGGGACGCCTTCGAGCAGCGCGTGCCCGCCGGCAATCATCGCGGTCAACAGTTGCAGGATCTCAGCGTCGAGGCCGACGACAACCTGCCCGATTGACGCGAGAGTCTGGTCGCGGAGTTCGCGGACGCGGGCTGCCACTTCGGTAATATCAGTGAACGCCACTCAAAGCCTCATGGTGTGAATCAGTGTTGTGTCGATTGATGAATTGCAGAATGAACTTCTGGTGGGGCTCGCTTTGCTCGGCCCACCCTACGATGCGTGTTGTGATCGACCAGCCGTGGAGGATAGCTGGCCGTCGACCTGCGGGGGAATGAACCAGGGGTGCAGAAGTCGGCCTTCCTCGTGCAAGGCGCGAATTTGCTCGATCCGGGCCACGAGTGACTGCAGGGCCTTGCGGGTCACCGGTTTTCGATCGGTGTTTCGTGCGAGCTGGCTGAATCGAGTCAGCCAGGCGCGCGTGTTGCGTTTCAGAATGAGGCTGCCGTCGATCTGAACGTCTCTCGCGTCGATCGACCAGCTTCGAGGATCGTCCGATCGAGTCAGCTCGCGGAACAGATCCCGCGCGAGCTCCCGTGCGGCCGGCCTCAGGTTGTCGGACTGCAGCTGCTCCTCGACGCGGGTCGCGAGCAGGGTGCTCGCCGGACGACGAAGCGCGGGCTCGACGGACTGCCCTTTGCTCGGGAATCGCCGAAACAGAATCCACCCGGCCAGACAGGCCAGCGCCAGGAAGACCCATCTCCAGTAGTACCCCGATTCCACTTCGCGAGGATAATTAATCGCGAGCTCATTAAAGACGTCGGCGTCTTCCAGGCCGGCGGCAAAATTATTGGCGAACGCCAGGTACGATTCTTTCGGAAGATCGGGCAAATCCTCCGGATTGATGTCAGGCATGTCGCCCGGGTTCGTCGAGGGAGCCGCCCCAGGCAGCGCGGGGATTCCGTTGACCAGAACGAGAACGTTCTTCCGACCGCCCGCCGCCAGCCATCCGGTCACGTTGAGCGCGAACATCGCGTTGTCACCGTGCCACAACATCCCGTTTATCAAGAGGCTGTGGTCGCCGACGGCGAGCAGTCGCCCCGGGTTCCCGTCAGGAAGCATCATCGCGGCGACGAGAGGTTTGCCGCCGCCCTGTCCGTGCTGAGTCCTTGCGCTGTGAGGCAGCCAGGCCAGCATCGTCCATTCGCCCATCGATCGGCCGATCCGATCGATCCATCCCGCTCTGTTGGCAACCAGTGTGCTGACGCCTCTCATCAGAGGTTCGGTCTTCTCGATATTCGTGACGAGCGGGCAGTCGGCGTAGCCTTTGTAGGCGGTTTGAAACGTGTGGACCTGAACGGGTCCCTCAGCCATGACGCAAAGGCCTTCCGCGTCCATCGCGCGATCGGTGGCGACGAGGACAGCTCCGCCGCGGCGAACAAACGTTGAGATCTGCGGCCACATCCAATCGGGGAGCCGATCAAGTTGACCGGCCAGAACGATGACAGATTTCGACGGGTCGTTCTGCAGAGTTGTGACCAGATCGTCTGTTGTTTTGAGGCCTCGCTGTTCCAGCATCAGTTGAAACATGCCGAAAACGAACATCCACTCGGCATCGAGCTCACCGGCCCCGTTTCCGCCAGCCGCACCACGGGGCGCCTGCTGAGCAGACACCGGCGCGACGAGGGACACTGTTCCCGCCGCCAGCAGCAGGACGAGCGCGGCTGTTCGGCGGCGCCAAGTCAGGCGGGCTTTCTGTGAACGGACCTGCGTCATGACCGGCCGATCCGTCGCACAGCCTCACCCGCCCGAGACAGTTGCTCGTCCGTCAGCAACTCGTTTTCCGGAAGGTACCGAGCCTGCTCATAGAGCTCGGCCAGTGCTTCCACATCGGATCGTGATTTTGGATTGGACTGGACGAGGGCAACTGCGGCGCGGCGATGTGTCCACCAGTTGGCACCGACGGCGGGAGTTCTTGCGGCAATCACATGAAACGCGGTGACGATGTCTTCGCGGGTTCGGATTGATGCGGGCATCTTTGCGGCTGGCCGGCCTGGCGAGTCCGCTTCAAACTCCGGACTGCGTCGCTGCAGCCACCACAAAACGCCAATCGCGGCTCCAGGCAGAAGCATCGGCAGCATGAGATCCGCCATCCGGAACGATGACGAGCTCAATGCGTCCGGAGTGGCATCTGCCATCGACTCGTGAACGGACTCGGAAGCCGCGGTCGCTCGATTGGCCAGGCTTCCCAGCCACTCGGCGGTCTGGCCGATCCGCTGCAGACCACCGTTTTCCGAGCCCGGTCCTCGAGGCTGCGGGCGTCCCGGTTCCGTCGAACTCCCGCTGGCTGTTTGCTCGGCGACACTTCTTGCGGCTCCGTCGATCGCGCGGGACAGAGCCGACTGGATCCCGGCATTGCTCAGCCACGAACTTCCGCCACCCTCTGAACCGCCCCCCGACTTGTTTTTGCCAAGACTGTCGACACGAGCCCGGTCAGCGATCCGGGTGAACCGCTCGGTCAAACTGAGCGACGAATCCGTCGCGTCGTCGAATGGCGAATCGCTGGTTCCAGACGGGCCAGCCTGCCAGGACGTGTCCGGTGCCTGCTGCCACTCGGCCGAATCCTCGCCCGGCATTCCGGGTCGCGTGTAACCAGTGCCTCGGTCCGGTGGCGACGTCCACGGAAATCGCCCGGAGTTGCCACCGTTGTCTGTTGAATTGCCGGATTGGCCCAGGGATCCGCCCGAGATCTTTTCCAGAAACGATCGCAAGGACTGAGTCGAACTCGCCCCGGTCCCGAAGCCCGGCTCACCGGGTCGAGGCTGGTCCGGGCCGGTGCCCGGTCGAGGTTCGCCCGGACGGGATCCCTGCCGTGACTGGCCGCTGCGACCTGGTCGTCCGGTGGTCGATCGTCTGCCTGGGCCTGGCATCTGCAATTCGGATTGCCCAAGTCTCAAGGCCATCTGCTGCATGATCTGCTGGAGCCGCTGCTGCCGCTCGGGATCGGTGACGCCGGGCAACTGTTTCTGGTCACCGACCATTTGATGCAGCCGGTAGAGCAGGGCGGCCTGTGACTGCAACCGGTTCAGCGTCGCGGCGTCGGGCGGAAGAATACGGTGCGAACGTGATTCATCCAGGTTTTCCAACTGAGCCAGCGACTCACCGGTCGAAAGCCCGAAGAAAAGGCTCGCCAGCGCGGCAAGGACGAGCGTCCGGCCCGACCGAAGAGTCAACGTCCTGGTTCCTGGCATTTCGACAGCCCGTAATGTGAATTCAAAAAGGCGACCTGGTATCGGGCCACACCTGACGAAATGACGATGAGAAATCGAGATCCTTAGCAGCCTGCTGAAAAAGTCGAATCAATGGCCCCGGAGTTTGCTGATAGTCGCCTTTCGCTCCGCGAAAGTTGCGCTGCTTTCGCGGAGCGAAAGGCGACTTTCAGTGATCAGCCGCAACTCTCCTTACGTCGTGCCGATTCCGTATTCAACGGGCTGTCAGGAATACACAGGGTACAGATTGTGGCGAACGGACGACCCGTGACAAGAGCAGGCCTCGGCCTTCGAGTCCGGCTGCCGGAATTCAGCGCGCCGTTTCACGGAAACCTCTTCTCAGGGAAACCTCTGCCGGGCCGGTCCATCGAAAGGGCGGTCTGGCGGAGGTCTGTCGCGCGCCCGCGAATCGAGTACCGAACGGTCGCGAATTTGGCTTTGATGGTCTCTCGCCCTGAAGAGCTGCTCCAGTTCCAGTTCCAGGTCCGGTTCTTCCATTCTCTCATAAATGTTGCCGAGTTCGCGGTGCAGCGAAGACAGCATCAGATGCCACGAGTCGGTGTTCCGCCGGTCGCGGTCGATCTGCTCGGCCTCGGCAATCGCGGCCAGTAGTTCGTCGCGGGCTTCCTCCGGGCGACGCTGCATCTGCAGGACGACACTCAACGTGCGCCGGTAACGAGCCAGCCACAGGTGATACGACAGCGATTGAGGGAACCGTCTGGCGAGCGACCGCTGGAGTTCCGTCGCGGCCCGGTAATTTCGTTCCGCCTGGGAAAACTTCTGTTGAGCCATGTCGCGGTTTCCTGGCCCCAGAAAACGGGGCAGGCTTTGCTGAGTGATGGCGAGATGAAACGACACCTGGATCAGAGACCGGGCGTAAGCTGGCACCGTCGGCTGATCTGCGTAAAGTTTTTTCGCGCGGACCAGCGCTTTGGCCAGAGCTTTCTCGACCCGGTCCAGCTCGACCATCGACAGGTCACCTGGCCGAAAATGGAAGTTTGAGTACGTGACCGCGAGGGCGTGCTGGAATTCCGGAGTCTTCGGAAATCGGCGGACCAGTTCTTCGAGGAGCTCTTCCGGCCGCTCGTTCTGACCCACGATCGGAGACTGCTCATCAGGAATTCTCGCCGGATGCCATTCGCGAAGACAGATCGCCAGGAGATGAGCGACCTTCGGATCGTCCGGCGACTTTGCCCGCAGTCGATTGAGAATCGACACTGCGGTCGCAAACTGTGATGCCTGGTCGCCGGTCAATGCGCGAGCGGAAATTCCCTCCGAAGGACGGAGTCCGAGCGGTCTGCCGCTGGGAGGGCCCTCCCGTCCTGAGAATCCCCCGGGCGGACTGCGGTGCGGCGGGCCTTCATCCAGATCCTCGGGAACGATCAGTTGGGACACATCGTCCACGGGCCCTTCTCCAGGCCTCAGACGCCAGGCGAGCAGATAGTGGGTTCGCGCCAGCTCAAACTCCGCTTCGTCATTGGAAACCGATTTCCCGAAATGAGCCTCAATCGTCGCCAGCGCCCGCTCGTGCGACTCTTTTGCCGCAGCCTGCTGATTGATCATTCGCTGTGAAGTGCCAATCCCGTTCAGAATTCGGGCCTGGGTGATGGCGAAGGTTTCCGCCTGGCCGACCCCTCGTTCACGCAGCGCCTCGTAACGCGTCAAAGATTCCCTGTAAGACCGGATCGCGTCTTCGTGCCGGCCGAGCCGCTGCCGGATGTCACCCACCCGCCGCCGCGCCTCGGCCCGTTTAATTGCAAGTTGAAGATCGTCGTCGTCCGACTTGCCCAGCTGGTCGTAAAACTCGAGCAGGTCCTCCAGCAAAGCCGCCGTTTCGTCAGACACGACGGCCGGTGAGGATCCGTCGTCGTCAGCGGAACTTGTCAGCACGACGGCCTGGTCCGGGGCGAATCGATCAAAGATCTGGTCGAGCGCGTTCAATGCGAGGGTCGACGTTTCCTCCGCCCGGTTTCGCTGCGCCCGCTCAGCGCGGTACCCGACAACGCCGACCACCGCGACGAGCAGCAGCAGCACGACCGTCACGCCGGACAGGCTGGCGATCACGGGATTCCGCCGACTCCAGCGGATCAACCGCTCCACCTGGCTGACTCGCCGTGCCGAAATCGGACGGTCAGCCAGAAAGCAGCGCAGGTCCGATTCGAGCTCGGCCGCCGACAATTCTTCTCACCCGCCGTCGCTGAAGCGGTCGCCAGCTCGAACCTCGCTGATTCGCTCAAGCCGACGGAAAGTGAAACCGCCGTCCTGTTCTGCGGCCTTCGCGGTTATTCGAAAATCGTCGAGCGTTCAAAAAGTCATCTGCACGGCCTGCTCGATCGGATCAACAAAGCCCTCGAAGTGATGACGCAGAACATCATTGGCCACGATGGAGTGATCGCCGGTCGAATCGGGACGCGGCAACAGGCGAAGGTGGGAGTCTTCGGCCCGGTCGTCAATCTGGGCTCGCGACTGGAGGGAATGACCAAACAGATCGGTGTGCCGATCCTGGTCGACGAGACCACAGCGATGGTCGTCCGCGAGGACTTTGCCGAGACCGAAGGCCGCTGCCGCCGGATCGGCCGATTCTGTCCGGCCGGGATGGAAACGCCCGTTGAAGTGTTCGAGCTGCTTCCGCCGGAAGACGAAAGCCACATCAGCAACGAGCATATCCGAACGTTCGAAGCCGCCATCGACGCGTTCATCGAAGGCTCGTGGGACGACGCCCTCGACCTGCTCTCAGAAATGCCGGCCCGCGACCGTGCGAAGGACTTTCTGCTGATGCAGATTGCCTCTCACAACTACGAACCGCCAGAGGATTGGGACGGCGTGATCCGCATGACGAAGAAGGAAACCTGGTCACGCGATTTGCTGAGCGGCGACGCGGTGAAATGAGGCCGCCTGGGATGCGATCTCCAAGGGTGTCTGCCCAGGTGCTGAGCACGAAAAACCGCGCCCCGGGGGTTTTACGCACCGTTGCGATTCGTTCTTTGAGTTTGAAACTCGCTCAGGTTATCGACCGGAGACTTCCGGCGTCGGGGCTCCCATGACATGGAAGCCGGCGTCGACGTGAAGGTTCTCGCCGGTGATGCCGCTGGCCAGATCGCTCAACAGAAACATGCCCGCCTTGCCAACTTCTTCGCGGTTAATGTTGCGACGTAACGGAGCCATCGCGCTGTAAAGTTCGTCCATCTGGCTGTGATCGCTGACCGCACTGGCGGCGAGCGTTTTGACCGGGCCGGCGCTGAGACCGTTGACTCGAACTTTGCATTCGGAACCAAGTTCACTCGCCAGGTACTTGATGCTCGATTCCAGAGCCGCCTTGCAGACGCCCATGATGTTGTAACCGGGGATGACCCGCTCACCGCCCAGGTAGGTCAGCGTCAGAATACTGCCGCCTTCGACAAGCAGGTCCTTCGCCTTTCCGGCCAGGTTGATGAGGCTGTAGCAGGAGATTTCCATCGACAGCTTGAAACCGTCCCGGCTGCAGGCGTAGACCGGACCTTTAATGTCATCGATCGGGGCATAGGCGATTGAGTGGACGACGAAGTCGAGCTCCCCAAACGCGTCCTTCGCAGCGGCAAATACAGCGTCGACATCTTCGTCTTTCGCAACGTCGCACGGCATGATCACTTTCGCACCGATCGGCTCGACGAGCTTCCGCAGCCGCCGCTCCATTTTCGGCCGTTCAGGATCGTGGTCTGGAAGATGCGTGAATCCCATCTCCGCGCCTTCTTCGTGCAGTTTCTGCGTGATCGCCCAGGCAATCGACTTATCGTTGGCGATGCCGAAAACCATGCCTTTTTTGCCGGTAAAAAGTCCCATCAGTCGTTCCTTGAAAAGCGTGTCCTGAACCGTTCGGTCTCGCCCGCGAGGGTCTCGCGGAGTTCGCGCGGGGCGGCGGGAATGCAAAATCTGAACGGAAATTCTGCGAAAAATACGATCGACGGCAGACTACCCGAGGAGTCCGGCTCGATCAACGCGCAGCGAGGCGATCGTCAGCTCATCCTGCTAAGCCGGCCACTCGGTTGAGCAGACATCGCAGCGGAACCCGACAAGCGTTGAAGTACCGGGGACTTCCTCGCCGGATCGGTCACGGCGGCCGTCGTTCAAAACCAGTGGGACAACCAGAGCCGATCGACATTCCGGGCACTGGCAGTGAGCGTGAATCTGACGGGCTCGACGGAGCTGCGAATTCGTCGGACCACGAAGACTGGCAGAGTACTTCTCGAAACTCAGCAGCACCGGTTCGCCGTCAGTCTGGGGTGATTCCCGTTGCGCGAGCTCGGGGTCACAGAAGAAAGACTCTGTCGCTGGCGGACACGTGTCGTCTTCCGGGCGGAAGATTCGGAGCAGGCTCATCCTTGAGCTTCCCTGGCTGGTTGAAAACAGGTCCGCGGACTTCCCGTCCAGCGGTTCGGGCGGGAACGATACCCGGTGCGGTCTGTCCGGCCAAGAGGGGCTGCGGCCCCTTCGGCGGGCACCTGACTACAAACGGTCGAGGGCATCAATCCAGCTGGCGGCTTCCTCAACAGCCTCAGCCGGGTACTTATGAGCCAGCCCCTCGACAATGCGAAGGGTTGCCGGAAATTTCAGAGACTTCAGCGACGCGAGCGACAATCGCGAAAACGCCATCGCAGGGTCGACTGCACCGCACATGAAGTGAAACTGCAGGCTGAGGTCCGGCTGATTTTCCGGCGGGCGTTTGGAAAGCGGGGCACCGGCGAGCAGGACGGCTCGGAACAGCTCGCGATATTTGAAAGCGACGGTCGCTGCGAACGCGGCTCCGTTGCCGTACGAGTGAACGACGATTCGAGCCGGGTCAATGTTGTAACGGTCCTGGAATGCGACGACCGCATCGCGGACGTAATCCGATTCGTTGTCGGTGAAACCGGACTCGATCTTCTCTGCCTTCGGGGCGAGCAGGATCAGCCCGCGCTGTTCGCACAGCGATTTCCATTCCTGCACGATTGTCGCTTCCATCGTGTCGCCGGCCGGGTGCAGGAAGACGACGAGGCCGTACCCGTGATCAGGGTTGTAAAGGTCAGGGACGATCGCCCAGAGCTCCTGTTCGTAACCGGGGAGCTTTTCGGTAAAGCGGCCTCGTTTTGTTTCCTCGTCGACCGCACCTTTTTCCGGCGCGGGGATGACCGAACTGGTGAGTCCTTCCGGAATTGTGTTGAGCACGGTTGTCAATTTCAGAGTCAGCGTTGCCTTCGGCTCGGTGCCACGGACGACTTCGATTTTCGCTTCGTCGTCAGGGCGAGCCCGGGAAACCAGATTGAGCAGCTCCTTCGCGGTCGCGACAGCTTGCCCATCGTAAGTGACGATTCGGTCGCGAGGTTTCAGTCCGGCTTTTTCCGCGGCAGACTCTTTGTAAACGTGTCGCACTCCAACGCCGGCTTCGCCGTCTCGCTGCGGAAGAATGCCAAGAAACGGCATCTCGTACGCCGTCAGTTCTCCCGCGAGTTCGAAGTCGACGGCGATAATTTCTTCGCCGCGTTTGACCTTCAAGGCCACTCGCTCACCTTCCAGTCGGCTGCGGATGACCATCATGACCTGGGCGATCCGCTGAACCGGCTTGCCCTCAACTTCGACCACAAGGTCGTCCGGTCGCAGGCCCGCGTTCCAGGCCGGTGAGTCGTAGCGGACTCGATCAATCACGGGATCGGCCGCGTAAATATCCTTCGACTTTAATGAGATGCCCGCCTGGCCTGGCCTGAGGTCCTCGCCCTTTTTCAGTCGAGGAAGTGTCCGGTAAATATCCTCCAGCGGAATCGCGAAACCGATTCCCGAGTCGTACCACTCGACGCCGGCCGTCTCTGTGTTTCCCTGTGGCGAGAGCGGAGCAAGGATGCCGATGACCCCGCCATTCACGTCGACAAGGGGACCTCCGTAATTGACGGGCGATATTTTCGCGTCGGTCTGAACAGCTCGCCCCCAGATTCGGTTGACCGCAGAGACGATACCGACAGACATGCTGGGCAGCGGTGAGTCATACGTCCGTCCGAGAGCGACCGCCCACTGACCCACTTCAACGGTGTCTTTGTTGACAACTTTCGGAACGGGCAGGCCGGTCGCCTCAACTTTCAGCAGTGTCACCATGCGCAGTCGGTCGGTCGCAATAATTCTGGCCGGGAGACGCTTTCCGTCGGGCAAAGTGATGAGCACCGAAGCGGGCTTGGAAATGAAATTGAAGGCACTCGAAATGACATAGCCGTCTTCCGTCAGAATCACGCCCGATGTCGGCGCGGTGCTCGTCTGGATCTGCCCGACGACGTCGAGGCCACCGACCGTGTCAATTCGAACGATCGACGGCGAAGCCAGCGCGGCCGCCTGCTTGAAAGCCTGCTCTTCGGCGAGCTCAAGGTCCTCTTGCGAAGTCTGAGCGATTGCCGATCCAAGCAGCGTGGCAAAAGTGACGAGTGCTGCTGTCGTGCGAAACGAATTCATAGCCAGCTCCGAGGGCGTAAATTGAGCCGAGTAGTGTAACCTGGTCGGCAGGCCTCTCGCACCAGTAGGTCAGGCTCCGCCTGACGAATTCTCTTCGCGCTCGCAACTACGAAACGGAAAGACTCCGTCAGGCGGAGTCTGACCTACGACAGCAGATCCTCGATCACGTGTCCGTGGACGTCGGTCAGGCGGCGGTCGATTCCGTCCTGGCGGACGGTCAATTGTTCGTGGTCGACTCCCAGCAGGTGCAGCATGGTCGCGTGAATGTCGTAAACCTGCGTCGGGTTTTCGCGGTCGAGCGGCTTGTAGCCCCACTCGTCCGACGGGCCGTAAGTGACGCCGCCTTTGATCCCGCCGCCGCACAGCCAGTTCGAAAAGACGTACGGGTTGTGGTCTCGGCCCTTGCTGCCCTGGGTCGACGGCATCCGGCCGAATTCGGTGGTCCACAGGACGATCGTGTCGTCCAGCAGGCCTCGCTGTTTGAGGTCCTTGAGCAAAGCCGCGGTGCCCGTCGCCATTCCCAACGCTAATGGAAAATGGTCACGCTGAATGTCCTCGTGGCTGTCCCAGTTGCGGCGAGGAAAACTGTTGTCGTTGCCCGACCAGATCTGGATGAATCGGACTCCGCGTTCGAGCAGCCGCCGCGCGATGAGGCACTTCCGGCCAAAGTACTCGGCTTCTTCTGCCGGATTGATCTCGGTCGGATAATCCTTCCCGGCATTTTCGAGGCCGTACATTTTGAGAATGTGCTTCGGCTCGCCGGAGATGTCGAGGGCCTCTGGAGCACTCACCTGCATCCGCCCGGTGAGCTCGTACGAGCGGATCCGCGCTTCCAGTCGAGAGTCGCCGGGCCGCGACCTCTGAAAATCTCCGTTGAGCTGATTGATCAGATCGAGTCCCGCCCGGTCAGCGCTCTTCGTGACAAACTCCGCGCGAGGCAGCAGATCTTCAATCGGGTTTTCGCGCTGAGGAAATACGGTCGTGCCCTGGTGGCTTGCCGGAAGAAACGCGGCTCCCCAGTTTTTCGGACCGTTGCTCGCGTAGCCTCGATGATCGGGCAGCACCATGAACGTCGGCAGATTTTCGTTGAGCGAACCCAGGGCGTAGCTGACCCAGGAGCCCATTCCTGGAAATCCCGGCTGCTGAAAACCGGTGGCCTGAAGGTACGTCGCCTGGCTGTGAACTCCGGTTTTTCCGACGACGTTATGCACGAAGGCCATGTCGTCGACGCAGTCTCGAAGTGGTGCGACCGCGTCGCTGATCTGCTTGCCGCACTCGCCCGACGGCTTGAACTGGAACGGCGACTTCATCCACGGGCCGAGGCCATTCTGAAACGCCTCGACAGGCTCGCCGAAATCAGACTTCTCACCGTGATGTTTTTCCAGGGCGGGCTTGTAATCCCACAAGTCGAGATGGCTGGCCGCTCCCCCCATAAACAGCTGCACAATCCGCTTCGCCTTCGGTGGATGATGCAGGACCTGAAGCTTCCCGCCGACCCCAACGTTCTTCGGCGAGTCGTCCTGCAGCGCGGCCGCGGCTTCCTCGTCATGCAGCATCGCGGCGAGGGCGAGGGCTCCGAATCCGTGTCCAGTCTGAGTCAGAAAATCGCGTCGAGTCGTCATGCTTCAGCCTCGTCGTTTTTTCAGTCACCCGACGCGTCGGGTTTCTTTAGTAGCCTCGTATCCGTTCCTCGTTCAATCGACAAAAACAAACTCGCTCAGGTTGAACAGCACCCGGCACAGATTGGCCAGACCGTGCTCCGTTGCGTAGGCCTCCATCGCGAGCTGTTCGGCGGGCGATGGCTCGCGGCCAACGGTCAGTCGGACTCCCTGCGCCACCTGCTCGGCGAGCGTTTTGTTTTCCGTCTCAAGCCGCGCCGCGAATTTTTCAGCCATTACCAGATTGAATTTGTTGTTGAGCATCGACAAAGCCTGCAGCGACGTCAGCGTCTCGCTGCGTTTCGGCGTGCTCTGCGACGAGTCTGCACAGTCGAGCGTTGTCATGAACGGGTCCGGCTGCGACCGGACGATGAAGCGGTAAACCGACCGGCGGTACGACTGCGGGTCGGTATGGTCAAACTTGTGGTACTCGTAGTGCGGCGAGTGGGCCGTCTTTTCCAGAGCGAACAGGTAGTAACCTGGCCCTCCCATCGTTGTGTCGAGCGTACTGCTCACAGAGAGGATGGAATCGCGAATCTCTTCCGCCTCCAGCCGACGACGATTCATCCGCCAGAGAAACTGGTTGCTATTGTCGATCTTCGAGTTTGCTTCGTTGTGTGCTGAGGCCTGGCGATATGTCGCGCTGGTTACGATCAGCCGGTGCAGATTCTTAAACGACTGCCCTTCGCCCGAGACGCCGCCGTCGCGAAATTCCGTGGCGAGCCAGTCAAGCAGCTCAGGATGGCTGGGCATCCGCCCCATCCGCCCGAAGTCGTTCGGTGAATCGACGATCGCTCGACCGAAGTGGTACATCCAGATCCGGTTGACGATCGACCGCCAGGTCAGCGGGTGGTTTTTGTCGGTGATCCAGCGAGCCAGGGCGGCTCGCCGATCGGCTTCCGAGTGGCCCTCGTCGAGCGACAGATGCCAGTCGTCCTGCACGCTGAGCGGAACTCGCCCCGGCCGCACCTCTTTGAGCGGCTGCTGAATGTTGCCTCGGTGCAGAACATGAATCAGTCTCGGCTTGCCCATCGTCGGCTGGAAGTTGGCCTGCGGAGCAAACTGCGTGGCCGCCGCGTAAACCATTCGCCCCTTCGGCAGACCGCTCGCCGTTTTTTGATTCGCGGCGATTTCGTTTGTCAGCTCGTTTCGCTTTGCCGTCCGCTTGGGCGTGTTGATTTTCGCAAGGATTGCCTGCCGCTGTTTCGTGGCCTCACCCAGCGATCGGGTCGCTTCCGGATCCGCTCCTTCCGCCCAGATTCCGTCTGTGAGATTCTGCCGAGCCCACCGCACGGGCGCCTCAATCGAATCCAGCGAGGTCACCTTCTTATCTTGCGCGATGTTTTTTCCGGCCTTGTCGAGCACCTGAATTTCGGCGAGGGCGAAGTTGAAATCGTTGCTTCGCTTTGCCAGTTTCGTCGCCTCAACATGGATGAATCGAGCGAACGTTTTCGGAGCATCCACTTCCACAGGCACGAGCGCCGGGTTTGGAAAGTCGGTTTTTGTTTGGTCCAGAAGCACCCGATCCGTCCCTTCTCCCCCTTGAGGGGGAGAGGGGACGGAGGTGGTGACTTTGAAGCGGACCGGGAAGCCAAAGCCGGCTCCGATATTGTTGTACTCGTCGTGACACGGTCGCAGGATGATCTTCGAAATCTCGACCGGCTCGCCCAGATCCACCTCGACCCACTTCGTCGTGTTCGGATCAACGACGATGCTGCTGTGGTAGCCGTACTCGGGCCGTTTCGCTTTTGGCATGGTCTTCGGAGTCAGCTCGACGATCTGTTTTTCGACCGCCGCCAGTTCCGGGCCGCCGTCCTGTTTGATCTGCTCGTCGAGCGACCTCAGCTCAGTCTGAAGAACGGTCATCCGCTCGGCCAGTTCGCGTCGCTGTTTCTCGACAGCCGGGTCGAGGTCGTATTGCCGGTCTGCTTTGTCGACCGCCGCGAAGACCGATTGCAGGCTGTAGTAGTGCTCCTGAGTGAACGGGTCGAATTTGTGGTTGTGACAGCGGGCACACTGAATCGTCACCGAACAAAATGTGTTGAGCGTGTTGGAGACCATTTCGTCGCGGTCGATGTGGCGAGCGACTTTGCCATCGATCTTCGCTTCGGGCACCTCGACATGCCCGATGAAATCCCACGGCCCGGCGGCGATAAACCCGAGCCCCAGGATCCCGTCCGCCGTGTCGGGAAAGAGGACGTCGCCGGCGATCTGCTCCTGCACGAAGCGCGAGTACGGCTTGTCCTCATTCAAAGAACGGATGACGTAATCGCGATACGGCCAGGCATTCGGCCGCAACTTGTCTTTGTCGTAGCCGCACGTGTCAGCGTATTTGACGACGTCGAGCCAGTGCCGCGCCCATCGCTCGCCATAGTGCGGCGACTTCAAAAGCCGATCGACCAGCCGCTCATAAGCTTTCGGGGCGCTGTCGTTCTCAAACGCCGCGATCTCGGCCGGAGTCGGCGGCAGCCCAATCAAATCAAAAGTGAGCCGTCGAATGAGTGTCCGTCGATCCGCCTCGGGCGAGTAACTCAGCGTTTTCTCTTTCAACTTTGCGAGCACAAACGCGTCAATCGGATTACGAATCCACAAGGCATCTTCCAGGCCCGCCTCAAACCGAGGCACACTGTGACGGACAATCGGCTTGAACGACCACCAGTCAAAGTTGTCGACGACGGGCTCTTCGAGCCGAAATCCCTTCGGCCACTTCGCCCCGTCCTGAATCCAGACTCGAATGGCCGCAACCTCGGCCGGCTTCAGCGGGGCACCGTTCTTCGGCATGCTCGGCTTTTCCCCCGCTTCCGCGGTGACAGCATCAAGCAGATGGCTCTCGTCCGGCCTGCCAGGTTCCACAAAGCCGCTTTCGCGAAGTTCCACTTCGGTCTGCAGTGAGAAATCGCCTTTTCGGTCGTTGCTGTTATGACAGCTCAGGCAGCGCCGCTGCAGAATCGGGGCGACGTTCTCAAAGAATCCCGCGGTCTCGCCTTCTGCTGCGAACGCCGCAGCGTTCGGAGCGAGCATCGTGAACACTGCCAGCAAACTGAACCGATTCACGGCACTCAGTTTCGCGCGGCGACTCAACATGTCGTTCCTGTTCGATGGATTGCGAGTGAACTGGCCGTCTTAAACGTCGTGGAATGTACGACTCCTGCAACCGATCATCCTGGGGCAGACAGCGAATATCAAGCCGCAGTTTCCCGCGAGGCTCGGACGCCTTTTGCCGATAAACTGCCTCCCCAGGGCGGACCGGCAGGCGTCGCAACACGGTTTACAGCCGACCTTCATCCAGTATTATCCCCGCCCGACCAGTCACGGTCGGAAATTCCGGCGGAGTAGCTCAGTTGGTTAGAGCAGCGGAATCATAATCCGCGTGTCGGGGGTTCGAGTCCCTCCTCCGCTAATCGGGCGTTTTCAAGAATGCCCACAACTTCCGAAAAACTCACGTTTTCCCGCACTTTTTGAACGGTGCGGGTTTTTTTATGCGAGTGGCTGCGGAGCGATTCGGGCGTCTGCGTCCCCCGTTGGTCCCCCGTTTTGACCGCATCCGTGAAGTGCTGATCAGTGAGCGTCAAGTAGTGCTTGTGGCTGATCGCGGGCGTGTTCCCCAGCCACGAGCACACGACGTACGTCGGGAACTTCTGCTCAAGTTCTGTCTGACGACTGGAGCGGCAATTCTGGAACGGCTTTGCCCACTGTTCCACGCCAGCCTTCCGGACGATCTTTCGAAACGTCGTCCCGAGATTTCTCTTCGGGTCACCAGCAAGCATCGGCACAACCCATGTCTCGCCTTCATCGGCCATCGAGAACGCCTCATCGAGAAATGGCCGCAATTCAGGGAAGATGGGAATAACCCGAGTGGGCTTGCCGTATCGTTTCGTTTTCGGACTGGTGACAGTGAACCGCTCCGCGTCCCAGTGAATGTCGGACCATTTCAGCAGCGCAACTTCTGATGAGCATCGCAGCCCGCCATACCTCGCCAGCGCAACGACCGTTCGCCACTGCCAGTTCGGGCAGGAATCAATGACTCGCTGGATCACTTCCCGCGGCACAAACGCGCGACGGTCATCATTCGTGGCCTTGCCGACGGTCACGCCATCGAACGGGTTTCGGTCGATCAGCTCTTTCCGGAAGGCATGGCGGAAGAACTGCGCGGCAATCTGGCATTCTTTGTGTGCCGTCGCCGAAGCGAGTTTCGTAAGCAGCCACCGAGCGTATTCATCAGCCCCACCCGCTGTGACCGTATCCAGCTTCACGTCGCCGAAATACTCAACCATCCGAGCTTTGGCGTTCTTGAGTTTTCCCACGCGGCGTTCCGTCACATCCGACCGTCCAGCAATGTAGCTGTCGATGAATGCGGACAGCGTGCCGGCTTTTACTCTCGGCTCAACGAGCCCACGCTCCGCCAGAAGGTCGTAAAGCGTGTCGTCCAGGTCAGCCAGCCAATTCGATACTTCACGGCTCACAGGGAGATTGCAGCGGCGTTCATGCAACAGCGTGTCGATGTTGTTGGCGAACCGCTCCGCCGTTTTCTTCGTGACACGACCAAGTGAAAACGACAGCTTCTCCTGGTTGATGTAAGCAACCACCCGAGTCGATCGGGCGCGATATTCGATACTTGCCATTGGTCTGCTTCTGTCTTCTGAATGCGAAACCGTGCCGGGCCAGGATATCGCCGTGCGGCACAATGCGTAATGGGAGTTGTGATGATTCTTACAAACGCGTGTTGTTCAGGATTCCGGTCGAAAGCCGATGAACGTCCCGCAGAGCCGGCAGGTTGTCTTGACCCAGCCGGGCCGATCGGGCACCGGT
>JAQBVJ010000236.1 GCA_027623235.1 Planctomycetota bacterium
TTGGTTTCAATTGGTTTCAATTGGTTTCAATTGGTTTCAATTGGTTTCAATTGGTTTCAATTGGTTTCCGTGCTCTCAATTGGTTTCCGTGCTCTCCTGATCCTCGTTCTAAATTCCGGGATTTAAATCGAGTCGATGAGTTTGTTCATTTCCTTGGCGTCTTTCTTCGCCTGTTCAATTATGGCCTTTTTCATGTAATCACCGACGTTCATGCCTTTAATGTTGGCTGCCAACGTGACGACGGCATGCTCCTGGTTCGTCAGAAATACTTTCATCTGCTTTGTGGCTGGTTTGTTGGTTGACTTGTCGTTGGGCATTTTCTTGCTCATTGCCTCTTCGTTCCCGTCGCGTTTCGCGACTGTGAGGAAAGTAATTCTTCACTCAAGGCTGCGGAGGACCCGTGAGTCTCGCAATCCCTTGACGTCTCAGACTAACCGGAGGGCCAATATCGGTCAATTCCAAAACGGAATCGTTTGCCGATAGCACAAGAGGACCAGGGACGTGAGGTGCCGCCTCTACTCATTCGCAGGGAGTGAACCATGCGACGCCGGAACGTTCGCTTGCGACAAGGTCTCGTTATTTGAACGCTGTGCGTTTTTCACCGACGCCGCTTATTGGTTCGCGGCTTCCAGCGTTCAGCTGAGGTCGCACTCGCGAAGCTTGCGGCGAACTATGGCGATGCGAACATCGCACTCCGTCGTGATTGCTCGAAGATCCTGATTTCCCGAGTTCCACAAGTCAGCGATTTGACTTTGCGAGCGGATCGTGGATCGCGAGCGGGTCAGGGACCTCGTCAAACATCGGCTGGGCCTGGGCATCTGCGACTCTGGTTCCTGATCCAGCAAAAAGATCAAGAAGTCGATCCCCGGGTCTGGTGCAGGCCCGAAGCTGCCCGCCAATCAACTGGGCCGGGAGTTCGGGGCAAGGATCACGTTGCCGCTCGCACGGCCGTCAGGATCGCATGTAGGCCCTGACGAGACGTCTTCGCGGCTTGAGCTGAGCGACCGTTTGGCGGCCGCCCAGCTACCATTCGTCGTCCCAAAGGTATCACTAAGGGTATCACCGAAGGTATCACCAGTGATTTGACCAAAAAGGTATCACCACCAGGGGTCCGTAAGCCCTTGCTGTACAAGGGCTTACGGAATGGAGACGATGGGACTTGAACCCACGACCTCTGCGTTGCGAACGCACGAGCCACGGGTTGCAAGTGGGAAGGTCAAACGGGTTACGGCCACGCCATCGGCTGTCTGCCCCAGTGTCTGCCCCAGCGACCTCAAAAGCGATCACGAAAACCGCTCTGAGCCGGCTGCCGACGATGGCTTCGCCGCCACGGTTCAGGCCATCATGTCGCTGCCGCTGAGCGACGCCGAGAAGGCCGAAGCCGTTCGCCGGCTGCTGGCGGGGCGGTAACGCATCGCTGAGAGGCAGCGGCATTCCAGGAGTCGGTCATGACCGTCTTTCAGCGATTCACTATGCCGCGCCGCGATACGGCTCCGCTGACACGGTCATTCGACGGACCTGTCCCTGCCATTGATTAGTTCACCGATCACCTGGCCTGCGATTCCAGCACTGAAGGCCCCGTAGACGAACCAGATGACCGAGACGACGATAAGGCCCATCGTGTCGTTGCCGATCGCGTACAGATAGCTGTCGAGCCAATCGGTGCCCCAAAAGCCACTCGCTATGGAGAAGCCAGGCACTTCGAATTGAGCGCCAGCGAGGACCGCAGCGACGCCGAGAACGCCGCCGCACAACGCCGACACCCGGCTAATTTCCATCGTCTTCAACATGCCGGGATTCTACGACTATCCCGAATCTGACCGCGAGTGACCGGGCGGTGAGGCTCCGTCGAAAGTCTTCCTGTCAAAGTCCGTCATGACCGTCTTTGGCGGATTCGTGAGAGGTGTGCCAACGCCGATACAGCACGGCGGGATCCACCAAACAGCGAGTGAAAGATGTCGACGGTTGGTTGAGATGGTTCCTCAGAGATTCACCGGGGACTGGCCTGTGGGCAGCGGACACAAAACGGAAACCGAGGGCCGCTGAGTTTTTTGCCCGGGACCGGGGCCACTCGGGATGGGACTCCTGACGTATCTGAGTCGGTGAAGACCGGAAACCGAATGTCCAATTCGGCAGGTGTGTCCCGGTCGTTTTCGCAACTCAAACTACGAAAAGTCGGCCTAATTACCAGTTTTGGGGCCGCAAAATGTCCAAATCCCATTGCCTGATTGACTGATGGACCAAGTCCAATCGGCTGGCATTCCAGGACCCGTCGCAAAGTTTGAGCGCAGAAAGACGCACTCGCCTGGGGGCAGCAGTCCCGGACCATCGGACGCAGATCCTCTGCCTTCAGCGGAAAACATGGACCGGGTCCAGGCGGGTCTGCCGATCCTCCCAGGAGGCGGACCGGGTCCGTCCAGAAGCACTCAACGGAAAGCGGCCCGGGACCAATCCGTACGCACCCTCCGGCCTATCGGAAAGTGGCCCCGGTCCAATCCAGGCGCAGACCTCCAGACATCCGCAGCTCGCTCCGACACGTTCCGGGGCCACCTGCCGCCGGAGTGAGAAGACCCGGATAAGGCTGAGACTCGCATCCACCGGTGAGGTAAAAGTCTGCCCCGGGGGCAGTTTCCGGATGCGACGATACTCCCATCAGACTGCGGCGGGCACTCAGAAAGGGACATCCGCGTGAAAATGGGGGGTTTGGCCAGTCCGAAGGGCGGGCACTTCCGGATTAATCGTGTCAAACGGTAGAACCCTAACACTTTGCCATCCCGGCGGACGATCTGAGACAGGTGTTTGTGTGTTCGATGCGGGAGCGGGGCCAGGTCCATGCGAAACTTGTTCATCACAGCTGCGTTTGCGGCCTCACTTTTTGGGGGGCGATGTGCATTGGGGCAATCGCTGCAAGAAGAACTTCAGGCAGATTACCCAGAATACACCACGCAGATTGAAACGCTGTTTCAGGGCAATCCTCGCTTTATTGAACCGACGCTACTGAGTCCAGATACAGCGACTCCTTACGCTGTTCGCTTTGGCCTCAGTCACTCCATCGGGCAAGGTGTCGGGAACCCCACCAGCTTCACGTCATTTGAGTCCTTCCTTCCACTTGCGGACAGTGGCGGAGATGGGATCGTCTTTCTGAATCCGATCGTTCATCTGGACAACTTTGGAAACCCGGCCGTAAACGTTGGACTCGGAGTGAGGCAACTCATCGACGCAGGGACTCCCACCGTCATCGGATTTTCAACCTGGTACGATTACCGGCGAAGTAATCTTGCCGAGGACTTTAGTCAGCTGTCATTCAGTCTGGAGTATCTAACAGACTGGATCGAGATTCGCAGCAACATCTACATCCCAGATATTGGCGAGGACCGCAGATCGCTGCCAAACCGTTTTTCGGGCAATTCGCTACTGCTGGGGCGTGCCGAAGTTGCGATGACTGGTGCGGATGTCGAAGTTGGCACCGTTCTCCCTGCCGTGGGAAGGCTACAGGGGCGAATTGCCGCCGGCTATTACCACTTCGACGATCCAGACGTGACGGCCGTCACAGGTTGGCGTGTGCGAAGTGAACTGGCTGCACATGAGAATCTCACTTCGGAAGTCATTGTTTCTGATGACGATGTCTTCGGAACGACAGTCGTCATGAGGCTGTCACTGCAGTCGATTCAAGACATTCTCAATCCGCCCGGGGGTATGGAGTACCCGCCAGTTCATTCCTTTCGGCGGGGAGATGATTCCCATTTGACAACCAGCGTCGCCGATCGACTCGGGGAACGTGTGCGTCGGAATCACTTCATTGTCACTGGGACTGACGATGGGAAAGTCGCCGTTAACCCGGCAACGATGCAGCCTTATGCCTTCCTGTTCGCGAATGCCGGGGCTGCTGGGGTTGCTGGGAATGGGACGTTTGAAAATCCTTACGGAACTCTTTCCGGTGCGATGGCCGACACACGATCCGGCCAGTCGATCACATACACACCATTTGGCGGAGCGTACTCGGAAAACGTCGTTCTGACAGACGGTTCCACACTGCTGTCGAATGCCGTGCCACAGACTCTCGAAACGCAGTTCGGCTCGGTCAGACTGCCATTCTCTGGAGTCGGACAACTATCGCCGATGGCCGCATCCATTATGGGAGGCGTCACTGTTGCCTCGAATTCCGAACTCGACGGTTTTGGAATCTCAACGGGAGTGCTGGGAACAGGAGTCTCAAACACCGTCATTGAGCGAAACGTCATCGGAAATCCGGGGGGAGACGGCATCCTGCTGACTGGCCTGACAAACATCCCCGGTAGCGAAATCCTGATTTCCAGCAACACAATTCTTGCTGGAGTGAACGATGGCATCAGTCTGAGCGGAGCCACAATCGCATCGACGGTTCGAGGCAACCTCATTGAAAACGGTGCGGGCAATGGTATCCGCTTCGCCGGTGGCGACGTCACAGCCACCATCAGTGAAAACACAGCCAATCAAACCACGATGAATGGGTTACTGGTCGAAGGCTCAACATTCACTGGCGCGGCGACAGGCAACACCA
>JAQBVJ010000237.1 GCA_027623235.1 Planctomycetota bacterium
CGGCCTGGACATTGCGCAGACCGACCACACGTTCTCAGGGCTCGAGATCGCTCTGTGGGATCTGCTCGGAAAACGCGAGCGGCAACCGGTCTATCGTCTGCTGGGATACGATCAGGCATTCGCAAAGACGCCTCTGCCGACAAGCCTGTGCCGGGAATCACTGTGCCGGGAATCACTGTGCCGGGAATCACTGTGCCGGGAATCACTGTGCCGGGACAATCTCGAAGCGGATCGGCTCGCTGAGAACACTCATCGTTGAAAAAGAGTCGACAGTCATTCCGGAAACTTCCGCCTGAACTTCGTACGAGCCGGGAGTCCAGCCTCCGCGGATCTGCCACGTGCGCAGGTTGGCGAGGATGAAGGCCGAAGTCTGACTTTCGATCTCGATGACCGACGGCGAGGCCGGTTTGCTGGTGGCATCTCCTGTCTGCGCGGCGACCTTAAGCAGGTTCTCGCTGGACGAGGCAATCGCTGCTGGACCGACTTGGCGATAAACCGCCGTGATGGTCAGGTTTTGTGCCTCAAGCTGGTCGGCCACGGGTTTTGTGGCGAGTGGTGTCATCCGAATCGGACTTCCCAGTCCATTGTGAATCTCAATTCGAAGCGGCAGCGGAGCGTTTTCTGCAATCTTTCCGTCCTTGTCGCCGACCGTGCCGCTCACCGCGATATCCACATTTCGTTCGGGAGTCACTCCGCTGACGTCGGCGTAAAGTCCGACTGCTGTGAGAAGCAGTGGCAACACGATGACGCCTGCCCAGACCCGCCACATCAATTGAGTTGGCGTCACAGTCGATTCGGCGCTTGTGTCGCTGCTGAGATCGGTCATTGGTTCTGCCTACTCAAGTTACGCGAATGGGTCCATCGTAAACGGTCTGGCGAAAAACAAAGTTGTAGTTGTAGGCCGCTGTGCCTGCTCGTACTCATGCGTCGTCTGTTGTACGTACCGTTTCAGTCGATCAATTTCTGCCTGAGGAACGGTGCCGGGCAGTTTTTGATTGGCAGTCTGAGCGAGTTCCAATTCTTTCCCGGCGACCCTTAATGAGGCCTGCCGGTAACGCTCTTTGATACCGGGTGTTTCCACTTCGACGACGTGAGCAAAGGTTGGCGAGAGAAGAAACATCCCGCGTTCCGGCGAGGACTTTGCCCCTCGCTCAGCATCGTCCGGCCACTGACGTTTCGCCGTGATCCATGGCGGCATGTTGTCGACTTTGACGAGGACCGCTCGACGTTCCTTTTTCGGGTTGCCTTCGTAAGCCGGCGCGACGAAGTGGACCGGCTTGCCTGGCAGTGCTTCGCCCGTCGGCAACCACCAGTCGTCACCATCTTTGTGCGGAAACGTTGTGATGCCGAGGATTGTGAACTCGACACCGTTTGGAAGGACGACGCGCGAGTGCGGCCTCGATTTGTCCTGGCTTCGGGTGAGGTCGAAAGTGCGGTAAAGAATGCCGTCGTGGATTTCTCCTTTGACTGAGACCTCTTCTGCTTTGTCACTTTGATTTACGTTTGAGACGGCGTCGGGCTCAGGCTGCTCACTGTTCTTTGTCTTTGGCTCCTCTTTGCTTTCCTGCTGCGCCGTTTCATTCTCATGAGGAGTCTCCCCGGTGACTGCCGCTTCGGGGGCTGCCTCAGGATCGCTGCCGGTCAGGCCCGCCGAACCGGCAACGGCGACGCTGCCAGCGATCGCCAGGAGCAGAGCGAAGCCTCCCGGTCGCGACAGCGCGAAGATTTCCTGCTCGCGCGAATTGAGCAGACGTCGGACTCGTCGAGTCAGTTGCGACGGGCTTTCGCCCGCTTGAACGGCGATGAGGTCGGCCTCGGGAGTTCTCCCGAAGACCGCCAGCTCTGCTGCTTGTAGAAGTGCCTTGGCGTATTCGACCGATGAAAATCCGAGGCTCACAACGGCGTCGTCCGTGCAGTTTTCCCGTTCGTTGCGAATCTGCTTCGAAATGAACCAGACAGCCGGATGAAAGAAAAAGGCGGCCTCGACAAGCCGCTGCAGAATGTTGACGGCCGGATCCCAACGTCGAATATGCACGAGCTCGTGCGCAAGCATCGCTTCGAGCTGCCTCAACGTGAGCCCTGTCGCAAAGCCGGCCGGCAGCAGGATGATTGGTCGCAAAACGCCGATGACCGTCGGCACGGCAACCTGTCCGCACCACGCCAGCGCGGGTCGGCTTCCCAGACCGATCCGCTCAATCTGCCGGGCGAGACACTGCAGAAGTTCCGGTTCGTGAACGGGCGACGCGAGCTTCCGGAGTCTCGACCCGCCTCGCAGGCCGAACGCCAGTCGAAGGAGCATCAGCAGAACTCCGCCCGCGTAGAACCCGCACAGCCAGAGTTCTAACGGACGCAACGAGGAGACAGTGTTCGTCGAGTCGGCAGTTTCGACACCAGCACGCAGGTCGGGCGGGCCATCCCGTTGTGCTCCCGCGAAATCGACGTCTTCTGTGCTGAAGAGATCGGCAGATCCTGACGGCCAGGAGCGCTTCTCCGCAGGACGGACGCCCACGTCCGTCAGAGGCGGAGCTGGCACGACATTCGGTGCCGGACGGACGTGGGCATCCGTCCTGCGGAGAGGCTCGATCTCTCGTTCGAAAGTTGCGGCGATGCGCGAATTCGGATCGATCGAGCCGACGCGGGAGCTCGCCGGCACGTTGACAAGACACGCCGTGAGCACGGCTCCGAGAGGCATCATTAGAAGGGCTGTCAGGAAAACGGGATAACGAAACTTCTCCGCAGGGCCTCTTAATACGGCGGCTGCCAGCCAGGCGAGGAGAGCGATCGCGGCTCCCTGCCAGAGGAAGTGGCCCAGCGTCAGGACAAGTCGCGTGCAGAACTGCTCGAAGATCAGACCGTTCATGACTGCTCCTTCTCACGCTGCTGGATGAGCTTGCGAAGCTGCGCCAGCTCTGCCGGATCGACTTCGCGGGCATCGAGCAGGTTGACCATTGCGGTCACCGATGAGCCTTCGAAAAGCCGCTCGACCAGATCGTTGAGCATCCGGCGGCTGGTCGATTCCTGTGTGACGCGGGCCGAGTACTCAAACCGGGCCCCGTTTTTCTTCCGTCGCACATAAGACTTTTCCTCCATGATTCCCAGGATCGTCATCACTGAGGTGTAGGTGACGTCGCGAACCGGCGCGAGTTCGTCGCGAATCTCGCGACCAGAGAGCGGCTGTTCCCGCCAGAGAATTTTGAGGATCTCCAGTTCCAGTTCCGTCGGGTTTCTGGATTGAGGCCGCGGCATAGGAACGCTCCGTCGGATTCATCGGAATTTACTGATGAACATGTCTTTGAAAAGAGGAGTGGCACGGCCTTCCAGGCCGTGATTCCTGCATGGGCAGCATGCCCATGCCACTTTTTCGCCAGGCTGCTAAGTGTCTAACGAATTAGATATCTAATTCGTTAGATAGAAGCAAGGGGTCTTCTGAGATTCTTACTGGATTTGGTTCAACACCGGTCGGGCGGACGATGGACGGGCCGGGGCGCGGCGTTGATAATCGCTGGCTTGAGGAGGTGAGCATGATCCGGCGTGAATCCTGATCGCTGGCTATTCGCCCTCGCTGACGCTTCGAGGTTGTGGTTTTTTTTGAAACGCGAGCGACCATCGGGAGTGGGCCACTCCACCCGAGCGGAAGCTCGAATAAACCGCCTGTGGCGGCCTCACAGCCTCTTCGGGTTACTTTGAAGCTCCTGACATTTCTGAAATCTCCCACCTTGCCGTTTCTGAAAGCTCAATATGAATTCTCGATTCCTGACTTGTGTTGCCTTTATTACGGGATCGCTGATCGCCGGTGCCGAAGCTCACGCCACTGACTGGCCTCAGTTTCGCGGGCCGGGCGGGAATGCGACGTCGTACGACGTACAGACGCCCGTTTTCTGGGACGACTCGAAAAACGTTGCCTGGAAGACACCTCTTCCCGGACGCGGTGCTTCGAGTGCGATCGTTTTCGGCGATCGGATTTTTCTCACTGCCTACACCGGCTACGGCGTGGGCGAGGAACCTGGTGAGAAAGCCGACCTGAAGCTTCACATGCTCTGTCTGAAGAGGAGCACGGGCGAGATCCTCTGGGATGAGTCGATCGACCCCAGCGCGGCCACTCAGAATTTTGGCAATCGAGTCGCCGATCACGGTTATGCGACGGGAACTCCGGCGACGGACGGGCAGCACGTTTATGCCTACTTCGGAGTCAGTGGGCTCGTCGCGTTCGACATGGACGGCAAGCTGAAGTGGCGGAAGGAAACGGGAACTGAGACTGCGGGGTTTGGTTCGGCCTCGTCGCCGGTGATTCACGAAGACCTGGTCTACGTGAATGCGAGTATCGAGAGCGGAACTCTGTTCGCATTTAATAAGGTCACGGGTGAAGAGGTCTGGAAGGTCTCGCCGATTAAGGGACGGCGGCGAAATTAAATCGGCATTCTCAGAGACGCTGTGATTGAAAAGACTCCTCAACCAG
>JAQBVJ010000098.1 GCA_027623235.1 Planctomycetota bacterium
CCTTGAAGTCTGACAGTCAGCGTCTAATCACGGCCACTTTACCAATCTCAACAGGAGGAACTTCATGCCCATGAAACTGAACGTGGGGCTCAGCCGAAAAGTCGGAGAGCCCAACTACGGGTCGCGAGGTGCCAGCATGAACCTGGAACTCGAACTCGACAACTCGCTGGTCGAGCAACCGGAGCGTCTACGCGACCGCATCCGGCAGCTCGCGAAGGCATCTGTTGATGAGGAGCTGCACTGCACCGGCCAGCAGCTCGCTGCGAACAACAGCGTGCCGTGAACGGCATGGTGGAATGCTCAAGTACTGCAGAACGCCAGTGGCTCGAACAGCACTGGCTGCCCACAATTCGCGAACTGAATGTTTTGTGATGTGTGGCTCCATCCGGGGCGGTGATTTTCTTCGCCGCTCCGACTGGGGCGGCGTGTTCTCAATTCCTCAGGAGTGAACGCTGATGCTTCAGAAGCAATTGAACCAGCTGGTGGCCGACGCCACCGGCGAAGACCTTCACGAAATTCGCCATTGTGGAGTCAGCATTGTTGATCCATTTGATAGCAACTTCGATCCCGAACTCAATCACCTGTCGCCAGCAGATAATTGATTGGGACGAACTGGCACTGCAGCGTAATGTTGCGGTGAGTGTGACTGCCCGTCCGGCACAAGGCTCGATGTGGCGAAGAATGGCGGTTTTCGGCGTATTTCGACGATGACGCGACCCACGTAACACTAAGCGCCACTGACCGCCGAGCACGACAAAATGGCGTTTTTCGCTTGGGTGTTGGCTCCAATTCAGAACATAGTCACGGCAACGCCACGTTTCATGGGACTTTCGTGGCTTACCCATACTGCCAACGTCGAAAATCAAACGCCGGACGGGCAGTCACACTCTGTTGCGGTGGCCGATCAACCGCAGCGCTCGTTCAAACGGAACGCCTGAGCGGTAAGACCATCCTGAGCGACGGCGACAGTTGACCAATGCTGCATAGAGGCCAACTGTCCGGGCAGCAATTATTTCGTGGCTGCCCCGGAGCAGACTGTGCAATACCCTGCTCCAGGGCGGGGTCCGTCGACGCCGTATGGCAAGCACCACCAACGCGCCGCGACGGAATGACAGGGGCTCGCGCGTTCGTCTGTTGGCGATCATACGAGCGAGGCCGCGAAGAAGTCGGGGGAAACGTTTTTCAGATTTGCGTCCGTTTTCGTTCAGTTTTTTGCTGTTACCACGGCCCGTTGGTGTTGTGTTTTCCTGTCGGTTGGTTCTGATTGACAGGCATTGTCAGTCACGGCATAAGCACTGGTTGAGATTAACGAAGGAACCTTGTCGATGAGAAATGATCTCTTACGCGAACTCTCCAATATTCCGGAGCGACTCATCAGCCATTTCGAAATGGAATCAGGGCTGGTGTATGCACTGCCAGCGGAACTTCTAGATGCGTTGAAACTGCCACTTCACAAGACGCTTTCGCCCCAGGTGTTTTCCGATGAACGTGAACTGTCGGCAGTCGCCGAACAACGTGAGTGCGTTGCGTTTCGCCGTTGCCTGCCTGTGCGTTTTCCACGACTTGCGCAATCGATTAAGCCGGTTACGGCTAAAGACCTCGCTTCAACACTGGTTCCCTGCGAAAATCCAGAAGGACAGGCAGCTGATCTGACGGCGTACCTGGAAAGCGCTCACCGATACAGCCGTGGCTATTGTGGCTGGCTTGTTCAGCAACGTGAGTTCCGGTCTGAAATTGACTCGCTGCGTGAGACGCATGGCGAAGCCTTGAGCGCAACCGAACGGGGCTTTCCACCGATGCAACTTGGCCTGAAGCGGATCCCCGGATATCCAGAATATACTGACGAGGTTGTGCAGTGTGTCCAGGCCATCTATCGCAAGTGGCGGCTCCAGCAACTGGCCACCATCGATTTGCCCGTTCCACATGAGCCGCAGATGGCGACAGTAAATGCATACGTCCAGGGATGCGTTGAAGGCGGTGTTACACCGCACATTCCGGACATTTTTCCTATTGATGGAACTGGTCCGGTTGTGGAACAGATGGAAAATGCCCGTAACAGTTTGCACGCTCCCCACCTCAATGAGTGGAAAAAACTGATCGGATCCACGTCTCGGCAGAAGAAGAAGGTCGATACTTACGCTCGGCAGTTCCAGTTCCAGCATTACTTCCGTGTTATCCGGCAGCGCTATCCAGACCAACTCCGACGCAAAAAACAGGCTCTCTATGAAGCGTTTGCGTCGTATTTTGAAGCGAGTAGGGATGCGATCGAAAGAGATTCCTCACAACTCGACGACCTGCTGGACCGCCCGCTTGACGCGATGTTATAGCTCGACCTGAGGGTCGCCTCCGCAAAAAAACCGCAGATGAGTGCGACTCTTTTGCTGTCGATTTCCAGCTGCTGGTTCTGTCAGAGTCCCGGTGATCTTAACCATCGGAATTGATTCATGGCCGTCCCACAGCAGCACCGCGAATTCGTAACGCTACGAGATTTCGCCAAATTATCTCCGGTCTCAGAATCCACCATCCGCCGATGGATTAGAGCCAATGAGATCGAGTATATCCAGCCAGGAAAATCAGGCACGACGATCCTCATTCCGCTGGACGCACTCGCCCGGATTGCCTCACCGACCTCCACTCAGGGTACGCATCCGTCTCCTGGCGTCTTGCCAGAGAACAACATACCCGGCCGTCTCCCTAAGTGGAAAACAAACCAACATTAACTGACCACCACGAAAGGATGTGAAATCATGCCTCGGAAAGAGCCCAACAACGTCAAGGTCCCCTGCCGCTACTTCTTATGGACACTCCGCAGCCGCGACGGTGTCTGGCAGGCAGATGGTCGCAGCAATCAACCCTCAGCCGGTCGACACAGCCTTAACACTCGTGATTTTGACGAAGCCAAAGACATCATCCACGACCTTGATCTTCAGATTGCCGTCAATCTGGGGCTCGCCAACCGTCGCCTGCTGGACTCTCAGTCGGGTAAAATGCTTTCGATTGAATGTGGATTGGATTTTTTCGATCGTCATCTGGACCGCCCGGCCGTGGCAGGAGGACCGAAGGACACGACCAAGCAACGGTATCGACGAATCATACGAGCATTCACCGCGTACACGCAGAAACGTCAAATCCAATTTTGGGAGCAAGTCGATGCCGACGCCTTCAATGAATATGCAAAAGTCCGAAGCCAGTCCTGCACAAGCGCAACCGTTGTTACGGAAATCTCTCTGTGCAAAGCAATTTTGTCATTCTTGATTGAATCAAAGCACCTTGATCCAAAGTTTGGGTTTACGTACCGAGTGCGCCGCCCGAAACAGTCCACCAGGTACTGCCCGACCCCGGATGAAATGCGGGCCATCCTGAACATCCTGGCCGTCGATCCGGATCTGAAGTGGCTGCATGATGTCGTCTCAATCTTGTCCTACACGGGAATGAGATTTGGGGAGGTGGCTCAACTGACCTGGGACGACGTTAATCTGAAAAACGGCATTCTCTACGTCCGCGACGATGTGGAACATCAGCAATCGACGAAGAGCGGATGCAGCCGGAAAGTTCCTATTCATCAGGTTGTGCGAGCAGTGATCGAGGGACTTTCACCCTGCGGTGACGAGCTGCTGCTACATGGTCCGCGAGGCGGTCGGTTGCGGGGTGATACTTTTGGCGACTATCTACGCAAATGTGCTTTGCAGCCACTCGCGGAACTGTTCTCCCATCCGCGGTTTCAGAAGATCACGGCACACAGCCTGCGACACTTTTTCAACTCTTTGTGCGCTGCCAGCGGCATCTCCCAGCAATACGTCATGGAGTGGATGGGGCACAGAACCTCAGCCATGACTAAATACTATTTCACAAGCGACGACCAGGCCTCGCAGAATTATATCAAGAAACTAGAATTACCAACTGACGTCCCACCGGCGCGTGCCGATGACATACGAACGAAACCTGAAACTAAACCAAATGTTCTGGAGGGCAACGACCCCGGCAACCAGCAGGAACATCGCAGCAGCGATTGAGTGGCCTGTTTCTGTCACAATGCTGTCACACTGGCCGATTCAACTAAAACGCGATCATCCTAACCCACAACCTGAAAACAGCTTACGATAACACCGATTGCTGCCGGAAGGTGTTCCGTGAACCGTGAGCTAACGCTCAGCGGCTAATCCCGGTCTTATTTCCGGCCCGTCCCTAAGTCACTTTTCGAGCGACTCGCCACCAGTGCTCTTCCGGGTGCGAGCATTCCGGAGCCAGACAATCAGAATCACGGCGATCAGAACAATGGGGAGTTCAAACCGCCCTACGGTCACCACCCACCGCAGAGTGGACTGCTCGCTGCGGTCGTCGTTCTGTGCAGCCGGAGTTTCGTAGTACGTCTTTCGAAACTCCTCGTCAGCGTCTTTGCCGGCTGCGATCCATCGGGACTCATTTTCGCGAATTCCATCGAACCAGGCGTCGGCTGCAGCGACTTCCGCCTTGAACCGCTTTTCGTACTCGTCGAGTTCAAATCGGTGGTGCTGACCTATGCCCGGCGTCTGCATGGACAGAGTCTGGTCAGCACGTTTGCGGTACTCGGCCGCGATCGCTTTGTCCTGAACTGAGTACGAAGCTTTCAGCCAGGCGCGCGTCGCGAGGTGTCGATGTTCGCCACCAGACTTTGCCATCAGCAGATCAGCGAGCGCTTCCAGCAGCACGGGAGAATCGTGGTGCCCGAAGTGCAGCATCCCCGAGACCCCTTTGATGGCACGTTCGATTTCGTCGCCTGATGACGACTTGCTGCCCGTTTGTTTTTCCAGCACGAATGTGGCAAATCCTCGCGGGCCAAATGCCGCGTCATCGTCCGACATCGGTTGAGGCAGCGGTCCGTCACCGCGTTGCTGAAGTACGTACTCAACCAGAAGCCGCTGGTAGACTTCCCGGCCAAAGTGAGCCTGGGGATTGATCTCGATCGCTCGGCCAATGAATTCCAGGCCGGCTTCAAAATCGCCGCTGTGAATGTGAAACGTCCCCAGATTCGCAAGCGTCTCGTAACGATCCGGTTTCAGATCCTGAACCTTCAGAATCGTCTCAATGGCTTTTTCATGGTGGCCCGTCTTGTCGTAGGCCACCGCCAGATCGTCGTAGAGACTGACATCACCCGGCGTCTCTCGAATCCGTTTCTGGCGGTCCGCGATTCGCCATTCGTAAAATGCGGTGGAATGGCGAAGAAACTTCCCGGAGATCAGCTCAGCAAGTTCGGGGAACTGTTGACGCTCCATTTCGAGCGTGTCGTAGTCCCACAGACACGCGACTCCTGCGACAGGCATCGCAAACGCGACGATCAGTACCAGCACGACGTATCGCGTCATGGCTCGACTCCATCGATTCGAAGCAGATTCGAGCCGCAGTATCGATCGTGGCTGGAGAAGTGTCACGCCTCTTTGTCTGGCGAATCTTCCTCAGCTTTGTCAGCGCGACGCTCCACCTTGAGACTTCGCCCGGTGTTGGCCGTGCCTCGAACCTGCACGCTTCGGTCGTCTTCCGGTACAGGAATGTCATTTGGTTGAGAAAACACGGAGCCGACGTCGTCAGTACTGGTCTTCTTCACGTCGCCCCGGCGGCGTTCTTCCAGCCACAGCACGGCTTCTCGCTGGAGCTTTTCTGTGCTGGCAACACGGCGTGACTTGAGGAACCGCTCGATGTCAGCGTTCCCCTGCCTGGCGTTCTCCTTGCCGCCTTCTTCTTTCTCATCCGCCCCGTTTTCATCAGTGGCCTCTCCGTTTTCCTTTTCGCCACTCCCGCTTTCTCCGTCTTCCTCTTTGAAGACTCCAAGCAGGTCGATGAGGTCCAGCATGAGGTTCGCCGGAGCCCCCAGAGCCTGGCGTCCGACGCTGGAAAACACGGCGTCAAGCACTGCCTCGACTTCCGGATCAAGCAGTGAATCCACGTCCGGAAGCGAATCCATGTGTCCGGAAAGCTCGCTCGCCAGATCCCGCAGAATCCCAACGATCGCGTCGATGTATATCGGGTCGAATGGATCGTCCCCGGGCTGTTCCGTGATCGTTGCATCCGATGAAACCACATTGCCGAGCGCTGCCGCCAACTCGCCCGCCATGGCCAACGTGCCCTCGTCAACAGAACTCGATGGTGTAGGCGCCCGATTCAACGCAGCCAGAGCCTCAACGACCTGACCCTGAATCGGCAGGGCGGTGTTGTCGGTAAAATCGAGCGCCAATTCGACGTCACCTGCCAGCGTATCGGCATTCAGGATTGTCTTTGAGAAACCATCCGCGGTGACCAGCGTCGCGACCGCACGGAACTCGCCCGACCCGACTCCACTGAGCTGCAGACCATAAATCCCCTGCTGTGCCGCAGGAATAATGACGAGCTCGACGTCGCCATCGCCCGAGTAGAATGCCCTCGGCACCTCGCTGACTTCGCCGGCCGTTTCGGTGTAGCCAACCGTTCGATTTCCCAGATCGGTCAGCAGAAAGTCAACAGGGTCAATGATGACTGACAGCGATGGACCAAACCGCTCAATCACTTCGCGATTCAAGCGTTCCAGCAGTGCGAGTATTTCCGGATTATTGGGATCGTTGCCGACACGGTCGATCGCTTCGCGAATTTCCCTCGCAATCTCGAGCAGTTCATCGTTCGCGTCTTCCGCAAAGACTCGCTGATCATCGTCGAGTATCGTCCCGACCCCCTGCCCGGCTCCCGGTGGGACCGTCGCGTTCATCGGATCGCTCAGCGTGACAAAGAACGTCTCAAACTCTTCTTCGAGCCTGTTGTCGGCAACAACCGCCACGCTGATGATCTGCGTATCGGAACCGTCAGATGCGAACGTCAGCGTGCCGGACTGCGCGGCAAAGTCTTCACCGACTTTGGCAGTGCCGGCCGACGTTGCGAAATTGACGGTCGATGCGGAAGGTGAGTTACCAATCCGGCTAACCGTAAAGTCAAAGCCTGTCGTGCCTCCGGTCCCTTCCCGCTTCCGGACGTTGTCAATTCGAAAAGTGACGTTGGGATCATCGTCATTGTCGATCCGAACCAGCCCCTGAAACGCGGAGGGGTCGAGGTCTGCATTCAGAGGAGTGTCATCAAGCTCGAAGAGCTCAACAACAAACTCCTCGGCAGTCTCGTTCTCAAGATCGCCGATGATCGGAATATCGATCGTCTGACTTCGAACGCCGTCCGAGAATTCCAGTTCGCCAGAGAGCGACTGAAAATCGACTCCTTCTGTCGCGGACAGCCCGGTTGTGCGAAACCCGACTGTCACGTCAGGAGTGACGCCGGATTTCGGATCGGCATCCAGAGTGACCGTGAGTCGAGCCACCTGTTCCCCGGGAGTGTCGCCTTCCAGCAGTCTCGTCGAAGAGATGGAAACCGTCGGCCGTTCAAAATCGTCATTAATGACCGTACCGACTCCCTGAAGAGTCTGGTTCGGGAGGACGGCTCCGACCGGATTAAACACCCGAACGAAGACCAGCTCATCTGGCTCAAACGAGTCGTCCGGCTGGACGCGGACGCTGAAGATCTGACTTGTGATCTGGGGATCGAAGAACAGAATTCGACGAGTGGCGAAGACGTCCCGCTCCGGCCCGTCGGTGTTCGCAATCCCTGGCGCTGCGGCGCTGGTCCGAAGCGTCTCGACCTCGACACTAACCGGGCCAACCGGCACGCTGTCGAGCGAAATGACAAAGTTAAGCCGGGGATCCTGAGCCGGTGGCACGCCGTCAGCCCCAACAGGGTCACCTTCCTGAACGCTGGCATTGCTGATGCTGATCGTCGGCAGGGCGGCGTCATTGTCATTGATGGTCACCTCGGCCTGCTGCTGGCTCTGATCGATCAGCGCGGGCGGTGACACATCAAGAAGCTGCACGAAGAACTGCTCCACCGCTTCCGGAATGCTGTCGCCCTTCACAAGAACAGTCAGTGTCGCCGTTGTCTGTCCGGCTTCGATCACGATTTCCTGACGGCCAACAGGCACGTAGTCCTGGCCGGCCGTCGCATAACCGGGCGTGTCGGCCTCAGGAATCGTGTAGCCGACAACGACGTTGGAATTCAGGCGTCCGCCAAGAGTCACTGTCAGCTCAACCGGAGTGACACCGTTCCCGTCGGGCTCACTGACAGTGGCCTCGGCCTGCAGCGACACAAACGGCTGTCCGGCGTTGCCGTCGAAAATCGTCGCGACCGACCGCGACGCAAACGTGTTAAGTTCTGCATTCGGACTCACTCCCGTGAGGTCAACTGCAAACGTTTCAGGCGGTTCCTCTTCGCTGTCGCCGTTGACGAGAATCTGGATGAACGCAACCTGTTGACCAGGAGCAAATGTGACACGGCCCGCTTTCGCCTGGAAATCGTCTTCCCGCTCTGGTGTCGCTGGATCGTCGACGTCCGTCGCCAGCCCGACTCCCGGAACTGACGGAACCGTCGCGAAGTCAACGGTCACAATCTCGTTAGAGACAGATCTCAAGCGAACAGGAATACGGACCACGCTGGTCAGGCCGGGCCGTGTTTCAGTTGTCGAGGCCGTTGCATCGATGCTGACTGTCGGCCGGTCGTCGTCGTCGTTGATCGTCGCCGTCGCCGAACCCAGCGCCGGATCGATGTCAATTCCCTCCGAGACACCGACGATCGATACGAACACAAATTCGTCCGGCTCCGGAATCTCATCGCCGAGCACATCAACCTGAAATGTCCCTGTCCGCCGACCGGCCGGAATTGGCACGGCACGGTTTTCAATCGGCAGGAAATCGATCCCCGGGGTCGCCGCGTTGAAAGCTCCGGCAGACGGGCTGAGCGTGGACACAAAAACTGTCGATGGCACCAGAGCATCGCCGCTCAGCGAGACAGTCATGGTGAAAGATGTCACCTGACCGGCGCGGCCTTCGTTGATCTGTCTCCCCTGATTGATCGACGCCAGCAATCGGCCGTCGTCATCATTGATGATTGTGCCGACGCCAAGAGTCTCACCCAGCTTGACGTTGTCATCCAGGACGCTGACGAGTTCAACAGCCAGCACTTCGTCCAGTTCGTCGATCTGGTCACCGCGGACGATGACGGAAATCGTTCCCGTGGTCTGCCCTCGTGGAATGACAAGAGGCCCCGGGATAAACGACACATAATCGACGTCGGGCGTAGCACCGCCGTCGCCAGGCAATTGGAGAATCGAGTACTCAATCCGAGTGTTCGTTGCGGCAGGTCCATCAAGTGTGACTGGAAACTGCAGTACAGAGGTCCCCGGGGCATTTCGCTCCCGAACGGACGCATTGCCAATCGAGGCTGTCGGAACGAAGACGTCATCATTGACGATGATTCCCTCGCCGGAAGTTCTCATTCCAAGCGTGACACCCTCCAGTTCCCCACCGTCAACGTCGTACAGCATCACGACAAACCGCTCGTCGGGCTCGATGTTTGAATCACCAATGATCGAAACACGAAACGTCGCCGATGTCTGCCCGGCTGGAATGATCACGACATCGTCGACTGACCGGAAATCGATCTCGGGAGTCGCAGCGCCCGCGACGAGAGTAGACAAAGCAACTGTTCGATAAGAAACGGAAATATCCTCGCTGACCGCCCCACCCAGAAGCCTCACCGTAAACTCCGCAGGCGGTTCAGCCGGGAACTGCCCCTCAACCACTGACACGTCATCGCCCAGTTCGATTGTCGGCACGCTGAAGTCGTCATTGCGGATCAGGCCGAATCCAATCGGGTCGAGAATTGTCGCTTGAGTCGAGCTACTGAGCCGCACCTCGACCCCCTCATCGGGCTCAATGACCGTGTCGCCGATAATCGGCACGGACACAATCCGCTCAGTCTGGCCGGGATTGAAAACGACCGGCAACAGACCGCCCTGAAACGGAAACGGCGCGACGTCCATGCCGACAGTCGCCTGTGCGACCTGCTGACCGTCAGTTCCGGCAACAACCCGGACGTTGACTGTGACTTGATGCGGGGACCGCCCATTCAACGTGATCCGGAAGTCGAGTGTGGAAACCGGAGCCCCATCACCCTCGTTCACGGCCTCCGCATCACCAACCGAGACTGTCGTATTCACCAGCCCGGCATCAACATGCTGGCGATTCTGGCCAGATCCCAGGTCAGGCAAAAACACATCGCCGGTCAGGACATTCGGGTCGCTGTCGATTGCGTCGAATTCCTCTTCACCGACGTTTCTCGCGGTAAAGTGTTTTCCATCGGGCGCTGTGAAGCGAACTCTGAAACTGTCGGGCAGCAGGCTCTCGGGTACAGACAGCACGTAACTTCCATCCGCCCCCGTGACGGTCGAACTGACAACAGCGTCGTCCGCATTCAGCACCTGCACCGTGACGCCTTCGACGCGAGGTTCCAACTCGTCGCGAAGACCGTCTTCCGTCGTATCCGCCCAGACGACACCCGCGACAGTCGCCGGACGCAATTGAACCTTGATGTCACGCGAAATGACATTGCTGTCCGCGACACCGTCATTCACAACAAAGCTGACTCGACGAGTCGTCACGGAGGGCTTCGAACTCGTGCTTACATAACTGACACTCCGCAGCGCCGCCTGGTAGCTGGCGAGAGAACTCCGCCCACTCAACGTCAGGACGCCAGTAGCGGCGTTGAAACTGACCTCGATACCGCCGGTTGCTGTCGCAGCCAGGACATCCGACGATTCCTGACCGCTCTGAATGCGAACGACAGCGGAGTCGAGATTCGCGGAGTCGACATCAGCGATCACCAGGGTGGGAATAACAGCAACTGCCGGGGAATTATTCTGATAGGTGATGTCTCCCAGTTGAGCCGCCTGCAGCATCGGAGCATCGTTCACGGCCGCGACCGTCACGTCGCGGGACTGCGTGTTGCTGTTCGCACTGCCGTCATTCACTCGGAACGTCAGCGTCCGAGTCAGCGTGACGGGAGCTTCGCTCGTGTTGGAGTACTTCACCTGCCGCAACGCCGTCTGGTAATTCGCCACGGAAGCCGAACCGCTCAGCGTCAGAATTCCTGTCCCCGCATTGAAGTTCGCCGTGATCCCGCCCGGAAGACCCATCGCCGACAGCACGTCCTGACCAGTCTGATAGTTCGCACTGATCGACACTGTCGCGCTTTGAAGATTCGCGTTGTCGACGTCCGACACCGCGATCGTATTTGTGACCTGAGTCGGCGGACTGTTCTGTGTGTAAGCCACCGAACCGGCCTCGATCCCCGACACAACCGGTGCATCGTTCACGGCCGCAACCGTCACGTTGCGGGACTGCGTGTTGCTGTTCGCACTGCCGTCATTCACTCGGAACGTCAGCGTTCGAGTCAGCGTGACCGGAGCTTCGCTCGTGTTGGAGTACTCCACCTGCCGCAACGCCGTCTCGTAGTTCGCCACGGAAGCCGAACCGCTCAGCGTCAGAATTCCGGTCCCCGCATTGAAGTTCGCCGTGATCCCACCGGGAAGACCCGTCGCCGACAGCACGTCCTGACCAGTCTGATAGTTCGCACTGATCGACACTGTCGCGCTTTGAAGATTCGCGTTGTCGACGTCCGACACCGCGATCGTATTTGTGACCTGAGTCGCCGCACCGTTCTCAGTGTAAGCGACCGCTCCTCCCCCGATCCCCGACACAACCGGTGCATCGTTCACGGCCGCAATATTGATTGAGACAATGTTCTGGCCCATCAGCGGCGAGCCGACGCCGAAGTTTCCCTGGTCGTCGACAGAAATGGTCAGGGTCGCGACGCCGTTCGCGTTGACTGGCGGAGTGAATGTCAAACCATTGAGAGCCGTGTTGATCGCGTCGCGACTGCCAGTAAAGACCATCGTCGGATCATCCGTCCCGTCACCGACCGATGCCGGCGCCGCGAAGTCGAGGCCGGCTGTCTCAGACAGCGTCAGCGTTCCCACATCAACGGTCAACGTCACTGCAAACTGACTGGTAACAGGGTTAAAGGCCTCGTCCGGGTCTGTGAACGAGATGACGTTCGAGTTGCCCGAACTGAAGACAAGCGAATTGTCTTCATTGATGTTCTGAGAAGCCGGGACTGAGATCACCGGCGCCTGATTCAGGTTGCGGTTGGCGAAGTTCTGGTCCGAAACATTCTCTCCGGGTCCAAGTCGCACCAACCGGGAGCCTGTTGTGCTGGTCAGAAGCAGGACTTCATTGAATGCTCCATCTGTGATCGCCAGATCGACATCTCCGTCGGCATTAAGCGAAATCGCCGCAATCTCAATCGGAAACGTGCCATCCAGATCGAAGACTGTCGAAACGCCGAATTCGCCAAGCCCATCGTTGAGCAACAACGCCAGTTGATCGTCGCCTTCCCCGCTGATCGCGACATCAACAAATCCATCGCGATTGAAGTCGGCCAGAACCAGCGACTCACCAGAAACAGGCGACGCAAAGTATGTCGGGCTGCCCAGACTTAACATTCCACCGCTGGAATTGTTCAGGACGACAGTCAGGTCGCTGGACTGTTGATTGATAATCACAAGGTCCAATGTGCCATCGTTATTGACGTCCGCCGTTCGGATGCGAGACGGGTCGGTCCCGGTGGCGATCGGTGTCTGGCCAGTAAAAGTGCCCGGCGACGTCTGCAGGAAGACCGTCACTCGGTTATCACCCGCCGTGGTGACAGCAATGTCCAGATCACCATCGACGTCAAAGTCGGCCACCGCCACCGACGTCGGAGAGACTCCGGTGCTGACGGGTGCCTGAGCAGACAGTCCTCCCATACCATCGTTCAGAAGCACCTGAAACGAGTTGTTCTGGTCGTTCACAACGACCAGGTCCGGCCCGTTTGCACCATCAACGTCTGCCACCACGATTTCCAGAGGGAAGTCCTGGACCGTGATCGGGTTCTCCTGCGCAATGAAAACGCCGCTCCCGTTGTTCTCCAGAATCAGGACAGTTCCGTCCTGCTCATTAGCAACAGCCAGGTCAATTCCGTTCGCTCCGTCAAAGTCCGCGGCCACAATTGAGAATGGCAGCATCCCCACGCCGATCAGCGTCGGTGTACCAAATTCGCCGCCCGCCTGACGCAGCAGAATCGCAACCTGTCCGGTCAACTCGAGTGTCACAGCAATGTCGTCGCCGTTAATGCCGTCGAAATCACCCGTCACGATCCCTGCCGGCGATCCACCCGCGAGGGCATCCCCGGAGAAGGCGAAGCCCGGATGGAACGGGGCAATCTGCTTGAATCCGGCAGGCAGCAATTCGCTCACGGTGTACTCGCGCAGCGATTCCAGGCCGGTGAATTCGTAAAAGCCATTGGCGTCAGTCATCGTCGACGGTTCACCACCGTCAAGCACATCGTCGTTGTCCAGGTCGAGGTAGATCGTGACACCAGGCAGTCCAGGCTCGCCGGCGTCCTGAAAACCGTTCTCATTATCGTCACGGAATTTGGTGCCACTGATCGAGCCAGGAAGTGCATTGAGGCCAAAGTCCAATCCTGAAACTGACTGTCCCGTTGACAGAAAAATCGGTTGATTCCCTGTCAGGTTCCTGAGAACTGTCACAGTACCGGCAGCAAAGGTCTCGGCAACGATATCAATTCGACCGTCCCCATCAATATCGCCGAGCGCTACACCGTCCTGTCGGCTACCCACACCCGACAGGACAGTCTGGCGAATCCCGCCGGCTCCGTCTCCGAGCAGGATCGTCACGTCCGCTTGCACCTGATTGGCAATCACGACATCAAGGTTGCCGTCGAAATTCACGTCGCCGAGAACAACCGCCTCTGGTGATCCACCCAGCGCTGCAGCACTCCCTGCCGTGAAGACACCCGCGCCATTATTCGTCAAAACCTGAATCGACCCGCTGCCGGTATTCGTCACGACCAGGTCAATGTCGCCATCTTTGTCCAGGTCACCCGACGCCATACCAAGCGGGAAACTGCCGACGCCGACAGACGCAGCCGCACCGAATGTACCGTTGCCCGTATTCAGGAGAATCGACACTCGATCCTGAATGGCGTGAACGACGGCGAGATCAACATCGCCATCACCGTCAAAGTCACCGAACTCAAGATCCTCACCCCTCGATACACCAGCAACTGACACGACCGTTGGATCAGAAAGGTTTCCCATTCCATTTCCAAAGAGCATCTGAAGGTTGCCGCTGGTGGCACTTGACACAGCAACATCCAGCGTCCCGTTCCCGTCAAAGTCCGCCACTGCGAGAGATTGAGGGTTCGGTCCCGCAGCAAACTGTACGCTCGGTGCAAACGATCCATTGCCGGTGCCGATCAGCACCGACACATTTCCACTGCCGAAATTTGCTGTGATCAGATCCAGATTCCCATCCGCGTTCAAATCAGCCACACGCACCACCAGAGGCGTATCGCCCACAGCAAGATCGACTCGCGACGAGATGCCATCTTCATCGAAGCTGACGATCGAAACGGAATCCACTGTTTCGTTCGCGGAAATGATCTCATCACGTCCGTCGCCATTCAGGTCGCCCGTGGTGACGATATCGCCGATATTTTCGCCTCGTGCTCCACCATCCACCGCGACCGAAACTGGTGTCCCGAGCTGAAACGTCGACACAAAGCCGGCCTGAGGCACAACCGTCAGACGGTTCTGCACCAACGGCCGGACATTAGAGATCACAAATTGTCCGTCCAGATCTGAGATCGACGAGGGCTCTCCGGCATCCAGCTGACCGTTTTCATTTTCATCGACAAAGACGGTGAACCCGGACAGGCCGGACTCGTCCATATCCAGAGTCCCATTATTGTCGAGATCTTGAAAAACGGTTCCGGAGATGGAACCCAGATCGATGTTTCCGAAGTCTGCAATCGCCATCCCTCCGGACAAGACCTCAACGGGGAAGGATCCAAGGCGGTTAAACAGCGCCTGCACGCTGGCGCCCAGTGTTTCTGTAACTCCGACAAAATCGATCAGCCCGTCGCCGTCCAGGTCACCGGTCGAGATACCGGTAATCATTGGCGAGACGGCAATTATGGCATCCGGAACGAATCCGAATTCGGTATTCGTCAACACGCCGATTTCGCCGGTGGCCGGACTTGTGAAAACAAGGTCATCCAACCCGTCGTTGTTGATATCGATAACCGCCAGGCTGTCGGGCGCTGCAGACAGCGGAAGTCCTTGTGCTGGCCCGTACTGAAACAGGCCGATACCGCTGAAGACCTCAACCCCGGAGCCAACAAGTGTTGCATCACGGGAAATGACAAGGTCGACTCGATTGTCATCGTTGAACCGCAGGGCATCGATCGCCAGCGGAGCTGATCCCGTCGAGATCGTGGCCCTGGGAAGAAACGCGCCCGCCAAGTTCTCGAACACGCGGACTTCGCTCGTGTCGTTCACGGCGGCGGCGATATCCCCATCGCCATCGCCGTCCAGATCGGCAACCACCAGCCCAATTGTCTGGCCTCCCGTATTCAGATTCACGGGACCGGTGAAAAGGTAATTGCCCGCTCCGGGTGAGCTGTTGCTGTTTGTGAAAACGGAAATGCCGCGCACACCGGCCGGCGAATTCGAATTGGCGACGATCACATCAGCAAGCCCGTCACCGTTCAGGTCACTCAGTTGCAGGTCGCCCGGCATGTCCCCTGCAGAGACATTCAACGTGGCTCGCAGCACGAACGTCAGGCCACCGGTATTCTCAAACAGCTGGATTGTATCACTGCCGGAATTTGATACCGCCAGATCAAGATCGCCGTCTCCGTCGAGATCGCCGGGCGCAACCGCTTCCGGGCTCATCCCAACGGCGATCGGCCCGCCCACAAGATGGACATACTGTGTTCCGGTCCCGCCAAACACACGCAGATTTCCGTTGCCGGCAGCTTCCGCACTGAGCACCACAAGGTCGTTCCGGCCGTCGCCATCGAGGTCGGCGATCAGAGAATCGACTGCGTTGTCACCGACCGTGCCGAGTTCCGTCGGCACAGTCAGTGCGAGACCGTTCGGCGTTGTCTGCTCACTTCCTGGCGGGACGAACTCGTAGACGCGAGCAGGCCCTGGAATCACATTGTTGAAAAAGTATCGGCCGGTCTCGTCGAAACCGAATGTGGTCGGATCGTCCGTCTGTGAAAACGTGACGGGTTCGAACGAGTCGTGTCGACCGTTGTCGTTCAGATCGAGGAAGAGCCCGACACCCGCCAGACCATTCTCCGGCAGGTTGACATTGTCGATCGTCTGACTGGAATTTGAATACAGAGCGAATCGTCCTTGATTGAACATCGACGTCGTCAATACTGTGTCGGGCACCTCGGAACCATTCACGTATGCCGAGTAGGTATCACCCACGACCGTCACGCGGATCGAAATGTCATCTCCCGCCTGGAACAGCCCGGCGGTGACCTGCAGCGCCGGACCTTCGACTCCATTCGTCACAATATGCCAGTACAAACCAGTTCCGCTGGTTGTGGGAGAACCGGTCACCAGCAGCACTCCGCTGGGTTCCGCCGGATCAAACGCCGTGCTGCGCAGAAACACACCGCCGTCATTCACGTTGTTGACGTCAAACGTGACTTCGAAATCAGTAAGTTCGAATGGCAGGCTGTTGTAAGTGAGTGGTGAATTCCCGGGAGAAGACGCTGCGTACTCACCACTGACGACGTTCCAGTTGCCGACTTCGTTCTGCCAGAGACGGTCCGGCGTCCCCGAAGCAAAATCGTCGAAGAATCCGTCACGGGTTCCGTTGCTATTCCGGTCGCTGAATTTCGTACCGCTGACAGAGCCGAGAAGCTGATTGCCGAAGTCGATGCCGGTCGTCACAACGCCGGTCACATTGTTCGCGACCTGAGAGCCGCTGAGGTTCAGATTCGCCACAACCACATCGTCGTTGGCGCTGGTCGTGATCAGGTCCAGCCGGCCGTCGGAGTTCAGATCGCCAACCGTCAGAGCACGAGGCACGTTGCCGCCGTCAATGACAACGGGAGCCAGAAACGTTCGAGTGGCCGGATCGAACTGAAACAGCGACAGGCTGCTGACCGAAATCGATTCGGTCGCCGCGATGTCGAGGAACCCGTCACCATTCAAGTCGACCAGACGGACGTCGTTGACATTCGGGAGTGCGCCGGCCGAGACGACGTTGAAGCCTGAAGGCAATCCGCGGTTGAAGATCACTGCAACGTCGTCGACACCATCTCCCGGCCGGGAAACGACCAGATCGACGAGCCCGTCTCGATCGATGTCGCCGGCATCGATGTCACGTGGATCGCTGCCGACCGTCAGCGGAATCACGCTGCTGGAAAACGCCCCGCCTCCCTGGTTGAGCAGCACCGTCACCTGGTTGTCGAGCCGGTCGACTGTGGCGAGATCCAGTCGGCCGTCGCGATCGAAATCAGCGGCAACCAGATCCTGAGGATTGCCACCCACCGACGGTGTGGCGAACGGCGTTCCATTCAGGCCGCCCATCCCGTCGCCGGTAAGAATCGTCACGCTGCCCGTCGGGGGGTTCACCAGGGCGATGTCGAGCAGTCCGTCGCCGCTGAAGTCCCCCGCCACAAGATTGAGAGCAGACGTGCCAAGCGACGTCGTCGAACTGGTCACGAACGTGCCATTGCCCTGATTGCGGAACAGCGTCACATTCGGAGCGTCCGTGAGCGTCGCGAAGTCGAGGAATCCATCGCCGTTAAAGTCTGCAGCCACGACCTCGCGCGGCGCTCCCGTCACGCCGTAGTCATTCCTGACAATGGTTCCGTCGAGCCGCTGTCGCAGCACGGTGATCTGATTGGCCGCGGACTGCACGAAGATAACGTCAAGACGTCCATTGCCATCAACGTCCGCTGTCGTGACCCCCTCCGGATCAGAAAGCATCCCGGCACCGAGGTTCATCGACTGGCTGGCTGTGACAAGGCCGGACGGAAACGTCTGCCGCGAGCCCGGTAAAGGAAATCCCGGGATTTCACTGAATGGTATTGGCACGAACTCACCAATGATTGTCGTCCCCGGCGGGACGAGATCGAGCGTGTACGTCCCGTCGAAGTCCGTTGTCGTGAGGCGGTCACCGCTGTCGAGGACACCGTTCTCGTTGAGGTCTGCGTACACCGTGATGCCGCCGAGTCCGGTTTCGCCCATGTCCTGCACGCCGTTGCCGTTTGTGTCGTCAAACTTACGACCGGTAACCGACGTTAGATACACCTCCAGAGCTCCGATATCCGGAGCGGCACCGCCGGAATTATCTCCATCCACATTTCGAGGAAATCCTGTACCACGATTGTCGAAGGACTCAATCTCTGTGGCGTCGCCGGCATCAATGACCGGACTGCCGACCAGCGGCCGGTGTGTGAACGGGACCACCGGCGCGATCGGCTGAATTGTGTCTGGTGAAACGCCACCACCGAGTGTCAGTTCTTGACCACCCTCAACAAACTCGTTGGGAGCTGTGTTGTTCAGCAGCGGCCCGATCTGCGCATCCGCGAGGCGAAAGACCTCGCCGTCTGAACCGGGTCCTGTCCCGCTGATGGAAAATCCATTGAGGTCAGCCAGCGTAAACGAATCGGCGTCAATCACGGTGACCCGGAATGTCCCGTTGGCCGCATTGTTTCCCAAGACACCCACGATGCGGACCAGATCGCCGGTCTGCAGAGTGTGAGCCGACGCCGTGTCGATCTGGACTGGAGTAGCAAAGCTGGCCGTCGACACCGTGGCCGTCTGTGAGTCTCCGCCGAGAATATCGTTCGAGCCCGGGACCACGGATGCACCATCAACGTCGCCGATCAGGTTGTTCCCGTTCGAAGTAAATGGCTGCCCCTGCAGATCAGCATTCCCCAGCGAGTCGAAATTCCCGGCGACGATGGTGTTTTTCAGCGACACCGTCGATCCAGAATTCTGAATTCCCCCGCCGCCCATACTCGATTGATTCGCAGTGATCGTGCTGTGCTCAATCGTCGACGTGCCTGAAAACGCAGTGAGAAGACCGCCACCCTGGTTGGTAGCGATGTTCCCCGAAAGTGTCGAATTGACCAGCAGCAATGTCCCGCCATTATTGATGCCGCCACCGTCGCTGGCAAAGTTCGAGGAGAATGTGCTGCGGCGTACCGTCGCAGCCTGGTCTGCGTACAGTCCGCCGCCACCGAAACTTGCCGAGTTATTTTCCAGAACAGAATCTTCGAGCACCAGAACCGCGCCGGATCCTGCATTGACGATACCGCCACCGAAACTGTTCGAAACATTCGACGCGATCCGAGTCGACTGAACTGTCAGGTTGCCGCCAGTATTCTCGATGGCACCGCCGTCTCCCATCGTTGCCTGATTGCCGCCCAGGAATCGCGCTCCGTCGTCGAAGGTGGAAAACTCACTGCCCGTAATCACAACCGTTTCATTCCGAATTGATACACCGCCACCGGAAGCAGCCACGTTTTCAGCAAACCGCGACGCGTCGATCGTCACGGTATTCCCGAAGTCCTTCTCAATAAAGACGGCACCGCCACGTCCACCAGACGCAAAATTTGACGTGAACTGACTACCAACAATTAAGGCATTGGCACCGAAAATGCGAATCGCACCGCCATCGGTCGACAAAGCCGTGTTGTTGTCAAACGTCGTGTTGAACACGTTCAACGTGTCTTGATCTGTATTGATCGCGCCGCCGCCGCCGCTGGCTGAGTTGTTTCGGAAGACACTGTCACGCACATTGAGTGTTGCTGCCACCGGGTTAAATGCGCCCACGCCGCCTCCGTTGCCACCATCTGCAACGTTGTCTGCTACTTCGACGCGTTCCAGTGTCGTCGTGCTGAATTGAGCAAAGATGCCGCCGCCGCTAGCAGATGTCACTCGACCATTCTGAATGGTCATGTCAAGAAACGTCGCGACGGTCGAGTGGACCTCAAACAAACGGTCGCTTGCGACACCGTCGACCACGGTCACTCCCATGCCGTAACCGACAATGGTGACTTCCTCGGTGATATCCAGGTCGCCGGACATGTTGCCGTCTTCGTTTTGGCCGAACAGAGTCAGTTCGTACCTGCCGGCCGGCAGCACAATTCTGTCGGCATCAGGAGCGGCGTTTGCCATGTTGATGGCTTCGCGCAGCGAGATGACGCCGTCACCGCCATCCACAACGTCTTGTGTCGTCGTCACAAAGATCGCGTTCGATCCGGATTCGTAGGCTCCGGCGTCAACACTGACTCCCAGAATCCGCTCGGCGCCGCGCTGGTCGACGTCAAACTCGGCGTCGTTCATGTCGAGATTTGAGTTGCTGCCGGCATCGATTGCCGGACTCGCCGGCCCACTTGTCAGCAGCGCGTGGGTCTGTGTGAATCCGCCGTTGTCCGCGAGCGGAGCAAGCCGCGCGTCAAGCGGTGTTACTGCGGTGCCAGTCAGATCACCATCGAGACCATTCACAAATCCGACTTCACCGACACCGACGACATTATTCCCTCCCGACGTGATCACCGTATCGGCAAACGCATCCACGCCCATGCCGCCGCCCGACAGTATGTTCTGCGCAATGATCGATTTCTGGACGGTCGTATTCGCGTTGTTGCGGCTCGCGATGCCGCCACCACTGGCCGCCGTATTCAGAGTGACCGTGGCGTTTGTGACGTCGAGTGAACCGCTTTCGTTGAGAAGGCCGCCGCCGAACCCGCCCGCGCCGGCGGTGTTGCCGGAGAACGTTGAGCTGACGATTTCGCTCCTGCCGAATTCCGTATTCGCCAGGCCACCGCCGCCTGTCGTTGCCACGTTATTCGTGACCGAACTCGCAAAGAGAAGCAGATCACCGGCCGAGTTCGCAACACCACCCCCGCTCGCTCCTGCGGAGTTGAAACTGATGTCCGAAAACCGGATTTCGGCATCTGCCGGAGTCGTAAACACAGGCCCCATCCCTGGGGGCACACCCACAGCGACGCCACCACCGCTGACCGTTGCCGTGTTGCCGGAGATCGTGGTGCCAGCAATTCGCAGCGTTCCCGCCGTCGCGGCAACACCACCACCGCTGAGTGTGGCCGAGTTCAACGTGACTGCGGAATCCATGATCGCAGTTGGTCCACTGCTCGCGATACCGCCACCGAACCCGCCGGAGATGTTCGCCGAGACCGTCGAGTCGGTCACGTTCAATGTGCCGCCTGAGATCCCGTCAAACGCGACACCACCGCCATCTATCCCGGAAGTATTTCGAATCAGCGAAGTTCCCGTGATCTCCAGCGACGCACTCGCCACAACGCCACCGCCATTGGCCGCCGCCGTATTCCGCGAAATGTTCGAGTTCCTGATCGTTGGTGGTTGCGTGAAAAACGACAACAGCGCGACCCCACCGCCGTTGACAGTCGCCGTATTCTCAAAAACAGTCACACCGTCCAGAGTCAACGAATCCACACTCGAAATGCCCGTCGCAAGACCACCGCCATTAGCGGCCGAGTTGTCTTCGAGGCTGGAATCGGTCAAGTGAAGCGAACCGGATTCCACCATGATTCCGCCGCCATCCAGCATGCCGGCATTTCCGTTCGCGATGGTCACTCCCGTGATGGAAGTCCCCGTGCCAAAAATCTCGAAGACACGATCGTTGCCTCCACCATCGACACCGTCGCCTGCCAGTCCCGAGGCGTCGATCCTCGTCGAGAGTGAACCCGTTCCAATGATCCTCACATTGCTGGCGCTGATGTCCAGGTCGTTCGTGGCATTCGAATCGGCACTTCCGCCACTCGTCTGTGTCAGTGTGAACTGACCTGGCGGCAGGATGATCACCCCGTTGCCGCCCTCGAAATTGTTCAGTGCCATGATGGCCGAACGAAGCGATACGTTGCCGCTCCCATCAATCGGAAGGTTGTCCATTGAGTCGGCGTCGGGAGTGTCCGCAGTCGTGTTGACGAAATAGACCTGCGGATCAACTTCAAAAGCACCAATATCGGCGCTTCCAGCAAGACGCGGTACCAGTCTCTGGTCATCTTCCGCATGGGAACCCGCGGCATCAATCGCCGGGCTGTTACTCCCGAAACCCAGCGCGATAGCCTGAAGCGCGACTGTCGGAGTTGGTCCGCCATTGTCACGCAGACCACCTGGGTCGAGCAGCGGATCCTGAAACTGATCGCCAGACACTGTGTCGAACCCGGCCGCGCCTCCGCCGCTCTCAACAATACTTGTACCGAAACTCGTTACGGACCCATCGACGTCCGTAATCGGCGACACTCCGTCCGTGCTGTCGGCAAAGATCGAACTGGAAGCTGTGACTACGCCACCAGAATCAACTGACAACGCTCCACCACTTCTCGAGGCTGCAATGTTTCCGGCCAGCGTGGCACTTGTGAGGTCCAGTCGGCCGGTCGGCTGCACTCGAATTCCGCCACCGCCGGCCACGCCCGAGCTTGAGGTATTTCCAAAAATCGTACTGTTAACAATCGAAACCTGGTCACCGACCTGAAGACCACCACCGGTGCCGCTCGCCGTGTTCCCGTCGATGGTCGAGCTGTCAATGAAAACGTTGGCACCACTGCTGAACGCGACCAGCCCGCCCCCGTTTGTTCCAGCCATGTTCCCGGTCAGTTGGCTGAACGACAGATTCAGAAACGCGTTTCCTCCGCCAACTCGAATTGCCCCGCCCTCGCCAGCCGACATATTGCCACTGAAAAGCGAGGTCTCAATGAAGGTGTTGCTGTTAGCGCCGGCACTAATCGCACCGCCGTCATCGCCGGAGTTACCCGTAAATGCCGTCGCTGCGACGGTCAGCTGCCCTGTGTTGAAAATCGCACCACCGTCGCCAGAGCCCGTCGCCTGATTCTGATCAAACGTGCTGTTGATGATGGTCGCATTGCCGGTGCCCGAGTTCTGCAGACCGCCCCCGCCTGTGTCAGACGAACTCAGTTCGACGAGCACGCTGTTCATCTCAAGGAACGAGCGGTTCAAGATCGCCCCGCCAGCAGCTCCGGTCGCCGTTCCGCGCAGCGTGAGATTCTCCAGCTCAACTCGATGTGCGCTAATGGCAATCTCGAACACGCGAGCGGAAATGCCACCCCCGGTGTCTCGAAAATCAATGATCGAACCTGGCTGCCCCTGGATCAGAATCTCTGACGTCGAGTTCGTAATATTCAAGTCGCCGGTCGTCGCGTCATCTGCTCCCGCTGCGGCGATGCCCAGCGTAAAAGTTGTGTTTGCCGGCAGATTGATGATGACTTCATCTTCGGTCGCAGAGTTGGCCTGTATCACAGCCTCGCGAAGAGACGTTTGGCCGTTACCGTTAATGACGTCCGCCACTTCGTCGACGTTGATGACCAGCGTCGTCAACAGCGTCCGCCCTTCCACAACCTCGATCCGGCGGCTGAACTGATTCGCCGGCCGATCGACGGCGCGAGGGGAAGACGGGCGGCGAGCACTGCGGGTGTGCCGCTTTAATGAGCGTCGAAAGCGGGCAAGCCAGGGAGATAACACCATGTCTGTAATCCCATACCGGGCGCAGATTTGCAGAAGACGTCCGAAACTCCACAGACAGCCGAAGCTGCCGGAGGGCGAAACGAACAGCAGCCCGCAACCAGGACACCGCAGCAGGCACTCGCCCACCACAACCATTGCCCTGGCAGCAGTTTACGATTCAAGTGCCCCCACACGATGACAGGACAGTCGCTCCCGTCATATGAGTCGTGCGAGTGTACCCGAAAGTGGAGGTTGAATAAATCTGTAAAGGTGGGGTGACTTTCCGGCCGTATCCCTGTCTTATCCGCCACCAGGAAGGTGGAACTGCAGAGAATCTACGGGCAGTGAGGTGGTTTCCATCACGAATGTCGCCAATCCGGCACAATGATGAGGCAGAGCAAAATGGAGAAAAACGGCCGCTTTGGTAACCAGGGCACCTTGTTTCCGCTCATTTGCCGAAGTTGTCTCGCTTCAGGAAACTCCCAGAATCCCGCTCACTCCGAGTCCAGCCAGGGCGACATCAGATGACGTATCGAATCAGTACAGGACTTCCGCAGCTCGATCAGTTGCTCGGCGGAGGTCTGCTGCCGGGCAAACTGACGGTCGTCGTGGGATCCACGGGAGTCGGCAAGACTCAGTTCGGCATTCATTTCGCAAATGCCGGCCGAGTTCAGGAGGGCGAGCCGGGAGTCATTTTTGACATGACCGCCCGTGGCGACACTCAGAACCACGCCGACTACGCCGAGCGGCTGTTTGCCTGGACTCTCCGCGAGAAAGCGGCGGGCAACATGATCCAACCGCACGAAGTCTGGGACCGGAACTCAGCTCGTTACGACTCGATGCACATCTTCAATCGAGCAGGCCGACGGGTCACGATCAGCGACATGGAACTCGACGACTGGAAGGCGTGGAAGATCGACCTTCAGAAACGGATCGTCGAGGCCATCTCTTTCTTTTATGGAAACTTCGTCCATGGAGTCCGGCGGTGCGTCATTGACGGAATCGAACCGGCCGACCGGCCAAGCGACTCCTTTCAGTTTCACATGTTCGAATATATCTACCACCAGATTCTGCGCAAGGAAGCCGACTGGGTCGCGCGGGATCTGTTCCGCGTTCAATTCCGGCAGCACGAAGCGCAGATCATGGAGCACGTTTACGACGAATCGAAAATCGCCTGTCTGCTGCTTTACACCTGCCACGAAATGATGCTCGACGAAATGATCGAGCGGCGCATCGACTCGGGCGACGTCCTGTCCAACGCAAACACCATCATCCTGATGGGGAAATTCCGCGAGGGAATGAAAATGGGACGCGCGCTGTGCGTCGCCAAACATCGAGGCAGCGCGGCGGACGAATCAATCGTCCCGTTTGAGATCCACGAGGACGGGCTGAGGCTGATTTCCGGTTGAGCCTCACGCCGAAGCGCGACGGGATCCTTCAACAGCCTGTTGAAAAAATAGCGGCAGGGCGCAAGCCGTCCAGTCAGAACGCGTTTTCAAATGCAAAACCGGGCGGTTTGCGCCGCTCCACTACATGGATGGGACATTTTTTTTTCGGCTGTCAAAAAACGAATGGTTCAAAACAAGCCGGGGACCGGTTGTCCCTCGATCAACCGGTGAGGGCGTCCAAAGCGATCGTGAATCTCCTGGTGCGGGTCGATGCCGAATGCGTCGTAAACGGTCGCGCCCAGATCGCCGGTGTGAACAGGGTTCTCAGACGGGTACCAGCCGTCTTTGTCGCTTCGACCGAAGTACGAACCGGCCTTCACTCCCGCACCGGCCAGCAGGATTGTGTAGCAGTGCGGGTGATGGTCGCGCCCGGTCGAGTTGTTTGTGTTGTTGGACTGGGTGTAGCCGATTTTCGGCGTGCGGCCAAATTCTCCCATCCAGATGACAAGAGTTTCGTCGAGCAATCCTCGTTGATCCATGTCGTCCAGGAGGGCAGAGAAACTCTGATCGGCCGGCGGAAGCAAGGTCGTTTTCAGCAAAGGGAAATTGTCGCGATGCGTGTCCCAACTGACCCCCTCGATCCGCTGGACCGGCGAGTAGACCGTGACGCACGGAACACCCGCCTCAATCAGCCGCCTCGCGAGGAGCGTCGATTGCCCCACGAGGTGTCGGCCATAGCGGTCGCGCAGGCGGTCCGGCTCTTTTGTCAGATCGAACGCTTCCCGGGCTAGCGGAGTCGTCAGCAGCGAAAACGCCCGCTGGTAATACGCGTCCATATTCTGGACAGCCTGCGACTTGTCGATGGTTCGCAGGTCATCGTCGAGCGACTGCAGCAGCGAGCGTCGCTGCTGGTAGCGGCCTCGATCCAGTTTCTCGCGAGTCGCCAGTTCGTCGACCCGAAAGTCGTCAGCACTCGGGTCCTGGTCGATCAGGAACGGATCGTAGTGACTGCCGAGCAGACCGGCGTGCTGCCCGGGAGTCATCGCCGGACCGTTGTAAAGAGTGAACGGCATCGAGACGAACGACGGCATGTCGGGCGGAGTCGGTCGAAACTTTGCCAGAGCCGCTCCGAAATGCGGATAGTCCTCGCGCGTGGCCGGAGTCTGACTCGAGACCGCTTTCGACTCCCCCACCGCCCTGCCCGACAACGCGCAGTAGCAAGCCGGGTTGTGGCACAGCATTCGATGATGCATCGACCGGACGACGCAGACTTTGTCCATCTGCCTCGCGAGGAGCGGCAGGTGCTCGCACACCGTCATGCCGGGCACGCTGGATTCGATCGGCCGAAACTCACCACGAATCGAGTCGTCCGCGTCGGGTCGCATGTCGAACGTGTCGGTCTGACTGACGCCTCCCGCCTGAAACAGAATCAGGCAGGACTTGATTCGAGCAGCGGGCCCGGTCGCCATCGCGCGCCGGCCGAGGATATCCAGCAGGGCGGGTGAAAGAACCGACACTCCCGTCGCACTCAGAAAGTCGCGTCGGGATTGACCGAGCGTCACTTGCCGGTCTGTGCGTTTTTGTTGTTGCGTCATCACTTCGACTCGGAATCCGCTGGACGACACTCGAGCGGCCTCGAAGACCGCAAGCTCAGTGAGGAAGTGTAGTCTGCTAATGCCGCCTCCGGCATCAGCGGAAGCCGAGTACACTCTATCGGCTACGTTCAAAGTCGAACGGTCGCAGGGCAGCCGGGCAATATTCGGCGTCGAGTTCACCCATGTTGAGAATCGGAAATCTTCAGAAAAACGGAACTGGTCGAGTCAGCCGTCGTGAGCTGATTCGGGCGGGAGGTCTGTCTGCCTGCGGAGTGTCGCTTGCCGATCTGCTGCGGCACGAAGCGGCGGCGGCACCGGAAAATCGGCCGCGGCCGAAGTCCGTAATCCTGCTCTGGCTGTGGGGAGGACCAAGTCACGTCGACTCGTTCGACATGAAACCGAACGCTCCCGTCGAATACCGAGGTCCCTACGCGCCGGTCTCGACGACGGTTCCCGGACTGCAGATTTGCGAGATGCTTCCCAGGCTGGCGCAGCGTGCTCACCGATATTCGATCATCCGATCGCTGCACCACACCTCGAACGATCACGGCATCGCCGGGACGATCGGGCTGACCGGAGCTGACTCCGGTGCGATCAGCCTCAGCGGTCAGACGATGGCGGGCAGTCTGCAGCCCGCGTTTGGCGGAGTCGTCTCGCGAGTGCTCGGCCCGTCGACACAGATGCCTCGTTTCATGACGCTGGGCGGGCATCTTCATCAGGGCAAGCGGGCAATCGCCGGCGAGGGCGGTGGCCAGCTTGGCACGCTCCACGATCCGTTCCGGCTCGACTACGACCCGGAACAGGGAGTCCGCATTCCTGATCTCGACCTGATCGACGGCCTGTCACCGAGCGGCCTCGATTCGCGAGAGAGGCTGCTGACCGCGGTGGATTCGCTGTCGGCACGGCTCGACCGTTCCGAGGTCATGGACCGAATGGACCAGTTTTATCAGCAGGCGTTTTCGCTGCTGACCGACAGTCGCGCGCGAGACGTCTTCGACCTGAAACGAGAAGCCGAAACGGTACGACGCAAGTTCGGTCGGTTCCGGTTCGGTCAGTGCTGTTTGTTAGCCCGGCGGCTGATTGAAGGTGGTTCCCGCTTCGTTCAAGTCAACTGGAGCTCCCATGTCGAGCCGGTCGAGGATACCGGCGACGGCGGATGGGACATGCACGACCGCTACTTTCAGCAGTTCCAGGATCGACACGCCTGGATGCTCGACCAGGCAGCGTCCGCGCTCCTTGACGACCTGGAAGAACGCGGCCTGATCGAT
>JAQBVJ010000238.1 GCA_027623235.1 Planctomycetota bacterium
TGAAAGGCGGGCGCGGCCGCCTTTCAGCACTCGAAACCCCAGGCCGTTTCTGGAAGTGGCGAGCCGATTGGAGGGCTGCTGGAGTGCAACTGGCACGTCGATGAAGGCAAAATTCGCGGTGAACCCACAGCCGGGGCGCAGCGTCCTCGTGCCGACCCGTGTCGGGGATGATTAGAAATTTTCCAGGAAGGTGTCGATGTCGACGTAGGTCAGCTCCCGGGACTGGTCGGCTTGAACTGGCGAATCGATCGAGCTGCCCGAGCAGGCGGCGTCCAGTTCGAGCACCAAATCTTCCACCTCGGGTGGCGCTCGCGGTGACCGAGACTGCCACAAACCGCAGTGCGAGAGAATCGCTTCGATCACATCGGACTGAGGCGGCTCGATGAACGAGACCACCTTCATCTGGCCGCCACACTCGGGACAACACAAGGCGTCCACTTCATAGATTCGCTTGATCAACATCGCCCAGGCCTGGCTGCTGCCCGTCGCGGCCGAAGCGGGAGTCGGTTCCTCAGCGGACGACTGGGCGGATGCTTCCGCCGCCAACTTCTTCCGCAGGCCGCGCGACTTGTTCGAGTACCAACCGTAATAGCGGATCAGGTGCGAGCCCTTGGGAGGAATGTGTTGCGTGAACTCGGCCAGGAAATCGAGCGGTTCCAGAATCTGAAAGTTTCGCGGCACTCCCGCTTGCATCCCGTCTCCTTTCGGATCGGGAAAGGCGCGGCAGGCCTGCTTTTCGGACTGGTAGATGACTTGCCCCGTGTCGCTAACCTTCACCAGCCGTGACAAACTAAACGGGCAGCGCGTCATGTACTGGATCAGACGCTCGATGCCCGCTTGATCCCCAGCCGGAAGAAATACCGATTGATCGACGCTGAAACCGCTATGTTCCCAATTCCGCATGTTCTCGACGACTTCCAGTTCGAGCTTCTCCTCAGCCAGGTACAGCTCGAAGACCGCGTCCTGCCAGGCGACCAGCAGTCGCTCCATGTCAAACTCAGGCAGTTCCAGAAACTTGCCCTCGGGTGTCCACGCGCCGCAGGTGATCAGCACATGCAGGTGGGGATGCCAGTGCAAGAGTTGGCCATGCGTCTGGATCGCCGCGACCATGCCGGGCACGACGTCGTCGCGCCCGAGCAGGCGTTGGGCTTCCGACTTGAGGCATGCCCAGGCACAGGACGAGAGTTTCCCCAGCAGTCCGCGATCGAATCGCGTATGCACTCGCAGACGCTTGGGGATGGTCAATACGACTTGTCGGTGGGCGACGGGCGAGCAGATATCTTCGGCGACGTGCAGCGAGGTCAGCAACGTCCGCTTCTGATGGCAGGAGGGGCAAGTGCAGCGCTGCTTGCAGGAGAAGGCGACGAACATCTCGTGCTTGCAGTCGGGGCAGCGAACTCGGGCGAATCCTTCTTGCAGATCGCCGCACTTGAGAAAGGCCGCCACCGACTGCTGGACGATCGGCCGCCAGAAACCGTACTTGGCCTGATAGCGCTCGTCGTAGACCTGCTGGAAGGAGTCAAAATGTTCATCGAGCAGTCGCCAGAGGCCGGAGGCCTGGGGATCGCGTGGACGGTAGAGCGGCTGGGGCTCGACACAGGCGGTGACCATGGCAGGAACCGAGAAGAGGGCAGAGAGGTCAGAGAGGGGTGCAACATCGGCGTACCGTTGGCGAGGAACAACAGGCAGCAGAAGTTTTTGGCCTGCCGCATCCGACGTGAGCGAACTCGCTTGGAAACTCGGTCGTCCCCTTCATGGCCACAGTTGAAACTGAAATTCTCGGCATCTCCGTCCGTGTTGTTGTGCCCGTTCGCTTCGTTACAGCGGGCGGTGTACGAAACCAGGTCGTACAAGGTAAAGCCGTCATGCGATGCGATGTAGTACGGTGTTTGAGGTATTCCGCAAAAATGCCACAGGGGGACCCGTCGTGAATACCGTTTCTGATCACGAACCAGCGGCGGCTGCGCGTCAGTACGGTCGTATGACTTGCGGAAGGGATATCATTCCCGGCAGTGTTTCTGTTGCCATTCTTGTCAGCAGGCCGATTGTAAAGCAGCGAACAGCATTAACTTCACAGGCCCGATTTCATGGAAGAAACGATGTCGAGAATTTTGCTGAGTCTTCTATATCACCTCGGATACGTTGATAAAAGTTTGGGATCAGGACTTGGGAGGCGGATAATTCATGCGCAGGTTCATCCACATCGTACTGAATTTCCTGCGTAAACTTCGAAACAGCATGCGTTATCCTGATGGCTCATTCAACAGCGCAGGCATTTTTTCAATTACGAACGACTGGCGAACAATCGGAAAAAACATCGGCGAAAGATCTGAGGGCGGATTTGCGTCGTCCGGCAAACACTTTATGCCCCAACTCTCCCCGGAAGGGACTCTCTTCGTGACACCTCGAAAAATGTCGCGCCTTTTTCGGTGACACAAACGGCTTGATATCAATGACTTACGGGTTTGCCAGTGTAAACAATCGCGGAAGGGGTGAACGGCGCGTGAGAGCCCCTTGGCGGCTGTCACCGATTGATTCGCAGCGTGGCGAGGCACGAAAACGTCGCTCGGGCGGGAGCGAAAACTTCGTGGCCAGTTCTACCATGACCAACTATGACGTATTGGGGAATGGCTCGCCGTGTGGATTGCGAAGTTCTGCCAGTCGTTCCGCTGACAAATTCCACGGCATGAAGATTTCCACATTCTCTGGAGCCCGACCGGCATTGGTTGCACAGGCGTCGAAGTACCAGGTCAGCCATGTTCTGGGATTGATCTTCCAGATCGCCAGCGTGGCAAAGATCGAGAACAACATCATCGCCAGTCGACCGGCCCATTCTGCTCCGCTGCCGTAGTAATTTTTCCGACCCACAGCAGGATTGCGAATCTTTCGTTCCGCCGCGTTGTTGTCCATTGGGATGCGAGGATCATCGACGAACAGCGTCAGGCCGCTCCAATGGTCCTGCAAACTTGTGAGTGCCGTGCGGCACGGTGCGCGAAGTTTCTCGTCGTTCAATTCCTGATCGCGTGCAGCCGCCATCACTTCAATGTGTTGTCGCAGCAGAGCATCAGCGGCGGCGAATTCTGTCGTGCCGTTTTCATGCTGCAGCCGTTCGCGATTGAGTCGGTACAACTGTTGGATTTGCCTCAGCCATGTCAGAGCCCAGTCCTTCAGTTCGGGAAGTCCTTTTCCGATGCGAACAAAGTCGCGACGCACATGAGCCCAGCAAAATGCCAGCAGAAGATTTCCGTCTTTGACCTGCTGCATGGCTTTGTAACCGCTATAGCGATCGACCACCAACACGCCGCGAGCATCATCAGGAAAATGTTTTTGTGGCACATCGTGGCTGCGGCTTGAGTCGAGAACGTAGACCACAGAATCGTTGCTCGCGAACAACCACAACCACCACTGATGACCGATTTTACCAGCCTTTTCCACGAAAACGCGCCAACGCGTTTCGTCGGCGTGAAAGAATCTGGACTTGACGTGATGCCGTCGAAGGGCTTCGTAAATCGGAGTCAGCAGCGATTCGATTCGCTTGAATCCATCCGCGATCGTGCCGGGGGCCAGTCGCAATCCTAGGAGTCTCAGTTGCTCAATGCTGCGGTGAGTCGGACGTTGAAGTTGAAACTTTTCGATCAGCAGATACACCCAAATGCTGGTCCCAAAGATACTTTTGGGGAGTAGCTTCGGAGGCATTGGCGCGGTGACCGTGCGCGGCGGTTCGACGCAGTTGCAAGTGCGCCGATAGCGTTTTCGTTCGAGCTGCTTTCGATACAGTTCAATTTCAATTTCGATCTGTTCACTGTCTTTGGAACAGCCAAGATCGGTCAGCGGCAGACCGCAGCAGCCGCAGACTCTTTCTTCGTCAGGCAAGTCGATGACTTCGACGCGAACGGGCAGGTGAGAACGGTCTCTGCGTTTCGGAGCAGGACGATCGGGTTGCTGACCTCGCTTCTTTCGCTCTGTGCCTGGCGTGTCGGGATCAACGGGCTTCTGAGGGTCGGCGAGATCGTTCGAGCGATCGACCTTCTTTTGTTTTTCCGATGACTTTCCGAAGCGTTCGGCTTTGAGTTGTCGAGTCTCTGCTTTGGCCTGATCAAGCTCAGCCTGCACCAGCACATTCTTGTTCTTTACATCGGCGTGACGGCTCTTCCAGTAGCCAACCTCGCGCGTCAGATCGCGGACCTGCTGGCGAAGCTCGGTATTCTCCTGCCGCAGGACTAAATTCTCTGCGCGGAGATCGCGGACGTCTCGACGCAACTCTGCTACTAACAACTTCAGCGACTGAAGCTGAACAACAACCGCGTCAGAGGAAACGACCAGAGCACTCATAGGGCTCTGAGTAGCGAATCCTCCAAATCCTCGCCAGACCAATCCCCGTTTTCACCCCTTCCGCGATTGTTTACTGCCAGCCAGCGGGGCTGACACAATAATCGACGCTCCT
>JAQBVJ010000099.1 GCA_027623235.1 Planctomycetota bacterium
TGCCGATTTAATTTCACCGCCGGTCCTAAGCAACCGCCACTCAGGCTTTGATCTGATTATCCGCCAGTCGAACGGAACAGGCACGAATCCTCGGCTGCGGCGACGCGGAGTTGTGAGTGATTCGTGGTTTCGGCCAAATGGCAGTCCACGCAGCTTCGGATGACACCCTCTGCTTTAACCTGAGCGGGCTGGCTCAGGTGGTTAGCCGTCAGTTGAAGATGGCAGGACACACACGCTGGGACGGCCTTGCTCGACTTCATCGGTTCCGTGGACTCACGAAGGCATTCGGCTGCTGCCAGCGAGTTGACGAATCCTGAATTCGAGTCATCCCGGCCGATCCTGGAAAAGGCGACGGTCAACAGCGCGACAAGGGCGACAGCTCCGACAATCTTCACGCCGTCGCGCCGCACACGGCGAGCGGACCGGACGTTTTTCTGCCACGGTGCGGTGTCGGTCCAGTCGGACGAGGGCCGGAGTTGCGGGACTGTTTCCGAAAGCGACGCCGTTTCTCCCAGCGGCTCCCCTTCGAGAAAAACCGGAGCGAACAACTCCAGGGCGGGAGAAAACACATCCGCCATGTCGCAGCAGCGCGGACACGTTTCGAGGTGCCGGGCGAGCGCCTCGTTCTGCGCAGCTCCGTGGCTGGTCAGTGCGTCGAAAGCCTGGTCACAGTTCATGGTCGTCTCCGTCGTAAGCACACAGGCTGCCGCGTCGAGCCAGTTCGGCCAGTCGCTCAAGCCCGCGTCTCACTCGTGTTCTGGCACCGTTGAGGCTGCAGTTCATTGCCTGAGCAATTTCATCAAACTGCAGCTCACCAAAAAAACGAAGCCGCAGCGCGTCGGCTTCGAGCTCGGGAATCTGGTCGAGCAGATCGGCGAGAATCTCGCTGCGTTCCGCTCGAAGAAGTTCGGATAATCCGGTTTCTGTTGTGGCTGGTTCGTTCGCGACGAGTACCGCACCACTGAGCGACAACTGACTGGCGTGACGAGCCTCTCGGCGAAACTGAGTCCGGCAGACGTTCAAAAGGATCGTCCACAACCAGCCCCGGAACGAGAATTCCGGATTGAACGTGCGTCGTCGGGCGAAGGCAGACAGGAAGCAGTCCTGCACCGCGTCCTCTGCCTGTGACCTGTTTCGCAACTTGCTCTCCGCCGCGCGCAGCATCGACGCGCGATGCCGCCGGACGAGTTCCTCAAAGAGCTCGACCTGGCCGTCGATCACGCAATCCATGATCTGTCGGTCGGATTTGTTCATGAGCCCGCCGCGAAAGGTGTGAAGCGGGGACTGTAATCCGGATCGGGATGACGAAGCCATATCTGGCTCGTCGACTCACGGATTGTTCACGGTAATTCCGTAGGCCGGTGAGCCCTTCCACCGAAAGCTGTGTCTGGCTCTGAGTCTGCTTACACTGCACTTCGAGGCTGGAATCAGAAGCTGTTTTAATCAGAGGAACCGGAAACAACATGTCGAAGAGTGACGCCAACTCTGACCCGCAACGTGACTTTGCCGAAGCCGTTGTCACGACGCTGCGCGGCGATGGTTTCACGGCTCTGTGGGCGGGTGGGTGCGTGCGGGACCTGCTGCTCGGGCGAGTCCCGAAGGATTACGACGTCGCGACAGATGCTCGACCGGAACAAGTGCGGGACCTGTTCGGGCATCGCCGGACGATTGCTGTCGGAGAGAGTTTTGGCGTGATCGTTGTCCTCGGGCCGCAGAAGTCGGCGGGGCAGGTTGAGGTCGCCACCTTTCGAAATGACGGGCAGTACATCGATGGCCGCCGGCCGGAGAGCGTCGAGTTCAGTTCGCCGGAAGAGGACGCTCACCGTCGGGACTTCACGATCAACGGAATGTTTTATGATCCGATCGAGCGAACGGTGCTCGACTTTGTCGGCGGTCAGGAAGACCTCCAGCGGGGAGTCATCCGCGCGATCGGTACGGCTCAGCACCGGATGCAGGAGGACAAACTGCGGCTGCTGCGGGCTGTCCGGTTTGCCGCCACGTTTGAATTTGAACTGGATGAGCAAACGGCGAATGCGGCCCGGGAAATGGCTGCAGAGATTTCCGTTGTCAGCGCGGAGCGGATTGCTGAAGAACTTCGGCGGATGCTTGGGCACCCGAACCGCGCGATCGCTCTTGAGCTGTGTCGGAACATCCACCTGCTCCGGCACATCCTCCCGGAGCTGGATGCCGTTTCGCTCAACGGTGGCTTGGCCTGGCAACAGTTGCTGGAGTCCTTTCGGCAACTGGGAGGTGCGTCGTTTCCACTGGCGCTCGGCGCAGCTTTCAGTGCCGTTGTTGATGAGGCAGGGCTGACGCCAAAGGCCGCTTCGCGTTGTGTGTTTGAGGCGGGGAAACGGTTGCGGCTGTCCAATGACGAAATCGATCATGCTGCGTGGCTCGTCCGCAACCGTCACTCGCTGGATGAGGCACCGGGCTTTTCGCTGGCTCGTTTGAAACGGATTCTGGCAGAGCCGCTGGCGGATGACCTTTTGCGGATGGTCGAAGCCAGATTGTCAGCGTCGAAGTCGTCGCTCGAGACGGTCGAGTTCTGCCGCGCGTTCCTGCGTGAGACTCCGGCAGAAAAAATCAACCCGCCTCCGCTGCTCACCGGTGCTGAGTTGATCGCGGCAGGCCTCAAGCCCGGCCCTCAATTCAAGCAGCTTCTGGATTCCGTTCGGGACGCTCAGTTGAACCTGGAGATTGCGACGCCGGAGGACGCGATCCGGCTTGCGGAAACGTTGATCGGTAAAAAGTGAGCATTTCCGTTGCCTTTCAAGTCGTCCGCATTGCTTCGGCGTGTCGGTTGTGACATGGTGTGAGCGGCGTGATAATCCGCGCGCCGTGCCGATGAGTCAGGCAGATCCGCTGGCCAGGCGAGCGCCCAATTGTGGCGTTTTTGCCGGCAACGACAGGAAAACTTTGATGACGACGATTCTTAACATCCGCGCTCAAAGCCTCGCCACTCGAGCGGGCTTACCCGATGGCGTCGAGGAATCGCTCACAAAAAACGGGGCGAGAATCCTCGACTTTGGCATTCAGACGCCGGGTGGACTGCAGGCCGGCGAGTTTCTTACCGGGCTCTGCATGTCGCTTTACGGCGGAGTCAGCGTGCAGCAGGGACCGCTTGACGGATCGAGCTGGCCGCACGTTGTGGTGCACACCGATCGGCCGGTTGAGGCGTGCCTTCTCAGTCAGTACGCCGGGTGGAAGATCAGCGTCGGCAGCTACTTTGCAATGGGATCCGGGCCGATGCGTGCCGCCGCTGCCAGCGAGGAGCTTTTCAAAACACTCGACTATCGAGAGTCACCAGGCCTCGTGGTAGGCATCCTCGAATCCGGTACGCTGCCCGACGCGGACGTTGTGAGCTACATCGCCGAGAAGTGCGGCGTCACACCCGACTCAGTCACTCTCGCGGTCGCTCCAACGTCGAGCATCGCTGGAACGTTTCAGGTGGTTGCCCGTTCGGTCGAGACGTCGATGCACAAACTGTTTGAACTCGGCTTCGACGTGAAACGGATTCGGCACGGCTTCGGGTCGGCACCGCTGCCGCCAGTCGCTGCCGACGATCTCACCGGGATCGGGCTGACGAATGACGCGATTCTCTACGGCGGCGAAGTGACGTTGTGGGCGAGCGGCGACGACGACTCGATCGCCGATGTCGTGGGCAAAGTTCCGTCGAGCTCTGCTGCGTGTTACGGACAGCCGTTTCTCGACATCTTCCGCGAGGCTGATCACGACTTCTACAAAATTGATCCAATGCTCTTCAGTCCGGCCGCGGTCACGATTCTGAATCTCGACACCGGTCGCGTTCATCGAGCGGGGCAGGTCAATCACGAGGTCCTGAAAAAGTCAATTGGACTTTGAGCTGCCTACGCCTCAATTGAGCGGCAGTCACAACGGAGCTTCACTTGCGAATCGGCGTTCTGGGAAACAGCGGCAGCTGGTACTGCGGCGACATTGAACGTGCCGCGGCCGCTCGCGGGCACGAATGTTCGAGGCTGGAGTTTCGGCGAATCGCCGGAGTGTGCGGATTTCAGCAGCCTTTGCTGAATGGAGCGGTTCTGGATGAAACCCGCCTCGACGAGTTCGACGCGATTCTGATTCGAACGATGCCTCCAGGATCGCTGGAAGAAGTTGTGTTCCGGATGGATCTTCTCGCGCGCCTTGAGGCCGGCGGCGTGCGTGTTGTCAACTCGCCGAAATCGATTGAATGTGCGGTCGACAAATTCCTCACGACGGCGAAGCTGGAAGCGGCGGGGTTGCGGGTTCCTCGAACGGTTGTCTGTCAGGACTCGGACTCAGCAATGGCCGCCTTCGCGCAACTCGGTGAGGACGTTGTGGTGAAGCCACTGTTCGGATCCGAAGGGCGAGGCATCTGCCGGGTCAGTGACCCGGACCTCGCATTCCGAACGTTCCGTACGCTGGAGCGTATCGACGCCGTGCTTTACCTCCAGGAATTCATTCCGCATGCCGGCTTCGATACACGAGTTCTCGTGCTGGGCGGTCGCATTCTTGGCGGGATGCGGCGATTCGGAGACGGAGATTTCCGTACAAACGTGGCCCGGTCAGCGCGCAGCGAGCGACACCTGCCAACGGATCAGGAGTGCGAACTTGCACTTCGAGCGGCCGCTGCGACTGGATCGGTCTTCGGCGGCATCGATCTATTGTCAGCGGCGACCTCGGAGGCGGCTGATTCCGCCGGGCCGTACGTTATCGAGGTCAACGGAGTTCCGGGATGGCGAGCTTTTAATCGAGTGAATCAACACGACACGGCAGACGCGCTCGTGCAGTTTCTCGAAACGTGATCGCAGTGCGGCAGCACAATTTAATTATCGCTCGCGATCCTTCGCCCAAAGCGAAGTTTGAGGGCCACGGTGTGATCCCACTCTGGCACTTCCTGCTGGTGCCGATGCGTCAGAAAACCGGCTGCGATCCGCTGAAAGGTTTTTCCGCGAACTCGGCCGGTTTCTCGATGGTACCCCGGATGACCATCAGCGTTCGGTCGTCGAGATTTCGGCCACCGGTGTGAACCTCGTACCGACTCCAGATGGCATCCAGCGTCTCAGCTGCCGACTCGAAGCGGCGGCCCCTCACGCTGTCGATAATTCCCTCGTTGCGAAACATCTTCTCACTTCTGTCACGCGCCTCGACGATGCCGTCGCTGAAGAGGACGAGCATGTCGTCTGGCTCAATCGAGAGCTCGGCCATCGTGTAATCTGCTTCGCCGAGCACTCCCAGCAGCAGCCCCTGCGAGTCCAGTGCCGTGATTTGGTCACCGCGAATGTGCAGTGGCGGGCAGTGACCGGCGTTCGTGTAGCTGAGCGTCCGAGTTCGGCTGTCGAAGACTCCAAAGAGAAGCGTGATAAACTGCTGAGCGGCGGTGACATGCAGGATCGCCCGGTTGAGTTCGCCGACGAATTCTTCAGGAACCGGGCATCGTTCGTTAAGGCGACTGACTTCAAGCAGTGCATGGACAGCGCCTCGGGTCGCCGTCATGACCATCGCGGCCGGAACACTGTCACCCGATGCGTCGCCAATCACGAAGACCGTGCGGCGTTCGTCGAATGGCACAATTTCACAGAGATCGCCGCCGACTTCGCAACGACTGAGGCAGCGGACCGCGATGTCGCATCCTGGATAGGTTGCGTTGACTTCTCGAATGTCGTCCGTCGTGCTGGCGATCACGTCAAGTTCTCGCGACAGCCGGTTGCACTTTGCTGATTCCTGCAGAAGTACAATCCTTTCAAAGGCGTCTGCAATCTGGTGAGCAAATCCGGCAATCAGATCGCTTGGAAGGGTCTCGATTTCTTTGAAGCGGCGGTCGAACAACCACAACGTCCCGATGGGACCCGACTGACTTTGAATTGGCACGCACACTCCCGAATTCATCGACTCCGGCAGCCATCGCTCTTCGCTGCCTTCATTTCGTTGCAGGAGCATGAATCCGGAATCCAGAACCTCAAGGTCTGGTGGGAGCCCGCCCAGCGAGCGGCGTGGAAACGGGACATCCCGTTGCTCAACGTGGTTTGTGAGTCGCAGTCGCAACGCCGTTCCGTCCGGCTCAAGGACAAACAGTGCGGCGGCCCGGAAAGTGCTGAGGCAAACGGCAGACCGGAGCAGGATACGCAGGCGGTTGTAGAAATCGTTCCCCCCTTTGGCTCCGACGAGAGCACCAATCTCTGTCGCCTGCTCGAAGACCTGAGTCTTTTGATGAAGAAATCGGTTGATGTTGACCACAATGAGGTCGGCCAGCCGGTACGCGGATTCGAATGTCACAGACGGTTCGAATCCGTCCGGAAGTTGAAGGTGAATCACGCCGATCGGGCAAATCCCGTTTGTTAACTCGGAGTGCCAGCACCACTCGAGGCTGTGCCCGCTGAGGTCACCCAGTCCGAGATTCTCAATGGGAGTGAATTCGAGTTGCCAGCCGGTCGTGTCCGAGAACGTCTGGCATGTCGAGTACAGCCACTCATCCCGAGTGTTGTTGCTGCGGTCGCTGATCGGAAGCGTCGACATGGATGAGCCTGTTTGAGCAATGAGTCACATTTGTGGTGCCACGATTGCCCTCGCTGGTGCAACCTGTACCCTCGGCAGAGTTTTCCTCACTGGGCCCTCGTGAGAAGATGCGCAGCGGGAGAACTCAGTCTCTGCATCGACCGCGCCAAAGTGCGGAACTGAACCAGCCACCGGTCCGACCGTGAAGCTGCGGAAAGTGGCGATTTCTGCCGCGATTCTGCGGATGATTCGGGCCGGGACGCGAGCCATTCGTCATCGACGGTCGATGATGACTGGTGAGAGAAATCCACATTCGGAGTGACAATTCAACATGGATACGCTTGAGGGTTTTCCCGTTCTGGTCGAATTCCCCATTCAGTGGGGTGATCAGGACGCGCTGGCTCACGTCAACAACGTGATCTATTTCCGCTGGTGGGAAACTTCGCGAGTGACCTACGCAAAAAGAATTGGCATGTTCGGCGGCGACACATTTCCGCATGACAGGCCAAGAACGGGGTCAGTTCTGGCCGGGATGCAGTGCAATTTCCGGAAACAGCTCAACTGGCCGGATTCCGTCCGAGTGGGCTCCCGAGTCAAACGTGTCGGGAACAGCAGCCTTGAGATTGAGCACCGTTTACTCAGCGCGAACGTCGACGGAGTCATTGCGGATGCGGTTTCGACGATGGTGGCGTTCGACTTTGACCAGCAGAAGACCGTTCGAGTCTCGGACGAAATTCGAGCGGCGATCAGGACACTCGAAGGCGACCGGGAAATCGAAGGACTTTGACTCGTGAACCCGCTGTGAATTCACTGAAACGACGTAAAACACGAATTGAAGCGACTTTGTGGCGAGGCTAGACTCCAAGTCTGTCGGTTCAAACTTTGCTGAAATCCACCTGGGCCAGACTGGGCTGAAAAAACTGAACGGAGACGTCGCGATGACTCACGCTCCCGAATCAAAAAAACTCCTTGATCGCATTTCGATCCGACTCCGGCTGACCGCGATCGGACGAGCAAGCCTGCGAGCTTTCTGGGGCGTCGGCACCGTTTATGCCCTCGCATTTGTCTGCAGTCGGTTCTTCGGATTGCTGCCGAACTATTTTGAACCGATCACGCTCACGGCGATTCCTGGTGCGGCTCTCATTCTGGGGATCGTCTTTCACCGTCGCCCGACGACTTCCGATGCGGCACGACGAGTCGACCAGCACGAGCAGACTCGCGACCTCTACTTGACGGTGACGATGCTCGACACGACGGCTGGCGAGTACCAGCCGCTCGTGCAGCGTGATGCGGAAGAAAAGGCTCAACGAGTTGATCCCGCCCGGGTCGTTCCGTTCCGTTGCGACAACCGCACGTGGTCCTGGGCGACCGCTCTGCTGGTCGTCCTCTTCCTTGGCCTGCAGTTTGGGCCACAGCTCGACCCGTTCGGGCAGGTCGAGGCCGCAACAATCGCCAGGCAGCTTCAGGACGACCTGACGAAGAGCAAAGACGAAACACAGGTCCGAACGGCCGAGCTTGCCAAAAAGCAGAAGGACGACAACGGCGAAGTTTCAAAGGAAGTCCAGCAGTCGCTGGAGAAGCTCGTTCGGTCGCTCCAGGAGATGAAAAAGGATCAGAAAAAAGCCAATCAGAAGACGCTGGCTGAAGAACAGAAACGAATCGGAGCTCAGTGGCGGAACGTTCGGAACAGCGATCCGATGAAGGAATTGCTGAATCGAAAGGCGGCTGCTCAGAGCTTCGGCAAGAACCTTCAGCAGATGAGGGAGTGGTCAAAGGAACTCGAAGAAGGCCAGCCGGAATCCCTCAACAAGATGATTGAGGAACTCAAGAAGCAGATGGAAGAGCTCAAGAAGGATGCTGCCGAAGGCGGGAAGATGGATCCCGTCAAGAAGCAGGAGGCGCTCCGACAACTGAAGAAAAAGATGAAGGAGATGGAAGACTTCGCAAAGAACAATGTGAAGTCCGAAGCGCTGGCGGCGGCACTTCAGAGGGCCATGAAGCAGATGGAAGCCTCGAACGAGGGCGATAAGAAATCGGCGGCAGAAGCTCTTGAAGCCGCGATGAAGTCGCTCGACCTGTCGAAGATGGAACTGCAGGAGATCGCCAAATCGGCAAAAGACATGAAGGAGCTCGAGAAGGCCCTTAAGACCATGCAGATGGCGAAGAAACTGAACGAACAGGGTGAGCTGACTGGCGAGGCTGGCGAGGCACCGACCATGGAAGACTACGCCGAAATGTACGCAGAGATGATGGCCGGACTTGGCATGGGTGAAGGCGAGGGAGATGGGGACGGAGAAGGCGATGGGGATGGAAATGGCAAGGGGGATGGCGATGGTGACGGGACAGGCGGCGAGGGGACCGGCAGAGGTGGCAATCCTCCGGAAGATGAAAACGTCAAAACGAATTTCAAAAAAGAGAAGTCCAAAGCCGCAGTCACGGCGGGGAAGATCATTCTCTCGATGAAGACAAAAGGTCTGAGCGAGACCGGTGATACCAACGAGGAATATCAGAAGCTCATCCAGGAAGTGAAGCAGGGAATCAGCGAAGCGATTGACCTGGAAGAAATCCCGCCCGGCTACATCCCGAATATCAAGAGCTACTTCGACAAGATCGAAGGTGTCGCAACGTCGGAATCCGATGACGCCGAACAGCCCGAGACTGGCGATGAGAAGAAATAAGTCTCGCACAGGACTCATTGCGGCGGCTCTTGGAGCCGCCGCTTTCTTTGCGCTGTTTCAGGCATCCAGTACGCCAGACGATTCTCTGGTTGTTTACTGCGCTCATGACTCGGTCTATTCGGAAGAAATTCTCCGCAAGTTTGAACAGCAGACCGGCATCCGAATCGTCAGGCACTTTGACACGGAAGCCACGAAATCTCTGGGCCTGGTGAACCGTCTGCTCGCCGAGAAAAGTCATCCTCAATGCGACGTCTTCTGGAATAATGAAATTCTGGGAACGATGCGGCTTGCTCAGGAGGGGATTCTCGAACCTTACTGCGGTCCCGGATTTGACCGGATTCCCGATCAGTACAAAGACGCTGACGGGCGGTGGACCGGCTTCGCCGCACGGCTTCGAGTCTGGATCGTCAACACAGACCGCATGCCGGCTGAAGAAGCCGCACTGAACGCGAAGCTTGCATCGGACGACCTCTCGTCAATGGCCATCGCACGGCCTCTGTATGGGACGACGAGGGTCCACTACGCGCTGCTGTGGCAGGAGTGGGGAGAAGAGACTCTCAAAAACTGGCATGCGGGAACGCGGGAACGCGGGCTGCTCGAAGTCAGCGGAAATTCGACGGTTAAGAATCTCGTGGCTGAGGGAAAAATCGACTGCGGATGGACAGACACTGACGACTACTTTCTGGCCGTCGATGACAAGAAGCCCGTCGACGCCCTCCCGATTCGCACAGAGACTGGCAGGACGATCTGCATCCCGAACACCGTCGCGATCATCAACGGGACGTCGCGTCGACAGGCAGCGGAACGGCTCGTCGATTTTCTGCTGTCAGCGGAAACCGAACTGGCGCTCGCCAGATCGTCTTCTCGACAGGTTCCACTGGGCCCAGTCGATTTGAACGAGTTGCCCAGTGAGGTTCGACGGCTGTCGATATGGGCGGCCGACGGCTACGACCTGAACCAGCTGGCAAAAACGCACGACTCCTGCCTCACCTGGCTGCTCACGGAGTACAACAAGTGACCCTGGCAGACGGCGAACTCTGGAACGTTCTGCTCAGGCTGTCACTGACTATGAGTGAGTCGGCGACAGCTCGATCATTTCTGATCGGGCTGCTGGCAGTCTTCATCAGTCCGTCGCTGGCCACGTGGGTGACGCAGCAGCCTCCTCAGCGGCGTCGCATTGCGTTCCTGGCCGCGGTCGCACCGTTCTTCGCTCCGGAATTGATTGCTGGCTACTGTTACTCGTCGGGCGTGTTTTCGCTCGTGCATCTCCCCACGGCGAATGCGGCGCTGTATTTCCTGCTTCTGCTGTTGAAGACGGTTCCGGTTGGGATGCTTGTCGTGTTGTACTCGCCCGGTTCCCCGATCAGTGGTTCGGCATTTCATTGCCACCGACTCCTGAAACATCGAGTGCGATCCTGGGAGGCCGTGGGATTCTGGGTTCGAGGCCCGCTTCACCAGCGTCTGCCGGTCTTTGCGGTTTCGTTTCTCGTCGTGTTTCAGGAATTCGAAATTGCCTCGTTGATGTCCATTCCGAGTTGGACTGTGGAGATCTTCGACGCCCAGGCAAAGGGAATTCGCCCGCTCGCGACAGCTAAGATTCTGCTGATCCCTCTCTTGACGATTGCTGTCGTGGTTCTCCCAACGGTCGCGATTCTCGCGCGAGGCAATCAGCCAACCGTCTTTCGATCGGATGCTCACTCTCAGCGGTCGCGCTGGTTTGGCGGAGCGTTTGTCTTTGTGGCAAATCTCATCCTGTGGGTGATTCCTGTCTGGACGATCGGGGCGAGCGGCCTGCGGCACGCGACGTCGTTGACTCGCAATGCTGCGATCCTGAAGGGATTCACACGGGAAGTGAGTTCCGCGATCGCCTTCGCGTTCTGCGCAGCTCTTGTCGCGGTTTTCGCTGCGTACTTCCTTCTGAATCGTTGGCGGCCCGACATCGCTCGACGACGAAAAACTCTGATCATCGCTCCGCTGCTGCCTGGGCTGGCCGGGTCGCTTGCAGTCAGCCTTGCTGTCTTCCTGGTGATTCAGCAGCCATCGCTGATCTGGCTACGATCAACTCCCATTCCAGCAGTGTTTGGAATGGCCGTATTTCTGCTGCCTCGCGCGGTGCTGATGCTCCTGCTGTTTCGATCTGCCCGACCTGGTACGGCAGTCGGCGCGGCGAACCTGCTCAGTCAGAGCGGTGATGCGTCGCAGTGTTCCCGCGGCTTCCGGTTACTCTGGCAACTTGAAGGGCGAGCGGTCTTCTGGGCATTCGCCGCCGTGTTTTTCTGGGGCTACTTCAACCTGACGACCGCTTCGCTGCTTGTGCCGCTGGCGATTGTTCCTCTGCCGGCACAGCTCTACAACCTGATGCACTACGGCCGGACCATGTCGCTTTCGACGCAGGCACTGTTGAGCGTTGTGGTGCCGGTTTCGCTCATCCTTGCTGCCGCATTGAGCATGCCCCAGGTCGAGCGGATGGCGTCCGGACGACACAAGTCACCTCGATCAAAACGCCCTGAATAGAAACGTCAACAGCAATGAGTCAGCAGACTTCATCAACACAGAACAGCCCCCTCTGGACGTTGCGCGATGTCTGTTCGTGTGGCCAGAATGCGCCGAGGCTCGATCGTGTGTCCGTGACGATTCCTGCCGGGCGCGTCGCACTGCTTGGAGTTTCCGGAGCTGGTAAATCGTCGTTACTGCGTATCCTCGCCGGCTTCGAAACAGCAGATTCTGGTGATGTGACGCAGCACGAGCTCTCGCTTCCGTCGCCGCTGCCGGTGTTCTGGTCGCCTCAGGATTACGGGCTCTGGCCTCACCTGACGGTGCAGGAGCACCTTGAGCACGTTCGACCCGCAGAACCGCGAACCGGAATCCTGGTTGAACAGTGGCTTCAGCAGTTTCGGCTGGAAGCTCTCGCGGATTCACAGCCGGGCACACTTTCTGAAGGCGAGCAGTCGCGTCTGTCGGTTGTGAGAGCTCTCGCCTCGGAAGCCGACGTGCTCCTCCTTGACGAGCCGCTTGCTCATGTCGACCCCGTCCACCGCGAGGATGACTGGCGTACGGTCATGAACCATGTGGCAAGGTTCTGTCAGGGCGTCATTTTCTCAACGCACGAGCCTGCGATCGTCCGGCGCTTCGCTGACTACGTCGTCTGTCTTGATCGCGGGAGAATTCAATTTGCTGGCTCGACGAGTCAGCTGCTGTTCTCGCCGCCGGATGAGACGGCTGCGTGGCTGCTCGGCCCCTGTAACTGGCTGAGCGAAAAAAGCCGCCATTGGTTTTCCGACGCAAAGCCGTCGTGGCCGTGCCTTCGGCCGGAGGAAACATTCGTCACGCCGGATTCTGCGGGAAAGAGTCGAGTCATCAGTATCGACGGGCAGGGAACGCAAACGCGATTCGAACTCCGCCATTGCGAGCTGGACTCGACGATCGTCGTTTTTGCAACACACAACCCGGAAGTCCGCGTCGACTCGCGAGTCCGCATCAACGTGATCCCGTCGCCGGACCGCGAGCAGGTCGACCGGTCATCGTGAGCGGATTGCCTGTTCGACGTCTTTGTGCTTCATCAAACGCTTCCGGTAAATTCGCAGTGGCCTCATCAGCGATTTCTCGACGGCAAGCTTTCGCACCGCGACCTCTTCTTTGCTTTTGTTCCGGGCAGGGCCGGTCTGCTCCAGGACCTCGAACGCTCTGTCACCTGCTTCCAGACTTTTCTCGATATCGTTCATCGCGACTACGGAAGATTCCGGGCCGATGTCCCCTCGGTTCTGCCACCGCCGATGCAGAATCTGCAGAAACGCATCGATCTGGTCACCTCGTTCCGCATCGTCAGAAATCAGTGTGGGATGGTCGCAAAGAAGATGGATGGCGGCGATCAGATTTCGGATGGATCGGTCACGGGCTGAGGTGAAATTGACCCGGTACAGGCGATGTCGAAACTCGATTTCCGCGTTGGAGTTCGAATCGCGGGCTGCCAGTTCTGCAATCTCCTGGTGCATGAAGAAGCTGACGATCGGGTCGTAAGGCGTTGCAAATTCCTCGACGGGCAACAGCATGTCGGTTGTGGGTTTCTTGAGACCGGCCGCGCGGCCCAGCGACTTAAAGTAGTCAAGTCGCCGTTTCTCCTCTGGGTGAAGTCGCGTCTCCTGGCCACCGCTGACCTGCACGATCTCAGCTCGCGGAGATTCTTTGAGCTTTTTCTGCAGCTCTGTCCGGTAAGGCCAGTATCGGTCGGCGTTTTTATGGATGAGATCGCGGCGCAAGTCGAGCTCGCCGATCCGGCGCGTCACGTCGGCCGACGATGTCTCCTCGGGAAAGACTGCCGCGAGACGTCGTGCCGCCGGACCGACAGACCGCTGCACCTCAGCGAATTTCGCCCCCCACCTCATCACGTCCCACGGACCGGCAGCGAGCATGGATGCCGAAGCGACCGTTTGAATCTGCCCGGTCCATCCGCCGAGCTGATTGGATTGTTCGAAGTGCTGTTGCAACAGATCTCCGTCAAACACCGTGAGCTGCAGTGGAGTGGCCCAGTCAAAACCGAGACCGCTCAACGCGTGCCGGACGTGTTCCCGCTGGAGCCGCTCGACAAGACCTTCCCGGTAAATCCCGGCCGGATCCGGCGTCCCAATCAGGAGCCATTCACCGGGAGCCGTCTCGACAGCGGCAACATGCTCAAAGACGGACTGCCAGGTGGCCAGTACGGACCGAACGGTCTCGGCTCCAAAATCGACATAACGAAACTGCTGGCAGAACAGGCCGTGTTCAGTCAGCCCGCCAGCCGCTCGAGTCAGGAACTCAGCCGTGGCTTCGGCTGCGGAAGCGGGCTGCGACAGGTGATTCGTCGAACACACGATGACGTCGAAGTCGCGAGCGCTGGCTGTGGCAGCGACCGTTTCACAGTGCACAAGTTCGACGCGTTGATCGTCGAGCGGATTCGGGGAGAGCCGGCTTAGAATCTGATCGCTGACCACATCGATCAAAGTGGCGTTTGATTCAACACAGGAAATATGAGAGACCGGAAACTGCAGTGCTGTCTGCAGCGTGGCTCCGGTTCCCAGGCCGAGGATCAGAACGGAAGTCGGTTTGTCGTGCAGCACGAGTGGCAGAATCGTCTGCAACGCTTCTCCGGAGGGTTGAGGTGCCAGACCGGGGCTGACGTCGACTGACGATCGTGGCATCCCCGATTCACGAAGCTGTAACCGCGTGCCGCGACTTCGCCAGAGGGTGAGCGTGCTCGACTCAGACTCGAAGGTTCCCAGGCAGCGTGCTTCGTCGAGGTGCTCCAGCACGTCCGTTCGACGTTCGACCCGGTGAGCCAGGAAGACTCCCGTATCGAACAGCAGCCGCGCGGACCGGTCCGGCTGGTACTGCTGCGTCCACAGCGGACCGGTCAGTACAGCGACGAGTGCCGCAGCGAAAGCTGGCTTCGTTAATTGACTGCGGGTAACGCGAGTCCGCGTCAGCAGGACGAGGAATGTCGAAAACGTAAGACCACCTGCCACAACAAGAAGGCCCGCTGCGGGGCCAATCGACGAAACAACCAGCCAGCGAGCCATCAGCATCCCGGCGATCAATGACGCAATCGTGGTACCCGAAACAGTCTGCCAGCCATTTTTACTTGTACGGCACAAGCCAAGAGCGACGCCGAGCGGCATCACGACGATTGCGATGAGAGCGGCTCGCGCAAACGCGACTCCTGCGGACTGTGAAATGTAAGCGCTGATTTCAAGCGACGCCCGGATTCCGGCCGGGAACTGAGCGGCGGTTGCCGCCAGGCACGCGGCGATCCAGAGCGGCGCGGTTTCGGCAAGCGATGTTCGGCGTGCGACGGAAACACCAATCGCGGCTCCCGCAAGAATTGACGCGAACTCGACGGCCGTAATCCAGGCGGCGTCAAGAAACAGCTGGTCAAGAATTCGTGAGACACAGACAAACGCGACTCCATACAGGGCCGCGTTAATTGCCCCAGGCACCCCTCGCCCGGGCAGCATGTCGCGGGTCATCTGAGAGTTACCGGGCGAGCTGACGACGGGATCTCGATTACGACTTACTCGAAAGGCGACGACACCGAGAATCGCACAGACGAACGCACCCCCGGCCGCGGTGAGTTCTCCGCCCACCCAGGGAAGCAACAGGCAACTTGCCAGCAGGATTCCGATAGCGACTCCGAAGAGAGGTCGAGCGGACAGCCCGTTTTCAGACGCAGGTTTGTGACGCAGCGGGATGCTTGCCGCACAGACGGCAGCAGAAACAGGCAGAATCAAGGCACTGTGCGTTGCGAGGAACATCAGAAAACTGTTCGCGGTCGTCGGCCAGACTCCAACGGGTGCCATCGACGCAAAGAGCACTTCTTCCAACTGCACGATTCGACCGGAAAACAGTCCTGTCAGCAGCAACAGACCGAGCGGTACCAGCAGCGGATTCCTGCGAAGCCACGGATTGGAATTCGTGGACAGCCACTTCGCTGCAGCAAGCCCCGCAGAAATCGACAGCCCTGCGGCCAGCAGCAGAGAGCTCATCGCTGCCCGGGACGTTCCGACCAGGGCGACCGTCTGATGAAGCCAGGCGGAGATCAGAATGCCACTCACCACAGAAACTGAGAATTCAGCGAATCCGGGCTGTAAGATGAGCCGCGTAAAGCGAAGAATACGAGAGATCATTGGCGTCCCTGCCAGAAGCCGCAGCGATAAAAGAAACCCGGCATCGGATTCCGATTCGACGCCGCCCTTTAAGTCGATAACTTGTAATGAATTCTCCGGTCGGGCCTCAATACCAGTCGGAAGGCCGGCGAATTCAAACTCATTCGAGCCAACAGGTTGAAGCGGGTGGGCGAAATGCGTTTCTGTTTCCACGAGCCAATTGCCCTCACATGACAACAGGACCATCGTGATGATTTCTCGACTTCGCGCGGCATTGATCTTCGGCATGCTGCTGGCACTGGCAAATCCCTCTGATGCGGATGCGCAGTTTGCCGGCGGAGGATTTGGTGGCGGACAGGGCGGAGGATTCGGGGGCGGACAGGGAGGCGGATTTGGCGGACAGGGGCAAGGTGGTGGGTTTGGCCAGGGCGGCGTTGGCGGAATCGCGATCGATGCCAGCGGTGTCGTCGCACCGGTTTTTCAGAAGGAACTGGCCTCGAAACTGGCTCAACAGCGGCTTCAGGCGTTTGCTGAGAAAAACTTTCCGGCCGACCTCAACAGGCCCAGCGAGCTGAGGATGATTTCCATCGTCCAGCTCGAAAAAGCCTGCCAGTCATTTGCTGACGAAAAGAAGCATGTGACCCCGGAGATTCAATACCTCGCCGGACTGCAGCGAATTGACTACGTGTTTCTGTCTCCGGATTCCGGAGACCTTGTCATCGCCGGGCCGGCTGAGGGGTTTGCTCCCGACGAAATGGGCCGCGTGGTTGGAGTGACAACAGGCCGCCCGCCGATTCGGCTGGACGATCTGATCGTCGCCCTCAGGACCGTTCCTCGAACGAGTCAGATTGGCTGCTCGATCGATCCGACCCCGTCAGGCCTGCAGGCCTTTGGAGACTACGTTCGCCGGAACAGCACCCCCGCGACGACGGCTGTGATTCAGCAGCGGTTTCGCGAGATGGCAAAAGCCCTCGGCCAGCAGGACGTGTCTGTATTCGGTGTCCCAGGCGATTCGCATTTCGCACAGGTGCTGGTGGAGGCGGATTACCGAATGAAGCTGATGGCGACGGGTCTTGAGAAGCCGCGACTCAAGGGTTTCCTGAGCCACCTTCAAGCCATCCGTCCGGGCCAGAACACTTTTCAACGATGGTGGTTTACGCCTCTGTACGACGCATTTCAGCAAAGTGAAGCGGGTGACGCATTCGCGTTTTCCGGACAGCGACTGCAACTGATGGCCGAGGAAGAACGCGTTTCAGCGGAAGGGATCCGAACCGCAGCGAAGGCCAACGGAGCTTCGACTCAGAAGTTCGCTGCTCAGTTTACGAAGCGATTCGAAGAGCTCGCGAAGGTCGTGCCCGTGTTTGCCGAACTGCAGAACTTAACCGATCTGGCGGTTCTGGCCGCATTGATGCAGAAAAAGCAGTTGGCACAGCAGGTCGGCTGGAAGATGTCGCTGTTTCTCGATGAGGACCAGACACCGCTCGTGAAAGGGAACGTCCCGAAGCACGTTCAGTCCGTCTACGGAACGCGACTCGCAGGACGATTGATCCTCGGTCTCGTTGCCGGCGGCGTTGAGCTGAACCCGTTCCAGACAGTTTCCAGCACAAAGTTTGAACCAGCATCCCGGACGCTTACGGCTGCCTCGACCAGGGCCAGGCAAGCGGCAGATCCTGGTCACTGGTGGTGGGATTAAGCGCTGCCTCGCCCATTGGCACTGCCTCACCCACTGAAAGAGCCCGGCAGACCGCAAGGTCTACCGGGCTCTTTTCATGAACCGTCCCGCTGAATCAGCGGCCGGGTTATTTGATCACGAAGGAAAAGTGGAAGCCGCTGCGTGAATTTCCGATCGGGATGCTCACCTGTCGGCCATGCGAGTCGAATCGGCTCGACGGACCAGATCGGTGCGTATCGTGCAGCGACGGTCGCGGCGGAACGAGGAGTTGCTGGCCTCGTGGGCTCGGCGGGGCGTTATGAAGTTGTCGGCCCGGCGGAGGCGGAGAAACCGACTGATGGTCGTGATGAGCGTGATGCCGCTTGATACCGCACTCACAGAACAGTTTTTCGAGGTCGTCGAACATGCAACTCAGCGTTTCCCGCATCAGGTCGACCCGGCCGCAAAGCTGATTGAGGTCCGACTGTCGACTGCCGGAGTACACGCCAATTCGAATGCTGCCGTATCGGAAGGTCTCTGGTTCACACTTCGCGGCCCAGGCTCGCAACTCGGCCATTGCCTCCTGGATATGAATGAAGCTCTCGTCGATCTCGTCCAGGCATTCTTCCATCTCCCGCAGCATTCGCGGATCAGCTTTCCGGCGGATCGTTCGCTGCAGATCGTCCGCCTTCTCGGCGATTCGACAAAAGTTTTCTCGAAGGCATTTTGCCACGGGAGCCGTATGGAAGTCGTATCGGATATCCCGGTCCGCCCGAACTGCTGTCCTCTCAAGCGTCCAGGCATGGTCGTCGAGTTCTGCCAGCTTGCTCGCCTGGGCGGAATTCGCAGTGACGAGCACCGCCATAGAGACGACACAAAGCCTGAAAAATGTAGTCACTTGGATATTTCTCATTTCAGCTCTCCTTCTGATCAACGAGGTCCAACGATCCTGTGCTCGCCAGACTGTCTTGTCTGGCTGTTTTTCCGTTAAGGCATGTGTCGTGCCAATTCATCCGCGATTACTAACCTATTACCGTAACCTGCTCCCCTGAAATGAGATACGATCGACTGCCGCGACAGGAGCGGCGGCCGACTGACCAGTAACGCGGCGAGTAGAAGTCAATGCGATTCGAACAAGCTCATTGTGATGACAATCCGAGCCAGCAATTCCGGTGATAGCGAGGGCTCAAGCTGTCTGGTAGCCTGACGCCGTCTTCAGAAATCCTCAGGGCCGGTAAAAATGCGTAACGATCCCGACGTGCTGCGAGCTGCGAGCATGTACCAGCTTGGGCTGCCTCGGATGCCGGTTTCCGGGCGGTCCGGCGAACTGCTTGGCCGTGGCACCGGGACGTCGCTCGAATTTCAAGAGTACCGGGAGTACATGCCGGGCGACGACATCCGACATCTCGACTGGTCGGCCTATGCCCGGTCGGATGCGCTCATGGTGCGGCTCTATCGGGAAGAAATCAGCCCCCGGATGGAAGTTCTGCTCGATACTTCCCGGTCGATGACGACGACGTCGAACAAGATGCTGCTGGCGAAACAGCTCGCGGCCACGTTTTCGTTGTTGTCAGGGGCGATCGGCGGGCGGCCGATCATCTGGCTGCTGGGCGACGAACGGCCGCCGAGGTCATTGTTTCTCGAAACTCTGCAAGCGCTGGAAACCACTTCGTTTGAGGGGCAGGGTTCGCTGGACGCGTTGCTCGCCGATCATCAACCTCCCATGCAGCGACAATCGGTCCGAGTTGTGATCAGCGACTTTCTATTTCCGCACGACCCGGAAACGCTGGTCCGCAGACTCGCCCGCGACGCCAGCGTGCTGTGGCTGATCCAGATTCTGACGTCGTGGGAAGCCAACCCGGAGCCCGGCGGCGGCACTCGACTGATCGACGTTGAGACTGCGCGAGAAACCGACCTCTATCTGAACCGGAAGGTCGTTTCCGAGTATCGGCAGCGGCTCGGGCATTTGCAGGAAGAACTTGCGCTGCACTGTCGACGTCACCACGCGACGTTTGCGACACTGACTGCGGAATCCGGACTGGCAGTCTCCTGTCGTGAAGAGTTGACGCAGGTCGAGATTCTTCGGACGACATAATCGAGCTCCTCTGGAGAGGACAATGTACTTCGCAAATCCGATCGGCCTGCTCGGGCTTCTGTCGCTGCCGGCCATCGCGATCATCCATCTTTACCACCGCCGGTTTCCGCCAAGGCTGGTGGCAGGGCTGCATTTGTGGGGTGAGGAAGTTCGCCAGCCGACCGCAGGCCGCAAGCGCGAGCGACTGCCGATTACCCCGTCGCTGCTGCTGGAACTGCTGGCCGCACTTGTGCTGTCACTGATCCTGTCGCAACCACGGTTCGGCGAGATGGATGAGGTCACTCACCTCATCGCGGTCCTGGACAATTCTGCCTCAATGGGGGCGACCGGGGCCGAAGGGGTTTCCTTTCGAGACCAGGCGGTCGCGCAGATCCGCAGTCGCATGGAGGACACCTCACGAGGCAGCGTCATCACGGTCATCCTGACCGGTCGACGGCCCGTCATGCTCGCCGGACCCGCCGTTGAGTGGGACGTCGCCAGGCAGGCTCTCGCAGACTGGCGGCCGACAGCGACGAAACACGACGTCCTGTCAGCTCTGGATATGGCGAGCCAACTGGCGGAGAACGGCGGCGAAGTGCTCTTCGTCACCGATTCGATGCCAAGTGAAAAGGAGCAGCTCCAGAAAAACGTCGAGGTCGTCAGCGTCGGAGAGTCGCTTTCGAATCTGGCCTTCACGGCGGCGAGATGGACTGTTAACTCAACGACGTTGAATGGGCAAATCTTCCTGCGGCTGATCAATGCCGGGCCGAGATCAGCCGACGTCAGTATCGTCGGCCGTTCGGGCACAAGTACGGTGTTCAGCTCGAAGATCACGCTGGCCGGCGGTGCAGAACGGTCGCTGGAAGCCCCGGTTCCTGGCGGGCTGGGACGTGTCGATATCCGACTGGAGTCGCCCGGCGATCCGCTCTCGATCGACAATCGAGTCACGCTGATTGAGCCGGCAATCCGCACAGTGTCTGTTGCGAATCAACTGCCAGCCGATTCGTTTTCCGGGCGGTCCTTTCAACGCGTTCTCGACGCGCTGCCGGATCTACGACGCGCTCCGGCGAACGGAGCCCACCTCGTGATTGCGCCCGGCGGCGAAATGCCGGAGTCGCGTCGGGATCTCTGGTGGCTCGGCGTCGGACCGCTGGATCCTTCCGAAGAGTCGCGCAAGGCCGCGCGGGATCTTCTCGGGCCATTTCTTGTTGAGAAGCGGCACTCTCTGCTGGATGGAATTCTGTTGAGCGGTGTTGTCTGGGCCGGAGTCCAGCCAGTCGAGCTCGGTGTCGCGCCACTCATCTCGGCCGGGCCGCAGAAGCTGCTGTCGCAACTCGACGGAACGGAGTCGACGGCGTTTCTGCTCAATATTGATCTGCAGCGGTCCAATCTGACGGAGAGTCCCGACTGGCCGATTCTGTTGAGCAACCTCGTCGAACTGCGACGGGAAAGCCTGCCTGGCCTGCGGCGCTGGAACTACCGATTGAACGAGGACATCGTGTTCCGGTTGTTTGAGGGAGCTTTCGAGTCGAAAGAGACGGCTGGGCGACCACTCACGCTCAAGTCCGGCGACGAATCGCGAGTGCTCGCGCGGAGTGCAATCGTTGAGGTGCCGCCGCTCGACGACGCCGGCGTTTACACGGTCCTTGACGGAGACGAGCCGTTCGGTGAATTCGCGGTGAACTACTTTGACCTGGAAGAATCCACGTTGACGAACCTGCGGTCCGGGCATCGCGAGGCGACTATCGAAGAAGAAGACGCGCATTTTGAAATCGACGATCCCTACACATGGCTCATTCTGGTCGGACTGCCGCTCATTATTCTCCTTGCGTTTTCGGACTGGTTCCTGCTGCGTCCGCGCAAAGCGTGAGACTCTCGATGCTTCGCAGTTGAGAGTGGCACTCCGTAGAATGTGCTTGCGATCGCCAGTTTGCGATGACTCTCCCCATTGATCAGACCAGTAAGGACTCCCAGTGAATCGCCCTACACACGGCCACGGTGCTCAGCAGCTTCCCGACCCGACTATCAAACTGACTGAAGGCTGGCACTGCCTGCATCTGTATTACACAGTCGACCAGTCTCAGCTCAACGGCGTGCACGAGCATCAACGGGCGGAAGGCCGGGAGCAACTCGCTGAGATCCTCAACCCGGACCGGGAAGGCGCACCAACTCGAATTCAAACGTCAATTATTTCCGGCAGCCGAGCGGACCTCGGGGTGATGATCATGGACCCGGATCCGCTGGTGATCGACGGAGTCAAACAGGCAACCCGTGCCAGCCGGCTGGGAGCGGTGCTTAAGCCATCGTGGTCGTTCGTGTCGATCACGGAAATCTCTGAGTACGTTCCGACTCTCGAGCAGTATTCCGAGCGGCTTCAACGGGAAGGCACAGATCCGTCGGACCCGGCGTTCGAAGCCAAGCTCAACGCTTACGGCCAACGGCTTCCGGCGATGAACAAGCAGCGCCAGTATCCTGACTTCCCACCGTACCCGGTTGTCAGCTTCTACCCGATGAACAAGATCCGCGACCCTCACGCCAACTGGTTCTCCCTGCCGTTCAGTCGCCGGTCAGCCCTCATGGCCGAGCATGCGACGAGCGGAATCAAGTTCGCGGGCCGAGTGTCACAACTGATCACGGCCTCCACCGGCTTCGACGACTGGGAATGGGGAGTCACGTTGTGGGGGCGAGCTCCGGAGCACATCAAAGAAATCGTCTACACAATGCGTTTCGACGAAGCCTCAGCTCGTTACGCGGAATTCGGCCCGTTTTACATCGGCTACGTCACTGCTCCGGAAGACGCCATCAAACATCTGAAGCTGTGATGATTGAACTTCGATGTTCGAACCCGCCTCCAGTGCGACTGGTCTGATCATTCGATTATCTGAGCGGTGGCAGGATTACAGTTGTGTCGATTTGTCCCCATCGGTATCACTCCAACTGATCCGTAAACGACGCATCGTGCGACGACTGCACCGAATGAGGTTTGGAGGCTGCTGTGAGCGCTGGTCCCATTCGAATCGCCCTTGTCGATGACCATCGGATCGTGCTGGATTCCTTCCGGTCGATTCTTGATCTTGATCCCGCGTTTGAAGTTGTGGGAACTGCCACCACCGCGGAAGCTGGTCGAGATCTCGTTCTGCAGTCCCGGCCGGATGTCGCCCTGTTCGATCTCCAATTTTCCGGGTTGCACGCGTTCGACGTGTTGCCTCAGATTCATGCACGGCACTGCCGGACGAAGGTTGTCATCCTCACTGCACACCTGACAGACGCGTTTGTGCATCAGGCAATTCTGCTGGATGCGGCCGGGTATCTGCTGAAGCAGGAATCTGCTGAATTTGTACGAGACGCACTCAAGCAGGTGGCTCGCGGCCGACAGGTTTTTTCGTCGGCAGTTAAAGACCGAATCGTGTTCAACGAGGTGACACAGAAGTACGAATCCTGCTCGACAAATCCACTTTTTCAGCTTTCGATCATGCAGCTTTCCATCCTGCGTCACCTCGCTGGAGGGAAGGCGGTTAAGGAGATTGCGAAGCTACTGGATCGGTCTGAAAAGTCGATCGACAGCCACAAGTACCGAATCATGCACCGGCTCGGCGTGCATGATCGAGTCGAGCTGTGTCGATACGCGATCCGTGAAGGCGTTTCCATCCTGTAACGGCTGGCTCGGCGGACTCACCGGATCGAATGAAGGATGTTCTCGATTTCGTCTGAGGTCGTTCCGGCCTTCTGCTCCGACAGAATGTAGATGATCCCTGTTCGGCCATCGGTCGTCGGAAACACTCCCGAGGTCTGACGCATTCCCGGCATTCCAAACATCGTGAGCTCCTGGATGTCGAAGGTGATTTTTTCCCCGTTGATCTCGACATCGATCGTCGTTCCGGAACTGCCGTAATTCGGCGGGCGATTGATGCTGGCTCCCAGAGGAACTCGTGCCATCGCTTGTTCGAAATTGCTGTCGACCAGATCAAACTTTTCAGCGACCCGGCCCAGAAAAATAGTTGAGCCCTTGTCGGTCTCCCAGACCGCTGCCGAAACGTCGTCAAACATCGTCTTGATGACTTGAGCCCGTTTTGCTTTGAATCCGGGTGGCAGTTCAAAATGAGCAATTTCAGATCCGACGGCTGCCACTCCGTCGTTGTCAGTAAAGACTTCGCTTTTCGAATTCTGCTCGACAAGCAAGGTCCCGCCGCAACACGCAAAGCAGATCAATCCGAAGACGCTGCCCAGGAGGATTGCCAGCTTGGAAAGCGGATTTCGCTGCGGCGAAAGATGGCTGGTGGCGGGTTCCGGGGAACTGCCCATCATCGACTCCTGGTTCGTTGTCGGTCGAGAATCAGGGCGGAGTTCTTTCCCGCCCACTGCCTGGTACGCCCACTGCCTGGTACACTGTGTCAACATGTTTGCCTCACGGTAGCCTGCGCCGCAACTTCGGGCAAACGCTGAATGCTGTCCCACCTGAAGCTCATTGATCATGTCGACTCTGAAACCTCGATTCCTGACCGGACTGACGTCTCTCGCGCTCTGTCTGGCAGCCTTCAATCCGACAACAGCCGATGATCAGGCTGGCCGTGACTTTTTCGAAAAGAATGTCCGACCGCTGCTTGTGAAGCACTGTTACGAGTGCCATTCCCAGAAAGCAGAGAAGCAGAAGGGAGGCCTGCTGCTTGACGTTCGATCCGGCTGGCAGACGGGCGGCGAGAGCGGTCCGGCCATCGTCCCCGGCAAGCCCGAAGAAAGCCTGCTTGTTGCGTCTGTTCGTTACGAATCATTCGAAATGCCCCCGAAAGGCAAGCTCGCGCCAGCGGAGATTCGCATCTTCGAAAAGTGGGTCGCGATGGGAGCTCCAGATCCGCGTGACGGCGTCGCCTCAATCCCGGAGTCAAAGATCGACTTCGAGGAGGCTCGGAGGTCCTGGGCGTTTCAACCGCCAATGAGGCACAAGTCACAGACCGTTCAGGACACCGAGTGGCCTCGCGATCCCATCGACCGATTCCTGCTAGCGAAACTGGAAGCCGCATCACTTTCCCCGTCAGTTGACGCGAGCCCCAGAGACTGGCTGCGCCGAGTGACATTCGATCTGTCCGGCCTGCCACCGACCGTTGAAGATGCTGGCAGTTTTCTCGCGGAATTCGAAAACGCTCCGGACACAGCCCGGCGTCAAGTCGTCGACCGGTTGCTGGCGAATCCGCAGTTCGGCGAGCACTGGGGGCGTCACTGGCTCGACCTGGCCCGCTACGCCGACTCCAACGGAGGAGACATCAACCTCACCTATTTCAACGCCTGGCGATACCGCGACTACGTGGTCAACTCGATCAATTCAGACAAGCCATTCGACGAGTTTGCCAGGGAGCAGATTGCCGGAGACCTGCTTCCGACCGAGTCCGTCTCGCAGAAAGCGGATCAACTGATCGCAACCGGGTTCCTGATCATCGGCCCCAAAATGCTCAGTGAGCGGAACAAGGAAAAGCTGTACATGGACGTCGCGGATGAGCAGATCGATACGATCGGCCGCGTGTTTCTCGGCATGACGATCGGCTGTGCCCGCTGTCACGACCACAAGTTCGACCCGATTCCCGTGACCGATTATTACGCGATGGCTGGCATGTTTCGCAGCACGGAAACCGTCTACGGAATCCGAATGGGTAACGTGAACGTGTCCGGCTGGCTTGAGCAGCCACTTCCGGTCTCTCCCGAAGTGGCGGCGAGAATTGCCGATCACGATCAATTGACCTCAAAGATCAAGGCCGAGGTGGATGCGCTCAAAAAACAGCTTGCCGAGTTGGACGTCTCGGCGACCCCGAAAGCCTCACTCCTGCCAGGAATCGTCGTTGACGATGCTCAGGCAACGCTTGAAGGGACATGGAAGAAGTCGACCTTTTCCAAACACTACGTCGATGCGGGTTACATTCACGACGACAAGATGGACCTCGGCAAAAAGTCCGTGACGTTTACTCCCGAGATCTCCGAGGACGGCGAGTACGAGGTGCGGATTTCCTTTCCCGGGAGCAACGGTCGTGCTTCCAATGTTCCGGTGATTGTGATGTCGGCAGACGGCTCCAAAGAGATCATCGTTGACCAGTCGAAACCGGCGCCGATCAATGGGCTGTTCAAGTCGCTTGGCAGGTTTCGTTTTGAGGCCGGACGAAGCGGCTTTGTGCGGATTTCAAATGCCAACGCCAATGGGCACGTGATTGCCGACGCCGCTCAATTCCTTCTTGTCGGCAAAAGCGAAACACCGGAAGCCAGCAAAGAAGCGGCAGCACTCGCAGCGAAATTGACGGAAAAGCTGAAGGTCATCGAGGCCCGCCAGAAAGAGCTGCAGAAGTCGGCGCCGGAAAAGCCGATGGCCATGTCCGTCCGGGATCGTGAGACAGTGGCCGATTCGGAAATTCGAATTCGCGGTATTGCCGATCACCTTGGTCCCGCGATCCCTCGAGGATTTCTGACGGTCGCCAGTCGCTCCGACTCACCGAAAATCGGCAAAGGTCAGAGCGGTCGAGCGGAACTGGCTCGCTGGATTTCCGCTCCCTCAAATCCGCTGTTCGCGAGAGTCTTTGTGAATCGCGTGTGGATGCACCTGATGGGACAGGGCATCGTGCGGTCCGTCGACAACTTCGGGAAGCTCGGCGACACGCCCTCGCACCCGCAACTGCTCGATTCACTGGCGGTCGACTTCATGGCTGACGGGTGGTCCATTAAACGACTGGTTCGAAAGATCGCCCTCAGTCGAGCTTACGGGCTCAGCACAGAATCCAACGAACCCGCAACCGCGAAGGACCCGGAAAATCGCATGTGGTCGAGACAGAATCGTCGTCGACTGGCCGCAGAATCTATCCGCGACTCGATGCTGGCGATGAGTGGTCGCCTGGATCACACCACAGGCGGGTCAACCGTCAAAGCGATGGGCGAGCAGGCTGTCGCCAATAACCCGGCCGATCAGCAATCGCGAGGGGCAGGCGGCCCGCTGCGGCGCAGTCTCTATCTCCCAATCGTTCGAAACGATCTGCCGCCGTTTCTGACGGTATTCGACTTCGCTGATCCGGATGTCGTGACCGGCCGGCGAGCAGTCACGAACGTTCCCGCGCAGGCACTGCTGATGCTCAACAGCCCGTTTGTTCGCGAGTGCGCCGCCGCATTGGGCGAGAAAGTGGTCGCAAAAAACGAGCTGACATCCGACGCGGATCGAGTCGACTGGATCTACCGAACGATGCTGAACCGCCCGGCATCGCCGGACGAAGCGAACCGGGCGATTCGTTTTCTCCGAACGTCGAACGCCGAAAGCGCGATGATTACGACTGGGCAATGGTCGATGCTGTGTCAGACCCTCTTTGCGACAAGTGAGTTTCAGATTCTCAATTGAGACTCAGCCACGAATGGCACTGCCGGGGATTTTTGCAGAGATCAGCGCAGCAGCGAACCTCGCAGGCATGGCTGCGTTTGTTT
>JAQBVJ010000100.1 GCA_027623235.1 Planctomycetota bacterium
ATCGCAGACCACCACAGCCCACGCAGGAAGAACTTGCCACTCAGCCAGTTTCTCCGGTTGCAGAAACTTCTCGGCGGCGTCGAGCATCCGGTCAAACTCTTCCCGAGTGATTGCCCGCCCTTTGGCTCGTGAGCCCTTGTTGAGCTTTGGTATCCGCACCTTGAGGCGTTGAGGCAGGAGACGAACATCCGCAGCAAAGTTGATGGCGACACGAAGTGAGCGAAGATGCCGAGCAACGGTCTCCACGCTTCCGGTCCGTTCGTCAAGCACCTTTCGAAACCTCGCCAACCGCTGTTCATTCACGTCACGGATTCTCTTGACGTTGCAGGACTCGGCAAAGAGTCGAAGACTGCTGCGGTCGGTGTCGGCGGTAACGGGAGCAACGTTGACGAGGAGCTCGGATTCGTACCGTTCCATGAATCCGGCCCACGTCATTTGCTCTGGCCGGTTTCCCTGTTCGAGCTCAGCCTGCCACAGAATGGCCTGCTTTTCTGCTTCCTTCTTCCTTCTGCTTTGTCGTGCGGGCCGACTTGCTGAACTTCTCGCCCGTCTCCGCATTGTTGGCTTCGAGTTGCAGGTACTTTCGGCTTTTGCGGTTCACAACCCAGACTTTGATTTCGCTCATCGCAATTCTCCTTCCGCGCGCTTCGGCGAGCGCACGAAAAAAGAGCGACCACCCCCGCTGGCGTTGTCAGGCGGCGCAGCGCCGCCCCCGGTCCTTACGGATTCCGGACACCGCACTGGGGTGATCGCTCTTTTCTTTCTGCGTTGGTTTGACATCTGCGTGCCTTGCGGCTTTGACGCAGAATCGTTTCCCGCCACAACAGGGTTGTCAAGGACTGCGTCTCTCGGTCGCGCGTCGATTCTCGATTACGATTCGTGAAGATCCGAATTGTGCTCTCCACGTCGTGTGCTGCCGCCATGAAATCAGGCCTCAGCAAACATGCTCGCCCGAATTTGATTACGGCCTTGAAGATGGCGCTGAACACGTCAGTGATCGGTGCTCCGTTCGCCACTCTGATTGATGACATCTTTAACCAAGAAACCAACAAGGTGATTGAGGAGACTCTCGATCGCCTCAAGGATCGAATGGATGAACTGGAAGGCCGGATCGACCCCAGCGCCGCACGCGGGGATGAGGTTTCCGAGTTGGTCAAGCGATACCTGCTTTCGATCAATTTGCTGCATCGCAGAGAGAAGCTGGACGCAGCGAACGAGATCTTCGTGAATGCGCTTTTGAAGCCAGGTGATCCCAAGAAACTCGACCACTCGGAACTCGAGGTGTTTATGCAGTGCGTGGAGCGGCTTCCTGTCGGTGTATACCGGGTTCTCGCGGTGATCGTCTCAATCACCAGAAGGCAACTGGGCGATTTGCGGGCACTGAACTTTGGGGCAATCTGCAGCCAGATGCCGGACGACGATCCCGACGTCGTAATGGCCATGATTCGTCAACTCGATTCGTGCGGTTTGGCGATGGTTCACGCTCCAAGCGTTCGAGCCCCCAAAATGGCGAACTACCCTGTCGAGTTGACGAAGATCGGCGAACGATTTGCAAATCACATCGCATGTTCGCCACGAGAGGACTCACCGGTCGTCTGAGGCTGAGAACGCCCACAGAGGCCCACCGATGGTTGTTCGGCTCGGTGCGGCTCGACCTACCTGTTTTGCTCTGACGGCAAGGAGATCGCTGCTGTGGATCTCCTGCTGGGAACCGGTTCAGGCGAGACAGAGTTCGCCCTCTCGATCGCTCGCGATCCGAAGGTACGGATACTATCGCGCCGGACAGTATGGACCTGCTGATCGGAGGATCGACATGCGACGTGACATGGACTTGGTTCGACGGATTGGATTCGTGTTGGAAGCCGCCCCGTCGGACGGGATCGACTCTGATGCGATTTCGATCCCAAGCTACGACGACGAGCAGATCGCCTATCACTGCGTGCTGATGCACGAAGCGGGGCTGTTTGATGCGATCGACGTGACCACGTCGGCTTCCCCCTTTGGCTTGAAGGAGTTTCTGATCAGGCGACTGACGATGGCCGGGCATGACTTCGTCGATTTGGCACGCGAGGACGGCGTGTGGAACAAGGTCAAATCGAAGGTTGCGGAAGTTGCCGGCGGCGTAACGATTGGCATCATGGTTCAGTGTCTGAAAGCCGAGCTCGCAAGACGCCTCGGGCTGTCCGCCGATTGATTTTCTGCAGTAGCTGTCCAATTCTTAAATTTGAAAGCGGGCCAGGCGCAAGGCTGGGAATCTGATATCAGTCGGGAATGGACTCAGAAACCCCGACAGGCACGCGTGACGGCTCCTTGGTCGAGGTCCGTGAAAGCCGCCTTCTGCCACAGTTTGCGACTCCGGTGCGAGAAGAGTCACCTGCCATCACTCCGCGACACGGCGCAAGTTTAATTTGTTCCGGGGTTTGTCTCGCCGATTTGAGGTGGCGTCACGGGGGCAGGTGGCCAGTGGACTCCTCGCTGCAGGGCGAGGCCACGGTTGCCGGTGGCGACTCCGACCTGGTCGGGGAGTCCGATTAGTTCGCCGGACTCGTGCAGCCAGTCCAGGTCGCTGCCGTACAGCTCGCTGCAAAGTGTTTCGGTGAGCCGAGCGAGGATTTCCGCGTGGCCATCGTCTGCGGCGAGATTTCGCAGTTCCTGCGGGTCAGTCTGCAGATCGAACAACTGTCGGACGTTTCCGGCCGAGTAGTAAATCAGTTTGTAGCGACCGTCGTGGATCATCCGCGTCGCCATCGGGCCTTCGTTACATTCCCCGTAGGCGTAATCGCGCTGACGGGTTGAGGTCATCGAGAGTCCGTCGCACGACTCGGGAACTTCCAGCCCCGCCAGTTCCAGCAGCGTCGGCATGACGTCCTGCAGTCCGATGAGGCGATCGTCCTGTGAGGCCTCGTCGACTCGCGCTTCACCCTTCGGCGCGACAAGCAGCATCGGCACGTTGGCCGAGGGTTCGTAGTACAGCCGCTTGGCCCACAGCCCGTGCCGGCCGAGCATGTCGCCGTGATCGGCCGTAAAGAGGATGATCGTGTTGTCGAGGATGCCTTCCTCACGCAGCGTGCCCAGGACCAGTCGGATTGAATGGTCGATGTGAGTGCACAGCGCGTAGAAGCCTCGCAGACCGGTCCGGATGGCGGACTCGGTGCGGACGTGCCAGCCCTCGCGCTGAGTCCGCAGCCGGAAGCAGTCGGCTTGTCGCGGAACGGCGTGAGCTGTCTGGTCGATCGCCGACTCGCTCAGTGTGTCGCCGGGCGGCTTGCCCCGCTCCGCTACGTGACTCACCTGGCCGTCTCGCCACTCGTCGGGAACCCAGTCGCCATAGACGGGCAGTTCCGGATCGACGCTCTGATAAATGTCCCAATAGTGCTGCGGTGGGACGAGCGGCGGGTGCGGATGGGTGAAGGACATGTACCAGAACCCGGGCCGGGTCGGGTCGCGGCGACGGATCGTTCGCGACATCTCGCGAGCCGTCCAGGTCGTCACGTGGCAGTCCTCGGGCAGGTGCCACGGTCGAGCGGTGTACTGGTTATTGCTCATCGCGTGGTCGAACTGTCGCCCGGCGTACCCTCGGTCGCCCAGGAAAATGTCGTAGTCATCCCACACGCCCCAGTGAGGTCGACCTTCCTCGGCGAGAATCACGTCGTCGAATCCGGCCCGGGCACGCTGAGGAAACACGTGCAGCTTGCCCGTTGCGAATGTCTGGTAACCGGCCTCGCTAAAGCAGTCGGCAATCGTCGGGACGGATGGCATTTCCATGGTCGTCTGAAAAGTCCGGTCGCCGTGAGATCGCGGGCACTGCCCGGTCAGCAAACTTCGCCGAGCCGGAATGCAGACCGGGCACTCACTGTACGCGTTTGTAAATCGCCGCCCGCACCGCGCAAGCTCGTCGAGTGTTGGCGTCTGGATATCCGGATGCCCGGCACAGCCCAGCAAATGAGCCGGCCAGTGGTCCGTCGTGATCAGCAAGACGTGAGGTCGATCAGCCACGAGTCACCTCTCCGGTTCGGGAATGTGTATTGCGGCGAACGCACACAGACCAAAGCCGATCGGCGTCATCCGCGAGGGTCGTTGATGCTCGGCGGCGTGGCCGTTGAAGTTGACGTATAGAGTGCTGCCGTCGTGGCTCAACTTGATCCCGTACGTGCCTCCGGGGACGAAGCCGGCTTTTTCTTCGAGCCCCTCGGCCAGAAACGCAATGACTTTGCGAGTGCCCGTCACAATCTCGTACTGGACGACCGGCGTCCCGTGCAGAAACGCTTTGCCGTGAGCTCCCGGCAGGTAGTACACAAACCGCTCGTCCGGCGAGAGAATCATCACAGTCGTGTACTGGCCCGTCAGCCAGTTCGGCCCGAGCATTTCCAGCTTTCGCATCTGCGTGTGAAAGCGGAACAGCTGATTGGAACCGTGCGTGCTGCCGTAAATCCAGTGGTCCGCGGACTCTTGCGTCGAGGCCCGCATGCCCGGCGTCTCCTCGAACGAAACACCGATCGGACTCAGCGACTTCGAGCCGCAGTCGACAATTCCAAGTTGCCCCTCTGCCGAGTTAAACAGAATCGAGCCATCGGCGAGCAAGGCAAAGTTGCGGTTAAACCCGACATCTCCGTCCTTTGATTGAAACACGACTTTCCGCGTTGTCAGGTCGAGCCCGAAGAGAGCGTCGCCTTCGCCCGCTTCGAGATTGCACCACCAGACGTTTCGTTTTCGGTCGAGCAGCGAGGTCGCCGTGCAGCGTTTCGGCGGGAGATTCGCGAAGACCTGGGTCTTTCCCGTCGCCGGGTCGTACTGGTAAAGCTGAGCTCCCGGCAGTTCCTTCGTCCAGCCGTATCGCTCGTCGCCCGCCCGGTTGCCGGCGTTCAATGTGCAGCAGAAATAAATGTTCCCATCGGCCGCCTCGTCGATCTTCGCATGCACCTTCGACCAGGCCGGCTGACCAGGCCGCGACGGCACGACTTCGTTCATGTCGACAAGCCGGGCGAGTGTTTTTGCTGCCGGGTCCCAGCGGTAAAGGAAACACCGGGCGTCGCCGCCCGCGTCGTCTCCGTGGTCGCCGATCCCGCAGTAAACGCTGCCGTCCGCGGCGAGTCCGATGTCTCCCCACGAAGACCACAGCCGTCGGTTGGCCGCGTTCGGGCCGAGGTCTCGATGAAACGCGAGGTCGACTGTCGGTGCCGTCTTCGCCACAACAAACTGTGCGGCTCCTTCTTCTTCGAGCCAGGTGGAAACGTCGCCCGGAGTTTTCAGAAATTGATCAGACGTCAGCGTCACGGATCCGTTTTCACCGCCGCGCGGCAGGGCAGGGGGCCACGCTCCAGCGTTGCTCGCGATGAAATGACCGACGGGATAGCCGCTCGAGTACGAGATCACAAACTCGCCACCCGTCACCGGATAACCGATCGAGCCACGTGTCTCGAAGTCGTTTGGCTTGCGGACGCGGCGTGATGTCTTCTTCTGGTCCGGCGCGAGGTACTGCTCGGCGACTTTGAACACGATCTCCGTCCGATTGCCGAGCGAGTGCCCGGTGCTCGTGAAGATTTTTCCGTCGAGGTCTTCCTGCGCCAGGAAGTGCGGTTCGACATCGAGCCCCGCAGCGTGCATGTTCTCGACAAGTTCGACTTTGTCCGCGAACGGGCATGTGTTGTCGTCTCGTCCGTGGACGACGACGATCTTCGCCGGGTTTCGCAGTTTCATCATCACAGCAAGATGGTCGGGCTTCCCGACAAACCGGATTTCCTGGTGAGCCGGCGCGAGATAATTCGGGCTCGCAGAGTCGCGACTCCAGCGTGCATTCAGTCCGGTGCCGCCGGGCTCGCCAAAGGCCACGTCGTCGCTGAGCTTCGCCATGCCGCACATGTCGATCACGCAGGCGAACGTCCTCGGGGCGAGTTTGTTACACATCTGCGTCACGTTGCCGCCGCCGGAACCGCCCGTTGCGAAGACTCGCCCGCGATCAAACGGCCGCTCCGCCGTCTTGAGTCCGTCGTAGACAAAATACAAAGCCCGCAGCGCGTCGAGAGCCTGGAGATAGCCGTGATCGTAAGGCTCCGGCCCGTCGATTGAGTCGGCTCGACCGCTCTGCAGATAGTTCACGCAGATGGCGACGACGTTGAGCCGACTCGCCAGAGCAGTGGGGCTCGCCGTACCGGCACAGTCGGTCCCGCCCCAGTTGTGCAGAGTGAGCATCAGCCCTGTCTTTGAGTCGACACTCTCGATCGAGGCGTCTGGATAGTGGACCGAGACTCGGACCGTTCTTGGCCCGGGGCGATGTCGCCATTCCTGAGCGGGAATTTCGACGGACCCATTTTTGAGCGGCAGCGCCGGCCAGTTCTCGGCCATTGCTGTTGTGGTCAGCAGCGAAACCACCAGCAGCATCTTGAGAGATCGACCGGGCATGTTCCGTTGCCACCAAATCAGTCGCTCACACAAAAACACAAAGACTCGAAGAGTTGCCATTTCCGTTTTTCTCGCTGCTTTGTGCCTTTGTGTCTTCGTGTGAGACAAAGACCACGATGATTGTGTCGGGCCAGTTCCCTCCGGCCGTGAGTTTCAATCTGGCTGGTTGAAACCGGCCCCTCTTCGACATCACTTGATTTCCCGCACGTAGATATTCGCAAAATCGACCGCGCCATCGGGGATCAGGCGAAGCGGGCCGGACTCAGGCAGTCGTCCTTTGAAGTCCAGCTCGCGGGCTTTGCCGTCGACCGAAATTGAGATGCGGCTTCCGATGACGGTTCCTTCAATTCGGACCCACTGGCCAGGCTTGATCGCTGGCTCGGCGGAATCTTCGACACCAGCGAGGACGAATGGAAATCCACTTGCGCCGCGAATCTGAATGACAGGAATGCCGGAATCTTCTGCCAGTCGGAAGTCCATCAGGAATCCAAAATCGCCGAACGTCTCAGTCGAGACGAGAGCTTTGTCGCTGGCAGAGGATTTCCCGTCGTAAGACAGCACCCAGTCACTGGCCTTCCAGTGACCGTCGTTTGCCTTCGAGTTTTTCCAGCCGGTCAGGTCGAGGCCCGAGTAGATGCTGCGGTAACCTCGACTGGCGATCGCGATGTCCGAATCGTCGATCGGCGTGTCCGGCAGAACTTTGATCTTCGCGTTTCGGTAATGAACGATGCCGCCTTCGGACTCCAGACAGATGTAGCCTTTGCTCGGGCTGCAGTCCTTACCTTGCGTCACGACTTTACCGTTGACGGCGAGCGAGATGTTTCCGTCCTGGCACTCGATGCGGTAGTGGTTCCACTCGGGGCTGGCTTTGGAGCGGCTTTCCGTCGGAAACGCGCGGCTGCCGCCTCGCCCGTTGACCGGCGTCATCTTCGCTCCGTGAATCGGAAAGATGTCTCCGTGAGTCGTGTGGCTCTTGCTGTTGCCGTACGCATTCTCAAGAACCTGCACCTCGATGCCGCGATGAAAGGGGACTCCTCGAGCGGTGATATCGTCGGCCCAGATGAAGATCCCGGCGTTGCCGCCCGGTTTCATGTGCCGCCACTCGATCTCCATGATGAAGTTCTGAAACATCTTCTCGGTTCGAAGCTCGCCAATCGGCTTACCGGTGCAGATCAGCATGCCGTCCTGGATGGACCATGTGGACTCGGGCGTGTTGGTCCTCACCCAGCCATCGAGGTTTGTTCCGTTGAAGAGTGGTTGAAAACCGTCGTCCTTATCGTCGGCAGGCAGCCGAGCCGCAAACAGAATCCATGTGGTGAGGGCAACGAAACACGTCCGGGTGGCAATCATGGGTCAGTCCAATCGCGGGAGTGTGTCGGATCAGCAAAGGCGGATGATAGCGGTTGCTGTTCGAGGTGGCACTTCGGGGCGCGACCCTCGCATCACGGCCGCACGAGGCTGCCGTCGCGTTTGCGGATGGCGGGCCAGGCTCCGTTGTAAGGGTGATCTGGATACGGAAACTTCGCGGCCAGGTCTTCGTTGAGGTCCATGCCCCAGCCGGGTTCGCCGTTTGACCACAGCATGCCGTCGCGCAGTTCCGGGCAGCCGGGGAAGACGTCGAGTGTCGCCTGGTTGAACGGCGTAAATTCCTGAATGCCGAAGTTCGGTGTGGCCAGGTCGAGAGCCAGATTCGCGGCGTGGCCGATTGGCGAGGTATCGCCCGGTCCGTGCCAGGCCGTGCGGACGGCGAAGAACTCGCACAGGGCCGCGATCTTGCGAGCCATTGAGAACCCACCGATGTCGGAGATGTGAACCCGGATAAAGTCGATGAGCCGCTCGCTGATCAGCGGCAGGTACTCGTTGACGTTGGTAAAGAGTTCGCCCATCGCGATCGGCGTGTGCGAGGCCTCGCGAAGCCGACGAAAATGATTGATCTCTTCCGGCGGCAGAGCATCCTCCACGAAGAACAGCCGGAACGGTTCCAGGTCTTTGGAAAGTTGAACGGCCATTGCTGGCGGCACTCGCTCATGAATGTCGTGGAGCAGTTCCACTTCGTCTCCGAGTTCTTTCCGGGCGTGCTCAAACAGTTTCGGAGCCAGCCGCGCGTAGTCAGCCGGCTCGAACACATTGTGTGGATTCGTCGGCGAGTCGATCTCGCTGTGCGTTTTCAGATCCGAAGAGGTGCCGTAAGTCGCCTGGCCAGGGACCTCAACCTGCATCCGCACGTGCCGCAGTCCCTGCTCCATCAGCTTGCGGGCCGAGTCGGTGACCTCAGCAAAATCGCGGCCGCTGGCGTGCATGTAGACCGGCGCGGCCATGCGGCACTTGCCGCCGATCAGATCATAAACCGGCATGCCCGCCCGCTTGCCCTTGATGTCCCACAAAGCCTGATCGACGCCGGACAGAGCGTTGTTCAGCACGGGTCCCTGCCGCCAGTACGAACTGACATAAGACGACTGAAAAATGTCCTCAATCTCGTCGACGTTTCGACCTCGCACAAACGGGTCGAGGTATTGTTCTACCGCTTCGATCACAGCCAGAGGCCGCTGAGTGAACGTCGCGCAGCCGAGCCCGAAGAGACCCGGCTCAGTCGTCTCGACTTTGACAATGACAAGCCGAATCCCGGCGGGAGCGGTGGCGATGCAGCGGACTTTTTCGATAGAGACGGTCATAGAGTTCTCGTGAGGCTTTTCTGAAATCTGGAGCGGGCTATTCTGACGCAAGAGCGCAGAGACGCGAAGGATGCTCTGAGATGAGAACCACGGAATGCACGGAATCGACGGAAAGAAGAGCCTTGTTTCCGTGGCGTTCCGTGAATTCCGTGGTTCAATCCTGACCGCACATCCTTTGCGAACCTCTGCGTCTTCGCGAATTTGCGTCAGCGCCACCCTCAAGAGAACCCGCCATGAAAGTCACCTCTGTTGAACGAATCTGGGTCGACCTGCCGCTCAAGCCGGTGCCGTTTCGGAACATGGTCCGCGAGATTCCTCACTGGTCTCTCTTTGAGATCTGCAAAGTGACGCTCAGCAATGGCGTCGTCGGGGTCGGCGAGACGATGCCGTACTACACGTGGGGCGAGGTCACCGATGAGGCCGTCGCCCGCGTTCAGGGCAAACACGCCGCGACTGTGATGTGGGATGACACGTTGGGAGCCGGGTTGCAGATGGCGTTGTTTGATGCCGTCGCGAAGTCGATGGACGCTCCCGTGTGGTCGCTGCTCGGCGAGAAAGTCCGCACGCACTGTCATGTCGGCTGGTGGGCGATCGACATGCCGGCCGAGGACTGGATCAGTGAGTGCAAAGAGGCCGCGGAAAACGGCTACACGACGTTCAAAACGAAAGCCCGCCCGTGGTTCGACCTCGAAGATCAGGTCGCGCGATTATCCGAAGCCGTGCCGGATTACTTTCTGCTCGACATGGACTTCAACGATTTCGGCCTCGACCCGGCCGTAGCCAGACCGCTGTGCAAGCGGCTCGAGAAGTACGAGAAGGTTGCGATCTGGGAGAGCCCCATCAACCAGGAAGATGTCGAGGGAAACCGCATGCTGCGGCAGCACCTGTCCGTGCCGATCGCTCAGCACATCGGCAGGCCGGCATTTGAAACGCAAATCCGCCGGGACATCTGCGACGGCTTCGTGATGGAAGGCGGAGTCAGCCATGCGATCGGCCGTGGCAAAACCTGCGCGGAATTCAATAAACCGTTCTGGCTGCAGTGGGTCGGCTCGAACCTGGGAGCGACGTTCTGCCTGCACGTCCAGGCGGCGCTCTCCCACGCCCGCTGGCCGGCGATCCACTGCAACCACATGTACCCGACTCAGTTTGTCGAGGAACCATGGGTCGTCTCAAACGGCATGTCGAAGATCCCGAACGAGCCGGGCATCGGAGTCACCATCAACTGGGACGTCATCGAAGAACACCGCATCGAACGCAAAGCCCGCCCGTATCCGTACCCCGGTCTGTTGTTGAGAATCGACTGGCCGAGCGGAGCGAAGTCGTACTTCACTCACGCCCAGCAGCTCTGGGACTCGTTCAAAGCCGGAGACCTGCCAGCCTTCGTGCGCGGCGTGAACCTGGTCCACGTCGCCGAAAACACCGACGAGTGGGGCGAGTACTACGGCCGAGCCGGAGTGGCTCCGGTCCACGAATCCGCTTAATGCGCGCCCGGGAGGGCGAGGCTCCTGCTGAGCCGTACGCTGGAAAGAGCTGGAACGACAATCGGTTGCGCGTACGGCTCAGCAGGAGCTTCGCCCTCCCGAGACAGGGTGAAGTTCACGCCGCTTTCCTCGCCTGGATCACCGACCACAGAAGAAAACGCCAGACGCAGTCGACGCTCTCAAAGCCAGCGACGCGGAGCCAGGCCATCTGATCGGACAGCGTGTCGTGGTGATCGTGCTCGGCCTGGTGCTGCATCCACATCTGCCACTCGGCTTCGGTCGAGCCGGCCTGCATGGTCTGCTGCTTCCAGTTCTCGATGTGTCGAGCGTAGAGGTCCTCGGTTTCTCCCGCACACTGATCGGCGAAGCAGAAGATGCCGCCGTCGCTCAGCCAGTTGTGGCATCGCTGGAACAGTGACTGCTTGCCGGCCGCGTCGAGGTGGTGGATCGCGATACTCGACACGATCAGATCGAACGAGCCTTCAGGAAATTCCAGATTGCGGAAGTCAGTCTCGTCGCAGATCAGTCGCTCGCACTCGGCGAGTCGTTCCCGGCAGATGTCGAGCGAATCGCGCGAGACGTCGACGACGCGCAGTGTGGCTTCCGGAAAAGCCTCGTGAACGGCAACGGAGAGATTTCCCGTGCCGGCACCGAGGTCCAGGATGTTCTCAAATCGACGTCCTGTCGGCAGGTAATTGAGAACGGCCCACAGCATTTCCGGATAGCGCGGAAAGCATCGCTCGATGGTTTCGGTGTATTCGCCGGTCAGCGAGTCGAAAAACTCGGCGACATTTTCATTCGTCACGGCTTGCTCCGGTCGAGTGCGGTCTCAGGCTGGGGAAAAACCTACACGTCCGGTTCGACAGGCGAGCCGTCATCGCTGGCCGGGACAGTCGCCTCGCCGGGGTCGAGCGAATTGGTGCAGTTAATGAAAAACCAGCACAGAGCACTCAGCAGATACATCACTCCGACCAGCATGAAAACGGGCTCGTACTGAGTGATCTTGACCAGCTCGCCATCGACCATCTTCTCGGTCACGTACTGGTCGAGCAGAACACCGCCCACAATCGGCACGATGAAACCGGCGAGGCTCCCTGACGAGTTGATGATGCTGAAAACCGTTCCCGAGTAGCGGCCTCCCATGTCCGTTGAAGTTCCCCAGACTGTCGGCTGAGTCCAGTCGCTGAAGAACTTCGTCGCGAACAGCAGCCACGAGGCACGCACCGGATCGCCCGCCGTCGCAGCGGCGTAAAGAAAAAAGCACGCCAGAAACTTGCCGGTAAACCCGACGGCCGCTCGTGACCAGCGGCGGTTCCCGGTGAGCTGGATGAGGCCGTCATTGATGAACCCGCCGGCAATGCCACCACACGCTCCACCCCACAGCGGGAGGCTCAACAGCAGGCCGAACTTGACGTCGTCTTCGATGCCGTAGTGATTTCGCAGGTAGCTGCCCAGGTGCAGACCGTAAATCATGTCGGCCCCGGCATTCATGAACTGCTGCACGAAAAAGACAACCAGGCTGGGGTTTCGAAGCACTCTTGACGCAGGTAGTACCGGCGGAGCTTCCTCCGCTTCCGGCTGGCCTTCCCGAATCAGATTGCACTCCGCCTCGTTGGCCTTCGGATCGGATTCGGGCGAGTTGCGAAAGTACTTCAGAAAAACGAGGGCAAACGCAACGCCTGACGCGGCCATCAGCATGAGCGACGTTCGCCAGCTCAGGTTGTAATACCCCATCAGAAGCGAGCTCATCACGATCGGAGCCATTGCCCCGCCGCCTCGCCCGAAGAAGCTGGCGATGAGGCCCTGCACGATCGTTCGCGTTTTACTCGGAAACCAGGTGCGAGTCGCCTTGGCCAGCGACGGATAGCAACCGGCCTGAGCGGCTCCAAACGTCAGACGGGCAATCGCAAGTCCTTTCAGCGATCCGGTCATCGCGACAAATGGCAGCACCACGGACCACAACAGAATGATCGACGCCAGAAAGAAGTGAGGCCCGAAGAAGTCACAGATGATGCCGCCAGGAATCTGCCCGATCGCGTAGGTCAGATTGAACAGAGCGAAGATGGAATCGAGTTCCGTGTTTGAGAACCCGAATTCCTTTTCCAGCTCGGGCCGGATGACTCCAAACGTGAAGCGGTGCAGATAAAGAAACCAGCTGGTCCCGGCCGCCAGAGAGAACATCAGCCAGCGGCGATTCGTCGGAGGCTGAGTGGCGGCGGGCGGAGACTCGGGAGCCGGTGCGGAATCGGATGCCATCTGCGGTCAGCCTCGATCAGGACGCAAACTTGCCGGATGAATACCGCCCACGTTAAGACAGCACTCCGTACGACCGCAATCGACTTCGGACAGACTCGTTCTGACGCACTTTACGCCCATGAAAATCACATCGATAAAAACTCACATTGTCGGCGAAGTTCGCAACTTCTTTTTCGTGACCGTCGAGACCGACGAGGGCATCACCGGGATTGGCGAAGGTGGCATCACCTGGCGAGAGGACGCGATGGCCGGCTTCGTCAACGCGCTCGCGCCGTCGCTGATTGGCGAAGACCCGATGCGGACCGAGCACCTGTGGCAGGTCATGCTGCGTTGCGGCTTCTTCCCCGGCGGCCGCATTGGAGCCGCCGCGATCAGCGCGATCGACATCGCCCTGTGGGACATCAAAGGCAAAGCCCTCGGCGTGCCCTGCTACGAACTGCTGGGCGGCCTGGTCCGCGACAAAGTCGTCTGCTACCCGCACGTGCCCGATGGCGAGTTCGACTGGATGGCCGAGGAGTCGGCAAATCGCATCGAAGCCGGCTGGAAGTTCGTCCGCTTCAACCTGCCGGACGAAGATGGTAAACGCCTGGAACCTCGCCGAGCCGTCCGGCGCGGAGTGGAACTCGTTTCGAAAATCCGCGACGCCGTTGGACCCGATGCGGAAATCATCATCGATGTCCATACGCGGCTCGACCCGGTCGACGCCGTCGTGCTCTGCCGGGAACTGGAACCGCTCCGCCCGTTCTTTGTCGAAGACCCGGTCCGCTGCGAGAATCCGGCGGCAATCGGTCGGCTTCGCGAGCACACGGCCGTCCCGATCGCGATGGGCGAGCAGTGGGCCACGAAGTGGGAGTTTCGCGAGGCCGTTGAAAACGACTGGATCGACTTCGCCCGCATCGATCTGTGCAATGTCGGCGGCTTCACCGAGTCCCGCAAGATCGCCGGCTGGTGCGAGACACACTACATCCCCATCGCCCCTCACAACCCGCTCGGCCCGGTCTCGACGGCGGCGTGCCTCCATCTGGACCTGGCGACAAGCAACTTCGCCGTGCAGGAATGTGCCCGGATCCCCGGTGAGGTTCTGCCCGATCTGTTCCCCGTGCAGGTCCCGTTCAAAGACGGCTTCATGCTGCCGCCCGAGGGACCTGGCCTGGGCATCGAGTTCGACGAATCCGCCCTCGAGCGATACCCGAGAGTCAAAGGCGACTGCCCGCGTCTCACCCGGGACGACGGATCATTCACAAACTGGTAGGTCAGGCTCCGCCTGACGATGTTGGGTCTAGGGCGGGTTCCTGCCGGCCGACGAGAATTGAACGATCGAATACTCCGTCAGGCACAGCCTGACCTACGGAGAAACAAATGAGACTCATTCAGTTTATCTCAGGCGACACGCGCCACGTGGGCGTCGTCGACGGCGAACAGATCAAAGTGGTTGCCGATGCCCCGAGCGTTCTTGAACTGGCTTTGCGGGCAGACATGCGAGGTGAATCGCTCGCGACGATTGTCCAGGAAACACTCTCCGAACAAACCGTCTCGTACGACGAGCTGATCGCAGAGAAGCGGCTCCTCGCGCCGCTCGATCATCCCGATTCGGCTCACTGTTTTGTGACCGGCACCGGGCTGACTCATCTTGGCAGCGCGAAAGCTCGAGACAGTTTTCATTCGGCCGCGGCTGCGAAATCGGACGAGCCCGAAACGGATTCGATGAGGTTGTTTCGCAAGGGTCTCGACGGTGGCAAGCCCGGTCCGGGCAGGATCAGCGTGCAGCCCGAGTGGTTTTACAAAGGGAACGGCCACTGCATTGCCGCTCCCGAACAGGACCTGCCGTCGCCGCCGTTCGCGATGGACGCCGGTGAGGAATCGGAACTGGTCGGCCTGTACGTCATCGGCCAGGGCGGCCGCGTCCTGAGAGTTGGCTTTGCGATCGGCAACGAGTTTTCCGACCACGTCATGGAGCGGCAGAATTATCTCTACCTCGCTCATTCCAAACTGAGGACATGCTCCTTCGGCCCGGAACTCCTCGTCGGAGATCTCCCCGACGACATCCAGGGTCAGGTACGAATCGTGAGAGGCGGCGCCGAACTGTGGCAGGACACCTTCCTGACCGGCGAGAAAAACATGTCCTACACGATCGCCAACCTCGAGCATCACCACTTCAAATATCCAGCTTTCCGCGTCCCGGGAGATGTCCACTGCCACTACTTCGGCACGGCCACGCTGAGCATTTCGGCCGGCATCGAGATTCAATCGGGAGACCGCATCGAAATCTCCGCTCCGGAATTCGGCCGACCGCTGAGGAATACCGTGCTGCTTTCAGACGAACCGGATTCGCTGGTCGAGTGCCGTCCGCTCTGATGCCGCCTCACGATTATGCGCGGATGGAATCGACGTTCTGGCCGTCCCGCTTCTGAGGGCCGAGGTGAGATTTGGCTCCCATCGCGGTCAACATCGTGTTGTAAACGTCGAGGGCTTCTTTGCCGACGTCCATGATCTGTCCGGTTTTGAATCGGCCGTTCGCTCCGGTGATCGCGTGAAAGACTCCCGAGAGTTCGCGTTTGACGTCGGAGTGTCGGCCGTCGCCGGATTCCGTCGAGATCGTGATCATCGAGTTCTCAAGGATCGAGCGTCCGTTCGGTTCCTGCGCCTCTTTGCCGTCGAGCAGCGACAGGAAGTACGCCACCTCGCGCATCTTCATGTGGGCGTGAGCTCGAAGTTGCTCGTTCTTTTTCTTCTCGTTGAACTTGTGCCACCACTCGTGACTGCAGCCCTGATCGCCCGACGCGTTGTGCTGCTTCGCATCGTCGAAGTTCCAGACGGTCCGGTCAGCGTACTTGTACTCGCCGCTCAGCCGAATTCGCTCACCGGCCGCGAGGAATGTCAGCGATCCAAATCGGACCCGGTCCAGTTGAATGGCAAGTGCGTAAAGGTCGGCCATCAGACGCCATTCACTGGTGAGTTCTTCCAGCGTGATGTCGATTCCCTGGCCACCCGGATCGGCGGGGCCACCGTGCAGCAGGTTCGACCGAGGCGGCAGGTTCGGCGAGTTCGGGTCGCGGCGCGTCAACGAGAAGGCTCGCTGTTCGTACTCGCGGATTCGGTCGAGGTGATCGGCGATGCGCGCCCTGGACGTCGCTCCGAGTGGCGAGTTCGCTCCCGTATAAAAGCGGTACTGGTCGACGACTGAGTCGAGCACGCTCTGCTTCAGACGTTGTTTGCGCAGGCTCTTGTCGTCTTCGCCAGCGACATTCAGGATGCCGAACACGCGGTCAAACAGGTCTCGCGGCTTTTCCTGCATCGTGGCCGCGACAGTGCCGTCCGGGTTGTAGCTGTGGACGTAGCGGCTGACTCGGCTACGACGGAAGAATGTCCCGCCAATCAGCGTCGGCACGATGCCGTCGGGAAGGCCGTTCGGATAGTGGGTTCGGCGGACGACCTGATCGATCGAAGGTCCGCCGGCACGAGCCTCTCCGTTGGGGGCCTCGGCGGTAAACGCCCCGGATGCTCCGTCGAAGTGAGCGTTAATGCCTTTCTCATCACAGCGGACCTGGTCGACGTTCCGCATGATGAGCAGTTTGTCGCTCAGCGGTTTGAGTGGCTCAAGGACTCCATCGAAGCCCTCCGTCTGGAGCGGAGCCGGGATGCCAAGTCCGAAGAAGACATTAAACGCCCGCACGGGGACTTCGTGTTTCTGCTCGGCCGCCGTTGTGCTGGACGAGAGCATTTCCTCAAGGAGGGGCAGGGCGATGCCGACTGTTCCCAGGCCTTTGAGTGTGGTGCGTCGGCTGATTTTTCCGGCTGTCATCTGAAGTGCTCTGGTGAGGAGTTGGCAAGTCCGCTCGCAAGCGGTTTGAGTTTGCTCAAAGATCAGTCAGGTCGCAACGTGAGTGCGGTCCTCAGAATATTCTGACCGCTGAAGTCGGATTCCAATTGTGAATCTTTACTCGTCCTGTTCCGATCGAGTCGTCTGCACGAGGTCGCTGGTGACGATTGCCTTGATCAGGCCGGAGTAATTTCCGCCAGCTTTCCAGGCAGCATCATGAATCTTCGCCAGGATCGGCGCGTCGGTCGCGACGAGCGGGCGGCCCATCGCGAACTGAGCCACCTTCCAGGTCAGCGTTTGTCGAACTCGATCGCTGTCGGCGAGCAGATCCATCAACTCCGCCGACGACTTGTAAGAAACCGAATGTGCCTCGCCGGGAATCAGAATCTGTCCGTCGTCACGCAGCGGATTTCCGTGGTGGTCTTTTTCATGAAACGAGCCCAGACCGTCGAATTTTTCGAGGCCAAATGCGAGGGGTTCGAACTTCACGTGGCACCCTCCGCAACTGACGTTCCTGAGGCGGGCCTCGGCGATCGACCGTTGTGTGAGGCCTGCCTTTGTCGGCACCGGAGTCGTGTCGACGCACGGCGGCGGATCTTTGACAACGCCTCGCAGCAAATCCTGCATGACGAAAAGTCCGCGCGTCACCATCGAGGCTTCGTCGCCGCCGACGGTCAGGACGCTGCCGTGTGTCAGCAGGCCTCCCCGGCCAGGCGTTGACTTGAGGTCGTAGCGGGCTGGTTGATCGGCTGCGCCATCCTGCGGCTTCAGCCCGTAGTGCCTGGCGAGTCGGGGGGTCACGAACGTGACTTGAGCATTCAGCAATTCCGAAAGCGGACGGTTCTGCGTCCAGACGATCTCGTCAAAAAAGGCGAGCGTCTCGTCCCGCATGTCTCCGGCAAGATTCGGATCCCACTGCGGGTAATGTTCTTTCCCAGGCTGCATGTTGCTCAGGCGGCCAAGGTTCAGCCACTGCGAAACAAACTGCCGCGATCGCTGTTTAGCTCGCGGGTCCTTCAGCATCCGGTCTGCCTGGGCTGCTGTCGCCTTCAGGTCGAGTCGTCCTTCGTCGGCGGCTTTGAGCAGTTCCTCATCCGGCGGGCTGCCCCAGAGGATGTAGCTGATCCGTGAGGCCAGTTCATGCTGACTGGCCGGCCACGACGAGCCACCGCCGCGCTGACTCTCGATGCGGTAAACGAAGCGGGGAGATTGCAGCATCGCCTCAAGGATGTAGCTCATCGCCTCGGTGAAATCGCCGCCAGAACTCGCGACCGTCGTCGCGATGCCTCGGTAAGAGACGATCTCGGCCTCATCGAGCGGACCGCGCAGAACCCATCGCCCCATCTTCGAAATGAGGTCGCGATTGTCGTCGTCAATGAGCCGTCGACTTTTCGAGAATCGTCCTGAGAACTTGTCGACGTCGACTCGCTCGACGATGAGGCCCGCGAGCTTCGAGTACGCGTCGACACGTTTCAGGTCGACGTTCAGGTTGTAGGCCGTATTGTTGAAGCCGTCTGCCCGCAGGTCAGGCGGAAGCAGTTCGCGGGCTTCCTTCGCGATGTCGACGCCGACCGCACTGCGGACCGTCTCGATGTATTCGTCAAGGGTCAGCCGCTGCACCCACGTTTTTCCGGCCCTGCCTTCATGCACGTAAACGGCGGGGTCGATCTCGTCGAGAGTCCAGTCAGCTCCGACTGAAATCCAGTCCTGAAGCTGTTTTTTCTCGTCCGCGGAGAGTGGCGGACGCTTCTTCGGCATCTCGTTCGATTCGACCAGAGTCCAGAGCAGGCTGTCTTCGAGTTTCTGCGGGACGATCGCCTTAGCGCTCTCGCCACCCGCCAGTGCCTCCTTTTTTCGTGACAGGACGAGACCACCTTTTTTTGTTGCCGGGTCGTGACACTCGACGCAGTGTTTGGCCAGAAGCGGAGCGATCTTCGTTTCGAAACGCGTTCGGTTATACAGCCGGGCCAGGTCCGACTCGCCCGAGCCGTCCGATCCGACCAGGAAGTTGTGGTGAATCTCCTTCGCGGTCAGATCGCGGCTGTAGATCGCGACCAGATAAAACGTGCCGAGCCACGGACGATCGCCCGAGAACTCGTTGGCCAGGCCGAGCCGCATCGAACTGTCCCAGTTGGACGCATCGCCGCCGACAGGAGTCTCAGCCACTTTTTTGCCGTTAACGAACAGCCGGGCCTCGCCGGTGATGTACCGTGTGTAGACAATGTGCGTCTTTGTCGTGGTCACCGTTCGCGGCTGAGACTGCAGCGACGGGATGCCGTTGGTTGAGGTGCGGGTTGTCCGCAGTCGGAAATCAAAACGGTCACCATCCTGGCCGAGCGTGAAGTTGCGGTTGCTGGGATCGCTGGAGATCGTCACGACTCGCGCCGGTCCGTCCTGCTTTGTGCTGGCCGGTTTGAGCCAGGCTTCCACAGTGAGCACTCCGGACTTCTTAATGGCGTCAATCAGTCGGGGCGGAGGCTTCTCGGAACCGATACTCGTCTTGCCTCGAACTTCGAGTGCCCCTTTGGTCCTCACAACGGCTTTTGGATCCGCGATGCGAAGGTCGATCGGCGTGCCGGCCCCGGAGCGGTCCTTGACGATGTCACCCGTGTCGGATTGGAAGTCGTAAAGGACCTGCAGGTCCGTCGGGACGCGGCCAGTGTACCCGGGCTCGGATTGAGCCGGCGCGGACTGCGCGACGCTCAGCAAAGTGGTCAGTGCAACGGCGAATGCAGCGTAACGCGACTGGGTTCTCATAGTCGACTCGCAAGTGGGAGCACTTCGAAGTTGCATATCGTACGGCAGAATCCAGGACCGGGGAAAGCAGGTCAGGCTGTGCCTGACGGAGTTCTCAGCATGGGTCACTGCTGATTGGTCATTGGAAAATGCGACGTTGACTCCGTCAGGCACAGCCTGACCTACTGGACTTTCTGCCGCGCACGCACGAAAACGGCGGTCCTCAAACAACCCCGCTCTCCCTCCCCGGACCCCTCGCATGATCGCCCGCCTTTACTCCTTCATTCTGCTGAGTCTTCTCGTTCTGCCGGCGACGTCAGCATTCGCTCAGGTTCCCTCAGGCCCGGGCGACTGGCCGCAGTGGCGCGGTCCGAATCGCGACGGGATCAGCTCCGACACGGGGCTGCTCAAGGAATGGCCTGAAGGCGGGCCGAAGGTGCTGTGGCACGTTGACAGCGTCGGCGTGGGCTACTCGTCGATCGTCGTGAAAGACGGGCGTCTGTTTACGCAAGGCGATCTGGACGGGGTGGAGCACATCATCGCGGTTGATATCAAAGACGGAAAAACACTGTGGGCCGTTCAGCCGGCTCCGGTCGCTTCGCTGTTGAAAGAAAAACTGGCCGACGAAATGAAGCGGCTCGACACGGACGGCGACGGGACGGTCTCTGAAGTTGAGGCGCTCGCGCGATTCGGCTGGGACTGGAACAAGTACAACAAGGCCGCGGGCGAGGAGCTTGAAGCCGTTGCCGCGAAACGGTCGGCGGCACTCGTGAAGACGCTCGATAAAGACGGCGATGCGTCGCTCTCCTGGGAAGAGGCAGGACGGTGGCTTGGCAACGAATGGCAACGCATGGACAAGTCGGACCGTGAGGCTGATGCGGAGGCGCTGGCGAAGTCGCGAACGGACGCGTTTCTCAAAGCGCTCGACAAGGACGAAGACGGCAGCATCGCCCGCCAGGAATCACGAGGCAGTCTGCTGGACCGCAACTTTGGCCGCTTCGACCAGCGCGACCCGAATACGAATCGCGGCGATGATATTCTGACGAAAGAGGAACTGCTGGCCGGGCTGCTGAAGTTCGAATCGGGCTGCGACGGAGTGATCTCGGTCGAGGAACTGCGGACACACTTCGTCGCGACGCGAGCCAACGGCGATGGCGAACTGACGGCTGAGGAGCTCAAGGGGGCCATCGGCGGCTACCGCAACGGCATGGGCGACGGCCCGCGAGGAACTCCGACGATCGACGGCAATCGAGTTTACGCCGAAGGCGGCAACGGGGATCTGGTCTGCCTGGAAGCGAAGACGGGTGACACGATCTGGCATGTGAATCTCAGTTCGCAGTTCGGCGGCGGACGTCCCGGCTGGGGTTACTCGGAATCGCCGCTCATCGCCGGCGACCTGATCCTGGTCACGCCAGGCGGCAACGGGGGCACGCTGCTGGCTCTCAACAAGGAAAACGGTGAGGTCGTCTGGCAGAGTGCCGAGTTCAAAGAGCGGGCTCATTATTCTTCGCCGACCCTCGCGAAGATCAATGGCGTCGACCAGATCGTCCAGTTTTCCAACCAGTCGGTGTTCGGCGTCGATGTCAAATCCGGCAAACCGTTGTGGAGATACGCCGCTCCGGCCAACGGCACGGCCAACTGCTGTGCCCCGATCGTCGATGGCAATCTGGTGTTCGCGTCGAGCGGCTACGGAACCGGTGGCGGCCTGGCGAAAGTCACTCTGAGCGGCAGCGTTCAGGTGGCTGAAGAGGTCTACTTCGAAAAGAAGATGGCCTGCCACCACGGCGGCATCGTCAAGGTCGGCGACCACATGTACTCGTGCGGCGCCGGCTCGCTGATCTGCATGGAATTTGCGACGGGCAAGATCACCTGGCAGGCGCGAGGTGCCGGCAAAGGCTCAATCTGCTTCGCCGACGGCATGCTGTACCTGCTGGGTGAGGGCCACGACGTGGCGCTCGCCGAGGCGACTCCCGAGGGCTACACCGAAACCGGCCGCTTCAAAACCGAAGGACACGGCCGTCCGGCCTGGGCTCACCCGATCGTGACCGGCGGAGTCTTCTACATCCGCGACCAGGGATCGCTGACCGCCTACGACGTGAAGGCCAACTGAGCAGAACAGCCATCCCGCGGTTGTGAAGTCAACCTGCTTGAGCAATTTCGGCGGGGGTGCTGAGATATTCCCGCACGTCGAGTTGCATTCGATCGACTTCCGCGATGAACCCGCTTGATGACAATCGATAATTTGCCACGTTCGTTTCCGTTCTGCGCAGCAACGAAAGTTGATCCTGTAATCGCCGAATCCTTTCCTGTGTTGTCGCCAGTTCCTGGTCATTTCTGATCATTGGTATTCTCCACAATTTCCACGATACCTCGCTGACCACCATCTCGCCTGGTTTGCCAGAACTCGATTGTAGCCGACTCCCCGCCGAATGCGGCAGGCCGACGTAGCCAGAAGACACTTGCCCCGAAATGGGCGTCCGCCGACCCGTGATCAAGCAGGAGTGTTGTTTCTGCGTTTATCGACGCAGCGTCGAACGTGTCGTCGAAAATCATGAACACATCGATGTCGTTCGGTTTTTACGAAGGACCAGGCATTTCGCGTCTCGGAACGTCGGTTACACCCGCCTGTCCTTGTTCTTCCACTTCTCGCACAACAATGCCTGTCCTTGATCGTTTCTATGCAGATGGTGCCGCCGCACCGTTCCCGAACGCGGGTCGCGAGAAAGTTTTCTCGACGGAAACACGAACTGCCAGCCGGGGTCCTTTTCCGCATGCGGATACTTTCGTGCCAGCGCGTAGGGGAGTGAAACCGAGCCGAATCCATCCGACAGGTCATTGTGGTGCAGGCGCCGCGATCTCGCGATCTGCTCTTCCCGAGCATCGCGAGTCCCTCCGGGAGACCCGACCCTGCTCACACGTCCCGTCGCGTACCACGATCTGGCGCTGGTCACACTGTTCGCCAATCACTGGAGAATTCTTAAACGCTGCGCTGCTCGCCCGAGCCTATCGAGGCTTTGCCGGCCGCGCATCCAGCGGGCTTTTGCCACTGACACCGGGACGATTCAGGACGTGCGTGTAAATCATCGTCGTCGACACATCCTTATGTCCGAGTAATTCCTGCACGGTCCTGATATCGGTGCCGGACTCGATCAGGTGAGTCGCGAAGCTGTGGCGCAGTGAATGGCTCGTTGCCGGCTTGCTGATCCCGGCGGACCGAACTGCTTTCTTCATCGACTTCTGAATGGACGTCTCCCCGAGGTGGTGGCGCCGGATGATTCCGTTTCGTGGGTCCACTGAGAGATTGCCGGCCGGGAACACGTACTGCCAGCCGGGCTCCTGGTCCGCATTCGGATACTTCTGAGCCTGCGCATACGGCAGCCACACACGCCCGAATCCATCTGCAAGGTCGACAGTGTGGATTGCCAGGGCGCCGCTGATCTGTTCCCTCAGCGCGTCGACAACCACTCCCGGAAGATAGGTGACGCGGTCCTCATTTCCCTTTGTGTCACGGACGACGATCTGCGAGTAATCGAAATCAACGTCTTTGACGCGCAGCCGGAGAGCCTCCATCAGTCGCAGACCTGCCCCGTACAGCAACTGTGCGACCAGCTTCGAGACCCCGTTCAGATGGGCCAGCAACCGATCCACCTCGTCGACCGTCAGGACGACGGGCAGTCTCTTGTCCCCCTTCGCGCGCGCCGTACTCGACAGATCGCCGAGTTCGATGTCAAAAACCTTCGCCGCGAACAGGAGCGCACTGAAGGCCTGATTCTGAGTGCTTGCGGCGACGTTCCGCTCAACAGCCAGGTGTTCCAGGAACGAGCGGACTTCCGCAGTCCCCACATTCTGCAGTTCGCATCCCTCATGGAAATCAACGAATCGCTCCAGCCATTCCAGGTAGGCTTTTTCCGTCGACAGCGCATAGTGCTGAGTGCGCAGGGCTCGCTGAATGCGCTGATACCAGGCTGGCCGGGTTTCATCCACGCGGACAGGCACGTCATTCATCTGCCCGCCTGACGCTGTCTGGCCTGATTCGCCAGAAAGTTCCGTCACACGCCGAGTATCAATCGCCTCCACGCCAATGACGTTTCGCAGGAACAGGACGACGGCCTCTTGAGCCTGCTTCAGCTGCCAGTCAGGCGGCGAGAACCGCGCTCGCTGATCCTGCAGAAATGCCGCGATGTCTTCATTGCTGCAACTGCGGTGTGATCGACGCAGCTTCACCGTGCGAAAGGCGTCAAACCTTTCCACCCAGCGAACGAAGTACTTCCTCGCTTTCGCGGGCACATTCCGTGAAGTCAACACTGGTCCGAACAGCCTGATGGCCTCCTGCATCGAGGCTGGACATCTTGCCTGCGACTCATTTCCTGCAGTCTCGCGTGGCCCCATTCGACTCTCCCGACTGGTTGGCTCAACAAATTCCGCAACGCGCTGGCTGGGTCACCTGACAGTGTGGCACCACGCTCCGCGTGGTCAGCCCTCGCTCAACAGGTTCCGCAACGCGCTGGCGGGGTAACAGAATTACCCCGCGGCGGCATAATACGGCGGATGTGCTGTAAACATCCAGCCAGACGGCGGCTTGACATTTGACGGCAGTGGCCGTAGCCTCACTCCGTACAACAGATGAGAACATCCCGTCGCCCGATTACCCCGCCGGCGGGATAATCAGGAAATGCCGCGTCCGGGTAATCCGATAAAACCCCACGCCGCAGAATTCAAAGTTCGGCTGATGAAGTTGCACATCACACTGAGGATACGAGAATGGCCCTAAAGCGTTCTGTGACGCGAAGCGACGGCTTCACTAACATCCACGGACAGAAACTTTATGATATTACTGAAGAATACCGAGAAGACGACGTAGTCGTGCGTTATCAAAAGTTCGTCGAGTGGTCCAAAGGCAGTGATGGCGGGAAGCTGCTTGTCGAGGAAGGTGATGGCCAAGGCCTGACGTTTGTCATCAAGAAGTACGAAATCCACGACAAAGACTACGGCGGAAACTTGCAAGAGAAAATCGAATGCGACTGGACTCGGTCGACAGGCCGTCGCGTAAAACGAAAAAGAGAATGGTACACTGCAGCAGGCTGGAAACTGGCTGAGTATCGTTACGATGCCGATCGATCATTGTCCGACCTTATCTATTTCAGTTCCCACGGAGCGGTGTTATCGCATTCCACCTTTGATAACGGTGATGGGCCATTCGTTCGGTACGACGAGAAAGGAGAAATCTTCGAGTTTGGTACATATTGCGACGGCAAGAAGGATGGAACTGTTTACAAAAAGTGGAACGGGAAGGTTTTTATCCAAGAATGGTCAGACGGAAAGAAAACGTCGTCTGAGAAGCTCGGTCCCAGAGTGTGGCCGGAACTCTTGCGCGATCACGGAGTTCAGTAACCGCTTACAGAATTGCCGAACAATTGCGTGAACCGGAGCGGCGAATCCGGCGGAATCTGAAATCAACGCGTAACGTCGCCGCCCGGTTACGCTGGTCGTTCTGCCCATCAAATAGTCCAGTCGACAACGCAAAACGAGACATCAATGCCAAACGCGATCTACGTCAACATGCTGGTCGGTGACCTTCCCCGCGCGAAGCAGTTTTTCGTTGCATTAGGATTCTCGTTTAACGAGCAATTCACCAACGACGACGCCGCTGGATTGGTGATTTCTGATACGATTTACGCGATGTTGCACACCACAGACAGCATTCGAAGGTTTACGAAAAAGGAATTGGTAAATTCCCACTCCTCAACCGAAGTACTTCTTGCACTTCAGCTCGATAGCAAAGAAGAAGTTGATCAACTCCTTGATCGCGCAATCGGAGCTGGTGCAAAGCAGTATCGAGAGACTGCGGATCATGGGTTCATGTACGAGCGGTCTTTCGAGGATCTTGACGGACACATCTGGGAGGCATTCTGGATGAATCCGGACGCCTTTCCCAAACATGAATAGGCAGAACCAATCCAATGCACCCGAGCGGCGAAGTCGGGCGTTTTCAAGTGGACAATCTCTCGTCGCCGCCGGGTGATTGGTGACGTTCTGCAGCAAATTCAAACTCGATAGATTTACGATGAGCACCACCGAAGAATCCGTTGTCGAATCTGTCGCGGCAAGCATCCCTGGCGCGGCCGCCGAGGGTGCGGCGATTGTCGGCGTCGATCCGAACGCTGACGCCTCTATTATCATGGAAGCAATCAATGAGTTTCTGACGCCCAAGAAATCCGGCTGGTTCAGAAAGCCCAAGGCCGACCCCAACGTTGATAATTGGACAGATCGGGCACTCCCAATTGGCTGTCTGTGGGGCGAAACAATGGTCCGTCACTTCGGCTGGAACTGGGCCAGCCTTATCCAGCACGACCACGATGATTTCAAGGCAATCGCGGTTGTCAACGAGGATCGTTCTCTCGCGATCTTCCCGTGGCACTATTGCTTCGGATGTCTCGAAAACAGTGTTCATCCGACCGTTCTATTGGCATTCAACATGCTCGAGGCTGGCAAGATTCCAGACCAGCAACCTAGTGGGTTCACCAACCTGATGGACGGCGTGCAGCACATCGTTCCGCCGGGCTAAGGTTGGCCGCGGCCCACAAAGCTGCAGAACAACAGCGTGAACCGGAGTGGCGATTCACGCCGAATTTGAAATCAACGTCAACCGTCGCCACCCGGTTACGCTAAACGTTATCCACTAAGAGCCGACAGAATTCACACTTCTTCCAACGACTCATTTCACAACTGAGAGCATCCCTCAATGGTGGTCCGCAAAAAGCCCACAGCATCAAGTACTGAGTCCACAACGCAAAGTCCGCAATACGTCATTGAATCTCCAGATCTCGAGCAGCTGCCGGATCACAAGATTCAAGATGCGATGATCTACGTCTTGTTCTGCGCCGCTGGTGCCGTGACCGCTATGCTTGCGCCATGCTACGAACCTCGTTTCTGGCTTGCACCTGCAGTCCTTTTCATCGCGCCAACGGCAGCGTACATCTGGATCGCCTTCTTCAATCAGCACGAAAGCGAGTAGCAAAACAGACTTGCGTGACGCCAATGCGCCCACCTGCGGATAACAATGCCGTGCATTCCGAGAAGCCGTCACGTGTTTTCAAATGGGAAATCAACACGCCGTTCCCGGTGACGGCCGCCAACTGAAAACGCCTCCATTCCAAAGGAGCTTTAATGAACCCGTCTTCGCATTCCATTTTGAACTCCAGCACGCAAAATGATCAGTGGGATGCGACTGGCTGGTTCGTCGGAGTTCTCGGCGCATCCTGCTGGTTTGTCGTCAGCGCAGTTGCGCTGGCTTGGCGAGGCCAATTCGCTCTCGCATGCGTATCTTGTGCGTCATGGGCGATTGCGATTGGAGCTTCCGTTTGGCTATGGCGTTTGCGTGACCGCATCGCCGTTTTCCCGGCAAGAATTGCTCTATTTATTGTGCTTTCTCTGGTCATGCCGCTGGTCTGGTACACATCCTGGGATGCACCGACTGCGTTAGCCCAAGACTGGTGGACACCGGAAGGATTAAGAAGAATCCTTTCAGGAGATCATTATG
>JAQBVJ010000101.1 GCA_027623235.1 Planctomycetota bacterium
TTGGGCCAACACAAAGCGAGGAAATGTGATGAAGAAGATTCGTGTTTCAGTCATTAAGAAAACCGGCCGCGCAAACTTGTACCTGCTCGCCCGGAACGGTGAGACCGGCGAACGATTTGAGCGATCAGCCGGAACGACAAACCGAAAGGAAGCAGAGAAGCTCGCTGTCGAGTGGCGAATCGAGCTTGAGCAGGGGTATCGGCCGGAGTTGATCACCTGGACGAAGTTCATCGAGCGGTTCGATTCCGAGCACCTCAGCGAAATCCGGGGATCGTCACGCGAAGACGCCTTGCGTTCGCTGCGGATGTTTCAGGAAGTGACAAATCCGGCGAGACTGCGGGACATCAACGAAACTCGCGTTGCCGCATTCCGGAAGCGACTCCAGGAGAGGCAGCTCGCGCTGACGACCGTAGCGAAGCATCTGCGAAACATCCGGACGGCGGTGAATTGGGCAACCGATCAGAAACTCCTGCCGCACCCACCGAAGATCCGAATGCCGAAGGTTCCGAAGGGCTCCAGCGAGGCAAAGGGCCGGCCAGCTACACGCGAGGAGTTCGAGCGGTTGCTCGCGATTGTTCCCCGAGTCGTTGCCGCGCGGCGAATTCAGAAACGGGAACGACTTGCACGTGAATGTGCTCGAATACAGGACATCACATTACGAGGGGAAGCACTCGCGACGCTCCGCAACCTCGACTGTGAAATCGCGGATATCGTCAAATCATGGACCGACCTGCTTCACGGCCTGTGGTGGTCTGGGCTGCGTCTCGGTGAGGCTCTCTCGCTGTCGTGGGACGAATGGCACGACGGGCTGACCGTCGACACTTCCGGTGAGTTCGTGCTGCTCCGGGTGCCAGCGGAACACGAGAAAGGGGGGCGGAACAGGCTTCTGCCGATCGCTCCGGAGTTCGCTGAGATGCTGCGGGCGGTCCCCGAAGACCAGCGAACGGGGTTTGTGTTCAATCCGCGGCCAACGGTCATCCGGAAGCACGCCCGAGCCACACTCGACGTGGCGAAGCACATGGTGTCCCGAATTGGTAAGCGGGCGACTGTTGTCGTCACGCAGGTGCCAAAGATCGGATTTGCTTCCGCACACGACCTCCGAAGGTCATTCGGGCACCGATGGTCCCGGCTCGTCACTCCGGCCGTCCTGAAGGAGCTGATGCGACACAGCAACATCAACACGACAATGAAATACTACGTCGGGAGTGACGCCGATGAGACGGCCCGGCTACTGCAGAAAGCCATGCCGGACAACCATTCTGTAGACACTCCTGTAGACACCCCTGCTGTTGACGATTCCGAGAGCGCATAAAAAACGCCTGAATCCTTTAGGAAACAGGCTTTTTTGAGTGGGCGGAGCCGGAATTGAACCGGCGACACCAGGATTTTCAGTCCTGTGCTCTACCAACTGAGCTATCCGCCCTCGTGTCTGAGCTTTCTCTGACCGGCACAAAAAACTCCGAATATCAGAAATGGTAACGACTTGCGATCAGTCGCCGCTCAGAAGACGCGGAACTATACGGGAAGAAATCCGGCCTTGCAACGCTCGGTTTTGCCAGATTCGCTGCCTGCGATGAGACTCGAAACGGTTCTGTCGATCCGTTCGGACCTGCCGGTTTTTGTCTCGATCCGCAGAGTCTCAGGGCTTCGGCTGGACGATCTTGAGACACGAATTCAGCAGACCCGCGTTCACGGATAACCCGTTGCCCGCGTGGATGTCTGCCTCACCATTGAAGGCGACGAAGTGCCCGCCGGCTTCCCGCAGGATGGGTACAAACGGAGCACAATCCCACGGGTTGAGCAGTGGGTCGACCATCACATCCGCGCGGCCGGTGGCAACGAGTGCGTGTCCGTAGCAGTCTCCCCAGCCACGACAGATCGCGGCCTCTTCGCAAAACCGATCGAACGCATCCTGGCGGCCGATCCGGTCCCAACCCTGAATCGTTGTCGTGCAGAATGTTGCCTCGGAGAGATTCGAAACGGATGACACTCGCGCAGATCGAGGTTCATTGCTCCCGATTCTCCAGAATGCTCCGAGTCCTGTTGCGGCGAAGATCGTCTCGCCAAGTGCCGGAAACGCGCAAATGCCAAGCACCTGATCGTCTCCATGTTCGAGCCCGATCAGCGTTCCGAATAACGGCACACCGTGAATGAACGATTTTGTGCCGTCGATCGGGTCGAGGATCCATCGCCAGCCGCTTGTGCCCGATGACTCGCCGAACTCTTCACCGAGCACCGCGTCGTTTCCGTATTGATCGTCGATGAGGCTGCGCAGCAGTTCTTCTGCGCCGCGGTCTGCGATCGTGACCGGGGACGAGTCCCGCTTTCGGTCTACGGCGAGGTCCGGCGACTGGTAGTGGCTCATGATGAACTCGCCAGCCTTTGCGGCTGCGTCGAGCGCGAAGCCGAGTCGGGACTGAAGTTCGGCGGACAGAGTCGAGGAACGATCGGCCATCAGTGTCTTGTTTCTGCATGAACTGTGATGAGGAAATGCGACCTGGCAAGACTTGTTTTCACGCAGCAAAGTTTACTCGTCTGCAAGTCGGTAAAGCTGCTCCCCGGCTTTGCGGACGAGCAGAATTCCTTCGTCTTCGCGGTTGGCAAACGACTCGACATCGATCGTTGCCGGGTCACGATAGCCGAGGTTGATCGACTCGCACACGTCTCGCGGAATCTGCGAAGCGATCGTGACGTTGACCCGCGGCCGCTCGATCCCAAATTTATAGGTGCCCGTGCCGCGAACATGCGTTGAATGAGCAAGAATGCCCCACGGATAGTCTTTGAAGCGGTCCCATTGCTTTGTGAAATAATCCCGCACGTGGTAGCCGACTACCCGGATCAGGTCGCCGTGCGTGATCGAGATTTCGCTCATGTGGGGCGCGTAGATAATCAGCTCGCCGCCGTCCGCGACGATCGGCTCCAGCTTGTACATACACTTTCCGGCGACCCACAGTTCGTCGTACATCGGCGGAGCACAGGACAGGATCTGCTTGAACGGTTTCGGGACGCGATTGATGTGGACCTGTGAGGAAACATCGGCGGCTGACTCCCATGCATTTTCCGGAGTGTCGTAAAACAGGTCGTAGATCTCCGCCTTACCGTTGACAACAAAAGTGAGAGCCCGCTTCTGGTTCGGAATCAGCTCGGCCGCGCGATTGACGACGCGACGGACCGGCGTGTCTTTGACACCGATGATCCCGACGTTGGTAATGAGGGCTCCCAGCCAGTGAAAAAAGTTGAGCAGCTCCGGTCCGGAGATCCCCGGAAAGAAGTACTTGTTGCCGCCCGAGAAACCGACGACTTCGTGAGGGAAAACCGGCCCCATGACAAGCAGCACGTCGTAATCGCGAATGCGTGAGTTGATCTGAACCGGCACGTCGAGCGACAGAAGTCCGCCTGAGATTTCCTCGACGTCCTTCTTCGTGAGCTCACCGATCGTCGCGAGTCGTTCGGGATTGTCCCACTCGTGGTTGAACAGGCCGACGCTTGCGTATCGCCCGGCGCGGTCGTCAGCACTGATTCCCAGCAGGCGGCAGATCGCTTCTTCGGGCATGGCCGGATGAGTACCCAGCGCAACCAGCACGTCGACCTGCGAGGCCTCGCCCGAAAGCCGTCCATGCACAGCCTCAAACAGGAGCGGCAGCGGGGCCGTTCGAGTTGCGTCGGGAACGATGAGCAGGACTCGCTTCCCGCTGAAGTCGGAAATGTCGAGCCGCTCGGCGATCCGCTGCTGGACTTCCGAATCCGAAAGAGTCTGCATGAGAAATTCCAGTCAATGTCTGGCGAGGCCTGGCAACCGACAGCGCGGGGCACAACTCAATGCTGGACGCCAAGTCCCGTCGCCACGGTCAGGCCAATGTAAATCAGATAGCTGCCGAGAAGCACGAACCCGAAGGACCGCGGCAATCTGTCTTTGCACACGATGATTCCGATCCGGAAGACTATCAACACGACAATCATCGTCGGAAACGACAGCCAGAAGAACGGCTTGTCGACGGTGAGTCCACCAGGACTGACAACTGCCGAGGCCCCCGCCACGAAGAGTGCGTTCAACACGTCCGCGCCGATAATATTTCCAATCGCCAGGTCGCCATGACCTCGTCGGGCCGCTTGAACGGAGGTCACCAGTTCCGGCAGCGACGTCCCGAACGCGACGATGGTCAACGCGATGACCGACTCGGAAACGCCCCAACGCAAAGCGACAATTTTAACGGCCGGAATCAGGATACTGGCGGATCCGACGACTCCGGCAATCGCGAGAAAAAGTTTGAGTAGCGTGACCCACGTCGGTGCCGCTGGCTCGCTGGTCCCTGCTTCGGCAGTTGATTCCGATTCCTCAGAAGTTGCAGCAGAACTGCCGGTCGAACGCGTCCACTTCACGGAGAGGTAGAGGTAAACCGCGAGCAGTCCCAGGAAGGAAAACCCCGCCCATCTCGGAAAGACTCCGTTTGCGCCTTCCGTCCAGGGGGAAAGGGGAGACGACCACGGAATCGACAGCAGAACCAGAAGAAGCCCCGACCCGAGCTGCACCCAGCCCTGGCGATTGGCGATCGCCGACGGAATCGTGAGCGGACGAATCAGACAGGCAAGGCCGAGGATCAGACCCGTATCACAAATGATCGACCCGACGGCGTTTCCCATCGCGAGTCCGGGATCACCTCGAAACGCGGCGAGGACAGAAACAGCCACTTCCGGAGCAGTCGTCCCGAGACTGACGATCGTCGCTCCGACAATGACTTTGGGAATCCCTGAACGCTCAGACAGAACGACCGCTTCATCGACAACGATGTCTGCCAGCTTCGCGAGAACAGCCAGACTCACCGCAACGACCACCAGCAGAACGGAGGTGTTTCTCGGTTCCAGAAATTCGGTGACAAGTAGATCCAGGTCCATTAGCAGGCCGTCGATTCGGAATGGCAGCGCGGGAGAGAACAATGGGCAAAAAAGCGGCGGGGGCAAAAAAGCGGCGGGAACGAAGCAATTCCTGGGCGGATCCGCCCGATCATCAACCGTAATGGCTAATGGTTATCCTGGCCAGTCAGCTGATGCTCGACATGGTCAGCCCGTACAGCCATTTCCAGTATCGTCGCATGAATTTCTTCGGGATCGACAGTCGATCGCGGGTAAGTGTTCACAACGACAAAATAGGGCTGCCCGTCGTACTCGCGGATGGCCAGACTGCCATGCTGCATTTCGGAATTCAGCCGGAGAGCCTGTTCGTAGTACGAAGGGTCGGCCGGGCAGCAGATCGAATAAAACAGAAGCAGACGCTCATTGACGTCGTGACTGCTGGGTTCCAGGAAGACACGCTGACTTCTTCCCCCCGAGAGTTCCCGGGTGATGATGTAACGTTCGTCCGCGTCGCGTTTCCAGGTCACGCCGACCTCGTTACGAAACGCCTGGAGGAGCAGCGATTCCAGGTCCCGTTCGTGGCCGAGAACCGCGTGGATTAACTGCGAGGCTTCGACGGCGTCGACCGGCCGATTACCCGGTGTCGGATCGGTCATCCGCGCGAGCACCGATGCCACTTCGAGACTGAACGCCGACGACAGGTCGCGGATGTTCGGCACACGCTCGGTCGTGACCTGCCAGCGAAGATCGGCGATCGACTTCGCCCGGTACGGCATTTTTCCGACCAGCATGAAATACAGGCAGACACCCAGCGCGTAAACGTCGCTCGATGGCGTGGCGGGTTGACCGGCAAACAATTCGGGAGCCATGAAGTTGGGCGTCCCGCACAGGCCGTCCGAAACCGGCTTGCCGCGCCCATCAAGTACCCGCTTGGCCAGCCCGAAGTCGCTCACCTTCGGCACGCCATGTCGGTTGAGCATGATGTTGTCAGGTTTCACATCACGATGAATGATGCCTTCCCGGTGAGCCGCCGCGAGCCCTTCCGCAGTCTGCGCCGCCAGTGACAGTGCCCGAGTCACCGGCATGGCTCCCTGGTCACGAATCATCTCCTGCAGTGACCGGCCGGAAATGAATTCCATCTCCAGAAAATGCTTGCCGTGATTTTCGCCGACGGCATGAATCGTGACGATGTTCGGATGAATGAGCGAAGCCGCCGCTCTGCCCTCTTCCATAAACCGGTCGACGAAATCCTGATCGCACTTCGCCCGCTTCGGGCTGAGCAGCTTGAGAGCGCATCGCCGATGCAGATCGTTATGAGTCGCGAGGTAAACTCGCCCCATGCCGCCGCTGCCCAGAAGTGACACGCACTGATAAACGTGAAACTGCTGCCCGATCAGCGGATCGGAATCGGAGCGGTAGTGAGCCACCCCGCGCTGTTTGTGCTCGTCCTCATCGCTGAGCACCACGGTCTCATTCACGAGGCTGGCATCGGCCGAGGTTTCCCGGCCGCAACTGGGGCACGGCTCGCCCGGTTTCCCGACAGGGAACCGCTCATTGCAGCCGACGCAGAACAGCGTCCACGTTGAGGCAAAACTCTCAAGACTGTCACTCACGGAGAATTCTCACGGCATCCACTGTGTCCCGAACCGGATCAGCCGGTACCACCTTCACGCGATACGTTCCTCTGAAACCGGCCGGGTGGGATTGCTGCTTTCCGGCAACGGCCTCCGAACAGGAATCTCGATGATTCACGGTTCTGCCCGGCTTCTACCCGGCAGACTATCGTACTGAACGCCCTCTGCAGCCGCGACGCCTTTCTACTCTGGCCGAGGCAACGCTATCGGAACTTGCGTACGCAGAGTCGCGAAACTTCAAAACAGGCAAGTCGATGAAACATCCACTTGAGTCCGAGAACCCACCGGAACCAGGAAGACGACCAGCAGAGGCAGACGATATCGGGCCAGCTCGCTTTTCAGACGAAGCGACACCGGATGATTCGCTGGTCGACTCGCTCACAGACGACGTGTCCGCGCAGGATCCTCAGGAACCATCTCGCCCGCCAGGACCGGGAATCCTGACGGGACTGCTATGGATGCTCAGCGTTCTGATCATTCACGTCGTGGGGATTCTCATCGCCGGCATCGTCCTGTTCGCCACCAACATGGACGTCCTTCAGGAAGTGGCGAGGAATCCGCAGGCAGCCGAAGAACTTATCGACCCGTTTCTCAAGGACAACACGTTCTTCATGATGGCTGGCGAGATGCTGGTTTTTGCCCTGGCGGCCATCCTGATGACACGCCTGAGGCACGGTCGGCAAACGTCCCGCGTGCTGGGGCTGCGTCCGATTCGTCTTCCCATGCTGGCCTTGATTGTCGCTTCCGTGCTGCCGTTGTCTCTGCTCTGCAGCGGGCTGCACCAGAATCTGCTTCCTGTCTGGGAAGACTTCGCCGCCGCCTATCCGACTCTTGATCAATTTTCCGGAACGGACATTAACGAGCAGTTGCTCCCGCTTGGAAAATCAACTCCCGCCTGGCTGCTGCTGCTTGTGATTGCCGTCGCGCCTGCGATTGGCGAGGAGCTGATTTTCCGAGGCATCATCGGCCACGGACTTGTCGCCCGGCACGGTCTCTTCGTCGGAGTCTTCGTCAGCTCCGTCTATTTTGCCGCCGTTCACGTTCACCCGGCTCACGTTCTGACTTTGATGCCGCTTGCCGTCTTTCTGCACCTGAGCTGGCTGGCCACACGCAGTTTCTACGCACCTGTGCTGATCCACTTTCTCAACAACGCGCTCGCCGTTTTCGTCCTGAAGAACGCCGAGCAACTTCAACAGGCCGCCAAAGATTCCGGTGAGGTTGAAGGCAGCTGGGCAGTGATCGGCGCAGCGGCGTTCATCCTGATTCCGGCCACCGTCGCCCTCTGGAAAAACCGCGTTGAATTCCGGATGGAAGATGGCTCTGTCTGGAGTCCCGGATACGAAACAGCCGCCGGACCTCCCGCTGACGTCACGGCGACAGTCGTCGATGAGATCCGTGCTCCGTGGCCGTACGCGGTGGGCCTGATCCTCTGCGGAGGATTCTCGACATTGTTTGTCGTTTCCACTGTCGCGGCGCTGCTGCAGTAAAAACAGCCAGGCCAACGATTCGGCACAAACGCGTTCCAGCCGCCCGTTGAAGAAGTCGCAGCACGGCGTAAGCCGTCCGGACTGATCCCGTTTTCCCACGCATTACCGGGCGACTTGCGCCGATTTGCTACCGGGTTTCGGTTTACCAGGTTTGGCTTTTCACCAGGCGGCTACGGCACGACGGCAATGACGGCGACGCCAACAAACTCGGCCCCGGCGGCACGCAGGACGCGCGAGCATTCGTTTGCCGTCGTTCCGGTTGTCAGAATGTCGTCCACCAGGAGGACTCGCTGTCCCTTCAGCTTCGTCCCGCGACGGACGGTAAACGCCTTGTCGAGATTCTTCAGTCGTGCTGTCCGCGGCAGGCTCGACTGATCCGGCGTTCGCTTTGGTTTTCGAAGAAGTCGCCGATGGAACGGAAGCCTCAGTCGTTCGGCGAGAACCTCTGCGATTGTCTCCGCCGAGTGGTGTGTCCGAGTCACTCGATGACTCCAGAACTGCGGCACGACGACCAGCGCATCGAATTTTGAATCGGCGAGTTCCTGGTGATGCCTCGCCGCCAACTGTCCGGCCAGTGCTCCAGCCAGCGGATCCGCACCGGGGTTCTTCGCGCGAATGCACGCCTGTCGCAACTCGTCTTTGTAGATCCCCAGCCGGATGACTCGCCGGAATCGGAAGTCGCGTCGCCTGCAGCTTGAGCAGCCGTTTTCCGTACTCACATGAGGCCCGACCGGCATGCCGCAGAGCAGGCACGCGTCCTGGGAATTCTGAAAAGCTCCGCGACACCTCAAGCAGAGCCGCACACCGTCGGATGCGAAACCCGCGTCCAGCGCGGCCGAGCAGAATGCACAGGCCGGCGGATAGAGTACGTCGGCGACAGCTCCCATCGCGTTCGCAAAGAAACGGCTTCGCCCGGCAAGGCTCATCAGACGCCAGCCATCTGAGCCGCGTCTTCCGGCAGGTTCGCCAGACAATCCTCAAGAAGTCGCTCGACAGGAACGTTCTCCGCCAGCCCGTCGTAGTTAAGCAGAATCCGGTGCTGCAGAACCTCAGCCGCGAAGTGGCGGATATCCTCGAACGCAACATGAGCGCGGCCGCCACTGAGCGCTCTCACTCGACCCGCTTTGATGAGGCCCTGGGCCGCTCGCGGACTGGCTCCCCAGCGGACGTATTCCTTGACGCTGCCGGGCGAGAATTCTGAAGACGGATGAGTCGCCAGAACCAGTCGGCACGCGTAATCACGAATCGGATCGGCCACGACGACCTTTGCCAGAGTCTGGCGCAGCTGCAGAATCTTCTCTGAATTGAGCAGCTTCGGCAGCTCGATCGGCTGCTTCAGAATCGTCCGGCTGACAACCTCGTTCAGCTCCTCGCGATTCAGAAACGGCACGACGACCTTAAACATGAACCGGTCCAGCTGAGCCTCTGGAAGCGGGAACGTTCCTTCCTGCTCAATCGGATTCTGCGTGGCGAGCACAAAGAATGGCGGCTTGAGCGTCCGGACCTCGCCTCCCGTAGTGACCGTTCCTTCCTGCATCGTCTCAAGGAGAGCCGACTGTGTCTTCGGGGTCGCGCGGTTAATTTCATCGGCGAGCAGAAGCTGCGTGAAGATCGGCCCCTCTTTGAACTCAAGGCGGTAGCTGCCCTGCTCATCATTCGTCATGACGTTCGTGCCGATGATGTCTGCCGGCATGAGGTCCGGCGTAAACTGAATCCGGCGAAAGTGCAGGTCCAGCACCCGCGACATCGCCTTCACAAGTTCTGTCTTGCCGAGCCCTGGCACACCCTCCAGCAGCACGTTGCCGCCGCAGAACAGCGCGACCAGTGTGGCTTCGATGACGGCCTGCTGCCCGACGATGACTCGCCCGACTTCGTCGCAGACCTGCTTGAACGTTTCGCGAAACTCGCTGGCTTCCGCCTGAAGATCAATCGTGCTGCTCATGGTGCTTCCGCTGAGGTCAGGCCCGTTCGGACCGTTTTCATGTGAAATTTACGAGGCTGACGGCCGAACCGACGCAGCCGCTACGAACCCTCTTCGTCTTCCTGCCGTTTTCGTTTCGCGTCGAGCAACCGACTGGTTGTCGTGCCACCGGACGTGCTTTTGCGTTCCGGTTTCTCCAGAGTCGTTTCCGGATTGGGAACGTCGACTTTCCTGGTCGGAACGGGTCGTGTTGCGCGGGGGATATTCGACGTTGCCTGGAGCCCGAGAGACTCCTTGCGTGCGGAATCGAGTCTCGCTCCCACTTCCTGTTTCCGCTGCAGCAGCGATCCCATCGTCGCCGTCGACGGACCCGCCTTCTTCCGTTTGAAAAGATTCTTCACCGCCCACAAGTCGATCTGAATTCGCCGCATCGCCACATCCAGCGGCAGCAGACAGGCCAGCGCCAGCAGGAACCAGTCGAACACCGGATTGGAACTGCGTTTGGGATCCCGCTTCTCGAAGATTTCGGAAGCGGGAGTATCCGGTGTGAACAGCGATCCGCCGGTGCGATTACGAATTTCATCGAGCACGATCGGGTTCGAGCGGAACCGGAGATACTCGGGCGAGTACGGCACGATGAATCCGCCAGTGACGGTTTCTTCGCGACCGCTTCCAACGCCCTTGGCGATGATCTGATACCGCCCCGGCCCCCACTGAGGTACGCGAGCCTGGTATCTACGCGGGCTGATCTGCCGTAGCGTGACCGTCCTCGTTTCGTCACTGGGACCGCTGACCAGGGCGGCAATTTCCAGGAACGACTCATCGGCGTGAAAATCCTCGACCAGCACAACGCCATCGCCGCCGGACGGGTAACTCCACAGTCGCAGGTGGCCCGGCTCTTTGACTCGCGAAATGTCCGTAATGAGCTGCTTGATGACCGGACGAAACTTGTCCCACTTCTGCCAGTCTTTGCCCCATTTCGAACTGAAGTCGGACGTGAACGCTGCCGTTGCTCCCAGCCCGTACCGCCACTTGGCGAGGATCGGATCGTTCTCATCTTCGCCTTCTTCGTTCCCGAGCGGGGTCTGCAGAATCGGCTCCGCTTCCGGCTTGATTGAGGTCAGCACATAGCCGTAAACCGGAGACATCGTCTCGACACCTTTCAAAATCGGCGACGCCATGCCGACTTCCGGTGTGAGCTTTTTCTCCTGAATCATCTTCCGCTTCAACGTGCGGGACTCCTTGATGAAGATTGCCGGAAGCTGATTCGGATCCGACGGGAAGTAGTATCGACCGCCCGTCGCGCCCGCGATGGCATTCATCTTGGAAATGTCCTGCCCGCCGTGCGGAAAGACGGCCACCATCGAGATGCTGATTTTGTTATCGACGAATTCCTGCACAAGTTTCGGCGACGGCGGCGAGGGATCACCGTCCGAAATAATGATCATGTGCCTGGCGGCGGCGTCTGACTTCTTGAGCCCTTCCAGACCCAGCTTCATCGTTCTGGCAAAGCTCGGCATGTCGCCAATCTGAGCTCCGTTAATTTTCTGAACGAGCTTGTCCATTTCGCTTCGCGGAGTCAGCTCAAACAGCCACTCTTCTTTCCCGTTGTACGAGTAGACCAGGACGCCAATTTCGTCCTGCGGCATCAGCACCTTCATGGCCTGTTTCGTGATCCGCTTGCCCCACGTGTTTCCGTCCGGGAATTCGCAGGTGTGAAGGATGATCGCCAGAGCTCCCTTTGGCAGCACTTTTTTCTGGCTGACGTCCATCGAAACCGGCAGGCATTTTTCGATGTCTGTTTCGTGATAGCCGCCCGGCCCAAAACTTTTCGGGCCGCCGACCATCAGGAAGCCTGTGCCGAGATCCTTCACGGAATCGTGTACGGCCCGCAGTTGAGCCTCGTCGAACTCGTTCCGCGCCACGTTGACAAACACAATGCTGTCGTACGGCATGAGCGAAAGGGCATCGCTCGGAAAGTTGAACGGGTCGGTCAAAGCAACGGCCCGGTCGGCAGCCTTGAGTGCATCGACCAGTGGCTTCCAGTCTTCCGTTTCGCCTTCGGGATCGGTGACGACCAGAACCTTGCCGTCTCCCTCAACGTAGAGGTAATTCACGACGGTGTTGTTCTGTCGCAGGTTGTCCTGGCTCGCTGAAACCTCGATCGTTGCCGCGTACTCGTAATAACCGGCATCGCGCAGGCGGAGCGGAATCTCAAACCGGTTCATTCCCGCTCTGAATTTGACGGGAGCTTCCGCGATCTCCTGACCGTTCTCGCTGAGCCGCAGTGTCCCATCGCCATCCTGCAGGGACGACATCACGACAGAGGCCGAATAGTCCTGCCCGACTTTCAAGTACTGAGGCAGTTCGAGGGCCTCGATCCAGACTTCGCGGTCGTACTGGTAGTCGATTGGCAGCACGTCGACCGCAATTTCCTTCGCTTTGAGTTCGTCCAGAATCTGCGAGAGGCTGCCGCTTGTTGAGGTGCCGTCAGAGACAAGCACGATGCGGCCACGGTTCTCTTCAGGCAGCATCGCCGATGCCAGTGACAGTGCCTGCTCAATGTTGGTGGCGTCGCGTCGGACGCGGGAGGCGATGATCGGCTCGAAATTGTCGAAGCTTTCCCGCGGAGGGATCTCGACCGCCGCCGTGCCACCAAACACAACGATCCCGACTTCATCGTTCTGCCACTTGCCGACCGCATGTTTTGCGACGAACTCCAGGGCTTTGTCGACAGACGCGTCGCCGATCGAGTCGGAAATGTCGATCGCATAAACAACCGACAGGACATCTCGAGTCCGCACCGCACGCGGTTCGGCGATCACCATGACGAACACGCCGACCAGAGCCAGGCGAATCCAGAGAGCGGCCATCGACCGACCCTTCGAGAGCCCGCCTTTCCCCGCCAGATTCATCCACCAGATCCACACGCTGACGGCCATCAGTGCGAAAGCGATCGGGCGTCCGAAGAGCAGCTGATTGGTGACCTCAAGGCCGATGCACACGCCGACGTAAACCAGCAGAAAGATCACCAGAGAAAGTGCGTCTCGCCAGACGAACGGGCGACGCGGTGCCGGGAAGACTTTTTGCGTAGTGATCTGAATCCAGGCCAGCCAGGTGAACGCGACTGCGACGCCGACATCCCACCGCGAATCCAGAGCCAGCACTCCCGTCATGGAGAGCGTCAGCCTCGCCGCGACGTACACGACGAGGAATCCGACCAGCCACAAAAGATCGCGTGTGACTCGTCCTTTCCGTGGCAGTGGAAAGATGGCAGTAAATGCCTGGGCTGCCCGTTTTCCAATCACAGTTTCAGCTCCACGATTCGCCGGTTTCCTGTGTCCGCCACCATGACGCGGCCCTCGGCATCCACCGCGATTCCCCACGGCGTCGAAAACTGGTTGTCCGCCGTCCCGACAGACCCGAATCGTCCCAGCACCTCACCCTTCGGGCTGAGATGCGTGACACGATTACTCCCGTACTCGACCACAAAGACTTCGCCGCGAGCGTTCACGCCAAGGTCGTACGGGTAGTGTAAGCCGGAGCCCTCCGGCGTCGCACCCAGAATTCCGACAAAGTCGCCCGAGTCGGAAAACACCTGGATGACATTATTAAACGCGTCGGCGACGAGGATCTCGCCGTCGCGCCAGACGACGCCGCTCGGTCGTTGAAACTCGCCGGGCTCGGTCCCGAACGAACCGAACGACAACTGAAACGTCCCATCGGGCGAGAACTTTTGAATCCGATCGTTGCCGCCGTACTCGCCGACGAAATAGTTCCCCTCGTCATCCTGAGTGATCGCGACCGGGTAAATGAACTCGCCAGGCCCCTCGCCATGTTTTCCGTGAATGCCAAGCAGCGTGCCGTCCTGCTTGAACAAGACGACGCGGTGATAATGAGTGTCGGCGACGGCCACGCGGCCGTCCTTCAGCACGCAGATGCCCTCCGCCTTGCCAACCGAATACTCGGGCATGTACCAGCGTCGAGACTCTTTGCCGCCCTGATCGTAGACCAGCACGCGGCCGGCATTGTCGAGGACGTACAGCTCGCCGCCCGGCCCGATGGTCATGCTCCGCGGGCCGGGAATGAGAGCTCCTTCCGGAGCCATCGGCCACGTGTTGAACTCCGAAACCGCAATCACTGGCTCGTCGCCCGTGCCGCCGCCGCAACCACACAGAACCGTCGCCAGAACAAGGCAAACAGTGCCGGGAAGATTCGCGGGGCAGGAACGGCGGTCTGGCATGTCGACTCTTTGTGACGATCTCAAAACAGGCTTTCAAACCTGAATCATTCCGGACTCAAAACGACTCGTGTCGAGACCAGGATCGTACAACTCTGCCGGACCGATGACCAACGGCATTCGTCCGAGCCGCCCAGCCGGGCAAGAGCAAATCAAACAGCGTCGAAAAGCTGAGCCCGACTCTTCGTTTCCCCACCAACAGAAACCCGTACCGGCTGCCCCCGCAAAAAAAGTAGCGGAACGGCGCAAGCTGTCCGGTCGAACGACCATCGACGCTGCAATTTCACCGGGCGGCTCGCCCCAAACCGCAACCGATTAAACCGGTGAGCCCCGCTCGAGAAACACTACTCAGCCGCCGGAGGCTCGATTCCAAAGTCAAGAATCGACAGCAGCGATCGAAACGGCAGGTTGTGCTTCGCGAAATTTTCCGCACCGCCCTGCATCCGATCCACGATTCCGACGACCTCGACGACTTCCGCACCGAAGTCCTGGATCCGCTTCGCCGCATCCAGCGAACTGCCGCCCGTCGTCACGACATCGTCCACGACGACAACTTTCATGCCGGGCTCAAGCGGTCCCTCGATAAACTTCTGCGTGCCGTGTCCCTTCGCCTCTTTGCGAACCATGACGCCGATCATCTCGCGATTCTGCTCGGCCGCGACAGTGAGGACGCCGCCGATGATCGGATCGGCCCCGATCGACATTCCGCCAATCGCGTCAAACTCGACATCGCTGAGCAGATCAAGCAGCCCTTCACTGACCAGTCTCAGCCCCTGGGCATGCAGCATGACCTGCTTCCCGTCGAGGTAGTAACTCGACTTCTTTCCAGAGACGAGCGTGAAGTCGCCAAACTTAAGGGCTCGTTCCTGAAACACCTTGATCAGAGCATCGCGGTCAAACATCGAGTTTCTTTCGAAGAGAGTCAGCGGAAATCCATCCCGCGGCAAGCCGACGGAGCAGGCGAGTAGTAATGAAGACAGCCCAGCCACTTCAAGCGGCTACCGCGTTCGTTCGCAGAATTTCTCTCACCGTCTACGAAAGCTGCTGTCGGCAGAGTTTCTGATTCAAGGAGAAGGCCCGTCTCCTGGCTCTACGAAATCCCGTTTCGCCGTATCGACCAAACAATCCTTGACGCGAAACCGATCGACAGGACATGCTGGGCAATGTCGCCGCAAGACATGTCAATTCCCGGGCCTTGCGACATTTCCGTCACATGAAACTCCGTTTATTGAGGCGGATTGTCGTGCCCTTGGCGGCCGCGTGAGCCATGAACGACCCAATTCAAACGACCAACCGATTCGCAAAGTTGCGCCGCGTCGTTTGGCTTCCGGCATGGGTCGTTGCCGCAGTTCTTCTCGTCATAGCCAGCACTGACACCAGCAAGGCGTATTTCATGATCGTGCCGGTCTGGCTGGCTTTGGCACCGGGCGTGTTGCCACGGCTCAGTTTCATTGGTCGTTCCATCATTTACGGTTACATCGCGATGCTGTGTGTCGCGTACATCCGAGATGTCAACTTTAACTTCGACAATTTTCGCCGCGACGAGTATTTCGATTTGCTGGTTGTCGGCTCCCTGGCCAGCTTGATTGTCGCAGTCTCTCGTCAAGGCCTTGGTCCAGATTCCCCAATCAGCGAACGGATATTCCGAACCGCGTCTATGACATTGGCATTGTTTTTTCTCATCCTCTGGTTCTGTAGACCCGACGTCCGATAAATCACCTGGCGTTTGAGTCCGTCAATTTCCCCCAACATGGCAACCCCGCAAAGGCCGTTCAGGCACTCCGCCTTTTTTCGCTCGTAAAAAGCTGGATTCATTAGCAACGACGAAAACGCGTTTTACGAAAGCTGCGTCGGATTCGGTCGGCGGCCGTGTACTGCAGTGCCGGGCGGTTTGCCGAGTAGTTTGACGATCTGCTGCACAATAAGCTGCCGCTGCCTCGGTATGATCGGCTGGCGGTGCCTGGGGACGGCCGGCCTCAGAACCGGGTTCAGCCCGAACTTCAGATCCATGTTTATCGGACTCGAACGCCTTGCCCGCCGCGTCTATCGCTCTTCCATTCGCGTTTTCGCTGAGGCACACTATGAGCCCGCGATTTCCTCCCCTGTTTCCCCGCTGGACCTCCGCCATGAAAAAGCTCACCGCTTTTGTTTGTTTCCTGTCGTTTGTGATTTTCGCAGACGGCGTCTCGGCACAGGTGGTCATCAGGCAGGCCGGCGGTGGAGGTGTCCCGATCATGACATCACAGGTCGGAGGCTTCGGCGGGAGCTACATTCCAGATGATCTCGGTACGATGCTCGCCCTGCCCCAGATCGCCACGGAACTCAAACTGACCAGCAGCCAGCAGGAAGAGCTGCAGAAGATCCGGCAGCAATCTCAAGAGGCGATGCAGAAAATGTGGCAGGAGATGCGGCAGCCGGCTGGCGAGGGTGCAATTCGCCAATTCGATGCCGCGACCTGGCAGAAGACTCAAGCGGCCCAGCAGAAAGCCCGAAAGGAAGCCGACGAGAATGCGCTGGCTGTCCTCGACGACAAACAGAAAAATCGCCTGAAAGAAATCCGCGTTCAGATCGCGCTGCGAAACCGAGGCGTCACTTCGCTGGGTGCTGGCGGAGGTGTCTTTGGCGACGCGATCAACCTGACTGACGATCAGAAGAAAAAACAGCAGGAGATCCAGCAGGAACTGCAGAGGATGATGGCGGAGCTCAAAGAAGAAATGGAGCAGGAAGCGCTCGATGAAGTCCTGACCGACTCACAGCTCGCAACGCTGAAAAAACTGCGGGGCGAGTATTACGAAATTAAACGTCCGGACTACAGCGGAATCTATGGCCGTAACCAGACGCCCGCCGGACGGCTGAAGCAGGGCGCTCAGAAACTTCTCGACGACGTAAAAAAGGACTTTGAAGACAAGAAAGCGAAGTAACCACTGAAAGCCGCTCACAGGCCACGTTTGCCAGCCCGGTCGATGCCGCTCAATTCTTCGGTCCGAAACCGGCACCACTCTTGTGAGCGGTATCTCCATTGAGATAATCTCACGGTGCAACGCCGTGACCGACACAGGGCTTTCCTGATGCTTCGATGCCGAGTTCCAATCGCCGTGCTGCTCATCCTGACTCTGCCCCTGCAGAGTTTTGCGGGTGGAAGTTGCTGCCAGAGGGGCGGGGGTTCATGTTGCTCTCAGCCAGTTGGGTCTCAGCAGACGCCAGCGTCCTCGTGCTGCTCGCTCGATAAATCCGCCACCCGTTCAACCAGTTGTAGACACTGCGCCGCGGCGGACCAGAAGAATGAGCCAAAGTCTGAGCCGGAGTCGTCGTCCACCGATCGGTGCCGCTGTCACGGCAAAAAAATTCCGAAAGACCGCCCTGTCACGCTGCACCAGCGACCGCTGAGCATCGCTTTGATGCTGAAGCCGCACGACTCGCAGTTCGTGCCCGTCCTTTCTTCCGTTCGCACGCGGCCCCAGATTGAGGTCATCGACAGCTCGCCTGGAATTCGACTGCATGCCTTCTATGAGGTCTGGCGGAATTAAAGCGGCCGTCGCTCCTGCTGTCTCAGCTTCAAGCAACTCAAATCCGGGGACGACGGAAACTTCATCCGATCTTTTTTCCCCGGACGGTTCTCAAATTCACCAATCTCAAGTGGAAGTCCGAAATGAAAAAAACAATCCTGCTCAGCGCCGCGTGTCTTGCCCTGGTCTTCGTCCTCAGCAGCACCCAGGCGGAAGAAAAGGCCAAGAAAGTCACAACCGTTAAGTGTGTTGTGGCTGGCAAAGAAATCAAAATTGCCGACGCAAAAGTCGCGAAGTACCGCGATGCCAGCGTCTACGTCTGCTGCGATAAGTGTAAAGCTGCCCTCGAGAAGGACTCCTCAAAGTTTGCCACGAAGGCCAACCATCAGCTCTTCCTGACAAGCCAGGCCACACAGACCAAATGCCCGATCTCCGGTCGCGACCTGGACTCGACCAAAACAGTCGAAATCAGCGGCGTCTCCGTGGCCTTCTGCTGTGGCAACTGCCAGGGCAAAGCTGACAAAGCCAAAGGCGACGATCAGCTCGCGATCGCTTTCGAGGACAAGGCGTTCGACAAAGGCTTCAAAGTCAACAAGAAGACTGAAGAGTAATCCGTTCTGCTGAAGCAGATCGATAAGACGATGCGGACGCCTGAGTCATTCAGGCGTCCGCTTTTTTTGTTGCGCCAACTTCCAAAGCCAATTTCTCAGGTTCGAGCACTCGCTCATTCGCATCCAAGCTGCTGCCAGAACGCTCTATCCGGATTTTGTGATCAGCGGGTAGATTTCGCGGCGAGTTGCGTCGCTGCGTGAGGCGGCCAACTCAACCAGACAGAGTCCGCTCAGCCATCCGGAGACAGGGATGTTTATCAGTGAGGGCCACCTTCCTCAGGTGCTGCCGCCAGAAGCCTACACGTCGCAGAAGCAACTGGATCTGGAACTGAAAACCGTCTTCGATTCCGTGTGGCAGTGCGTCGGAGCAAAAAACGAATTTCCGCGTGATGGCGATTTCAAAACCGTTCAGTTGCTCGAACATGAAATCATCATCTGGCGTCGCGGGAGCCGGTTCCAGACGTTTCTCAATGTTTGTGCTCATCGTTACTGCACGGTCACCAGCGAGTCGTGCGGAAACGCTCCCGAGCGACTGAGGTGCCAGTACCACGGATGGGAATTCGACGAGACCGGCAACACGCGAAAAATCCCCGATTCGCCGTGCTTTAAACCGCTGAAGCCGGGCGTGCTCGGCCTGCAGCCATTCCGCACAGAAACCTGCGGACAGCTCATTTTCGTAACGCTTTCGGAATCCACTCCCTCGCTGCGCGACTTTCTCGGCGACACGTTCGACGTCATCGCCGAGCTGTTTCATCAGGACCTGTTTCTCATGGCGGCCACCGTGCGGGATGTGAATGCCAACTGGAAGGTGCTGCTCGAAAACAGCCTCGAGTCTTACCACGTCGAGGAGTGCCACCCGAGCACACTCGGCCCGCTCCCCAGGCCCGAACGGTGCGAGCATGTCTTGCACGAAGCCTGGTGCTCGCTGGAAGTCTGCTATCAAGGTGACCGGTCGCTACCGATTCTGCTCGACGACTTCGCCCATGCCTGGATCGGAGAAAAACCGAAGCACCGCTGGGAACAGATCAACGTCTTCCCCAACCTCATCTTTATTCGATTGTCGATGGCGACGTGGGTGGAGGTGATGTTGCCGGTCGCTCCCGGACGATCTCAGTCGCTCGGCCTGGCCTTCGGCAACGCGGGCAGACGAGGCCGACTGCACGGTGCCGTGACCAGAGTTTTTCTGAAGCGATACCTCATCAACATGTTCAACCAGTTGATTGAGGAAGACCGCCGAGCCATCGAAGGCGTTCAGCGAGGCCTGGAGTGCCAGCAGCGTCCTCCCGGCGGAGTCCTTTCAGCCCGCGAGGAACGTGTCTTCCATTTTCAGGAGTACATCGTCAGCAAAACCGGCTGCGATCGCTGGGACGCCCACTCCGCGTCCGCAGAACTTCGAGCCGCATAACACGGCTTGAAATCCGAGACCGCTGAAAAGTCCGGGACCGCTGAGCCTGGCCGCTGCTCACTCGCCCAGCAGCTTCTTGATCGAGGGTTCCATCGCCTCGGCCCACATGCGATATCCGGCTTCCTGCGGGTGAAGCAAATCCGGCATCACGGACTTTGACAGAGTTCCCTCGTCATCCAGAAACGTCTTGTTGATGTCGAGGAAGAAGACCGTCTTGTCGTCGGCGTAGTCTTTAATGATGGCATTTGTCGCGTGGTTGATTTTGCGGAGCTTGCCGTCTGACGACGCCTCTCGCGGGAAGATTGCCAGCAGGAGCACCTTCGCCTTTGGCGTTCGCTCCTTCAACTCGTCAATGATGAGCTTGATTCCGGCTGCGGTTTCCTCTGGCGGATCCTGTCGATGCCCGGTGTTATTTGTTCCGATCATGATCACAGCCAGCTTCGGGGAAATGCCGTCCACCTCACCGTGCTGAAGCCGCCAGATGACCTGCTCAGTCCGATCGCCGCTGTAGCCGATGTTGAAGGCATTTCGTTTGGCATAGTACTCGTCCCAGACTTTCTTACCGTGCCCTTCCCAGCCGTGCGTGATCGAGTCGCCGATCATCAACAGGTCGACCTTCTCCTGAGCTTTCAGGTCTTTCAGCTTCTGCTCGTGTCGAGGTCCCCACCACTTGACGGCCCACGACGCCGTCTGAACTTCAGGAGTCACCGCCTTCGGCTTCGCGTCCTCGGCAATCGCGTCCTCGGCAATCGCGGCAGACAACATCGAGGTGAGAAGTGCCAACAGGCAGAGAATCCGAACGGCAGGTTCCATCGTAAGTTTCCTCATTCAGTTGCAGGGATCAGGACAGGTGCAGGGATGCTGACCTATGAAAAAGAGCTCTCGCCCCGGAAGGACGAGAGCTCTTCGAGAACTTCAAAAACACAATCGGAGTCAGTCCGTCTTCTTTTTTCGGTCGTCGGCTTTCTTTTTCGCTGCCGCTCGCAGTTCAGCAAGCTGCTTTTTCTGTGCATCCGTCAGCACGGCTTCCACTTCTGAATCGCGTTTGGCAGTCAGGTCGGCAATCTGCTTTTCCAGCTCATCAATTTTTCCGTCGTACTCACCTTGCACCGAATAGATTTTCTCTCTCTGTTCGCCGCTCAGCCCCACCTGAGCAAAGTACGCCGGCACCCGGCCTTTGGCTTTCCTGGGAGCCTTCTTTTCGGCGGTCGCAGCGGACTTCGGCTTCGCATCATCCTGAGCAACGGTCGACGAAACCGGCAACTGGCTTCCAAGAAACAGAGCAGCCAGAGCAACACACACAAGCGACGTGAAACGAACGTTCTTCATCTCGAAAACTCCTTCAGGAACAAATGGAACAATCCGTTGAACAGAGGAGTACATCCATTCCCGCAAATGATCAAAATCTGCGGATCTGAAATCAAGTGTTCCGTCGTGGCATTCTCACCAATTAAGAAAATCCGCTGGAAGTCGAATTCGCCACCTTGGCACGATCCTGACTTTGCGCCGTCGGCTGCTCACGAGGTCGGACAACGGTGACTTACTGTTCGTCGATGGCTTTCGGCTCTTCTGTGAGACTGGAACGACCGTACTTCAACAGGATGACGGTTCCGTTGTCGTCAATCGTCAGTTCGAGTTTGTCGCCACGCTGACGCTTGATCTTCGCCGTCTTTGAATCGTCGTTTGTCGCATCCATGACAAGGTTGCCATCGGCATCCAGCTTCCAGGTCCCTTCCGGCTTTCTCCCCTTACTTTATCAGCCAAAACGTCCTGTCTGCGCGGATGATGAGATAGTTCGGGTCGTCGGCACGAACGGCTTCGGGCTTACCATCCATCGACACGTTTTCAACGATCCAGATTCCTGGTAACTGCTGAGCCAGCAGAGCGTTGCCAAGAGCACGCTGCTCCTTCCTGAAATCATCTCCCTCTGCGCCGGCGATTCCAGAAACGGCTTTCTCAAGGTCTTTGAATGTGACCGTCGCGCCGCCCCATGTGGCAAACAACGTCACCTGGCAACGTCACCTGGTCACCCGCCACTTTGCCGACCTTGTATTCCCGGCCACTCCCTTCATAAACACAGAGAGCAACTCCATCGCGCACGGCAACCGCCGCAACCGAATCCCCACTCGATACAGCGGCAGGGCTTCCCGAATCAGGTTGCGTCCCAGGCTCCGAGTCTCCGCAACCGGTGAGCAACCCGCAAAGTGCGAGTACCGCAAATCGTCTCATGAAAAAGCGCATCGGCGCTCCATTCTGGTTCCGTGTCTGCTGGCACACGCGATCCGGAAATTACGACATTCCCGCTCCCATATGCCCGCTCAGTCAGTCACTGGTTTATAAGAAAGATTCACAGCCACGGACACTACCCCGGCTTCGGAGTTCTCCCGCCGCGGCCTCGTTTGCCTCGGCGGTTTTTCTTTTTCTGGGAGTCGGAGGGGGATGAGTCGGCAACCGAAACTTCCTGGCCGAGGTTTTGCTGGAGGTGGACGATGCGGTCTCTTAGTTGGGCGGCTCTTTCGAATTCCAGGTTTTCCGCCGCCGACATCATTTCCTGTTCCAGTTCGTTCAGGAATTCCTGAGTGATGTACTGTGTCTCGGACTGGCCGGCGGCTTCCTGGACGACGGTCCGGGCGGCGATCTCCTCTTCGATGCCTCGCTTGATCGCTTTGTGGATCGATTCCGGAGTGATGCCGTGCTCTTTGTTCCAGGCCAGTTGGATGTCTCGGCGGCGGTTGGTTTCCTCAATGGCTCCCTGCATTGAGTTTGTGATTTTGTCCGCGTAGAGAACAACCTTCGCGTTCACGTTGCGGGCCGAGCGGCCGATGGTCTGGATGAGGCTGGATTCGCTCCGAAGAAAACCTTCCTTGTCGGCGTCGAGGATTGCGACCAGTGAGACCTCGGGCAGGTCCAGGCCCTCGCGGAGCAGGTTGACTCCGACGACCGCGTCGAATTTGCCCTCACGGAGTTCACGCAGGATCTCGACCCGCTCAATCGCGTCGAGTTCCGAGTGCAGCCACTTGCAGCGGATGCCTTCTTCGAGCATGTACGCTGTCAGGTCCTCGGCCAGTCTTTTGGTGAGCGTTGTGACCAGGACGCGCTCGCCGATCGACGCGCGGTTTTTGATTTCCTCAATGAGGTGCGGCACCTGACCTCGTGCGGGGACGATGTGAATTGGCGGATCGACCAGGCCGGTCGGTCGGATGACCTGCTCGACGATCTCGCCCTTCGTCTGTTCCAGCTCCCAGTCGGCGGGCGTCGCAGTGACGAACAGCGTCTGACCGCGGCGTTTGTCCCATTCCTCAAATTTGAGCGGTCGATTGTCGAGAGCCATTGGCAAGCGGAATCCGTGCTCGACGAGCGTTGTTTTGCGCGAGTGGTCGCCGGCGAACATCGCGCGGATCTGAGGGATCGTCGCGTGCGACTCGTCGACCATGACGAGCGCGTCGTCCGGGAAGAAATCGAACAGCGTGAACGGCGGCTCACCCGGTTTCCGACTGGCGAGGGCGCGCGAATAGTTCTCGATGCCGGGGCAGAAGCCGGTCTCACGAAGCAGCTCCATGTCGTACCGCGTTCGCGCCGCCAGACGCTGCGCTTCCAGCAGCTTGCCTTCCTTCCTGAACTTTTCGAGCTGATCGTGCAGCTCGGCTTCGATCTCCAGGATGGCTCCCTCAATCCGCTCTGCCGGCAGGACGAAATGCTTCGCCGGGTAAACGTAAGCACTGTCGAGCGACTTGGCGGTCTCACCGGTGAGCGGGTTGATTATGGCGAGGCTTTCGATTTCGTCGCCCCACATTTCAATTCGAAACGCGAACTCCTCGTACGCCGGCCAGACCTCAACGACGTCACCTCGCGCTCGAAAGTTGCCTCGCCCGAGCTCGATATCGTTTCGCGAGTAGTGAATGTCGATCAGCTTGAAGAGGAGTTTGTCACGGTCAATTTCCTCGCCGACCGTTAGCGGGACCATCATCTCCAGATAGTCCTTCGGCGACCCGAGACCGTAAATGCAACTGACGCTGGCCACGACGACGACGTCCCGCCGGCTGACCAGAGCACTCGTTGCCAGCAGCCGCAGCCGGTCGATTTCCTCGTTGATCGACGAGTCTTTTTCGATGTAGATGTCCCGCGCGGGGATGTACGCCTCGGGCTGGTAGTAGTCGTAATAGCTGACGAAGTAGGCGACCGCGTTGTTGGGAAAGAACTCGCGGAACTCGCCGTAGAGCTGAGCGGCCAGCGTCTTATTGTGAGACAGCACGAGCGTCGGCCGATTCATTTTCGCGATGACATTGGCCATCGTGAATGTTTTTCCGGAGCCGGTGACGCCGAGCAGAACCTGATCCTTCTTGCCCTCCTCGATACCTCGTGTGAGAGCCTCAATAGCCTTCGGCTGATCCCCGGCCGGGGCGTATTCGCTGTGAAGTTCGAAGTCGGGCATTGGTGGAGGCGGAGGGGCAAGGGGTGAGAGGCGAGGGATTGGACACCGTAGGGCCGGTTCCCACCGGCCGCCATCCATCGATCGTTTGCCTGGCAGAACCCGGCCCGGCATCGGCTACTGGTGGCTGTGAGCTTCATCCGGAAAGGCTCCCGACTGGACCTCCTCGACGTAGGCTCGGGCCGCTTCGGAGGCGATGCTTCGCAGGTCGGCGTAGCGTTTGAGGAATTTCGGCGAGAAGTCCGGCGAGGTCAGGCCGAGCATGTCGTGTGCGACCAGGACCTGGCCATCGCAGTGCGGGCCGGCTCCAATGCCGATGGTCGGGATCGTCAGCTCGGCAGTCAGTTCCGCCGCAACGCCGGCGGGGATCAGCTCGAACACGATGGAGAATGCGCCGGCTTCCTGCGCGGCAAGGGCGTCCGTGCGGATGGCGTCGAAGTCGCGTTGAATTCTCCCGTGGCCTCCCATTTTGCGGATCGACTGCGGCTTCATTCCGACGTGAGCCATGACGGGCAGTTCGGCATCGGCAAGGGCCTGGATCGTTTTTGACTGGTTGGCTCCGCCTTCGAGCTTGACCGCACCGGCTCCCGTTTCCTTGATGATCCGGCCGGCATTTTCGAGGGCCTGCTGCGGACTGACCTGATACGTCATGAACGGCAGGTCGACGATGACCAGGGCGTTTTTGACCGCGCGGCACACGATCTCGGCGTGGTAGATCATCTGGTCGAGCGTGACAGGCAAAGTCGAATTGTGTCCCTGCACAACCATGCCCATCGTGTCTCCGACCAGAAGCGAATCGACGCCGGCCTCGTCAAAGACCTCGGCCATCGTAAAGTCGTAGGCGGTCAACATGGTCAGCTTCCGGCCGGTTTCTTTTGCGGCCATGAAACGGGGGACGGTCATCGGTCGTTGTGTTGCCATGAGATTTCTCGCAGTTGCGAATGGCGTGATTCGTGTTTCGGACACAGCCGCCAGATTCCGGGTTCTCTCTCGAAGAGGACGCGAGTTCCGTGGACCGTCCGCGGGAGTTTACTCGATCGAGGCGACCGTTTACCAAAGACGGCACATTCGGCGGAAGCCCCGGCGATTCGCTCAGTGTGCGGCTCGGCAGGAGCTTCGCCTCCCTGTGCGCGGTCGATTTCGAAATGAGCGAGAGCCTGGCTCAGGCCTTGAGACCCAGCATTCGGTCCAGCGAATCGCCGGTCTGATAGATCAGTGCCTCGGGCCAGTGCGGGTACGGGTGGAAATACTCGAAGGTGAGGTAGCCGCGGTAGTCGATTCGGTCGAGTGCCTCGAGCACGGCCGGCCAGTTGGTTGTGCCGTCGAGCAGAGGGCGGAACGATTCGAGAGTGAACTCCGTGCCGGCCTGTTTGCTGTATTCCTTCAGGTGGATGTTGCGGATCCGTTTGCCGCAGATATCGATCCAGTGTTCGGGAAATTGAAACTGCATAATGTTGCCCGTGTCGAAGTGGACGCAGACGTGCTTGCTGTTAAACGAGTCGACAAAACGGTTCATCTCCTGCGGGCTTAACAGGAAGCCGTTCGCGAAGATGTTTTCCAGATTGAGGTACACGCCCGCTTTCTCGGCGACCTTAACGGCTGCGGTCAAAGCCTCGCGCGATCGCTTCTCGCAGACATCGTTGGGGACCGGTTCGGGCTCGGGATTCCACGGGATGTAGACGGCTCCCGGAACCACGAGCAGGTTCTCCGTACCGAGCGCCTTGGCCGCGTGGATCATCTTGATGGAAAGTTCCGCGCCTTTGGCTCGCCGTTCGGGATCGTTACTCGTCAACGGATAGGGCCAGAAGAGGAACGAGCAGACGCCGCTGATCTCAACGCCGGCTTTGCGGGCCATGTTGCCGATGGCCTTGAGGTCGGCCTCACTGGACTCGGCAGAGAGTTCGCCTTCCAGGTTGTAGTTGACCTCGACCGCGTCGAAGCCGGCGTCGGCTGCAAGTTCGAAGCACTCCTTCAGAGACATCCTGTCCGGATGAGGAAACGCCCACAGGTTGATCGATTTTTTGAACGGGTACTTTTTACCGGTGGGAGCCTTCGCGGCAGACGGCTTCACCTTCGCATAGTCAGCGGCCTCGGCCTGACTCACGAGACCCTGCGCGGCCAGAAACCCGGATCCGAACGTCGCGGACATCGCCAGCAGTTCGCGCCTGCCCAGTCGCGGAAAGTTGCTGGGGGAATCTTGAGGAACTGAACTCTGCCCTGACGAATTGGACTGGGGAGTGGACTCGGTCATAACAGCCTCGCGATTGGCTCAAGGTGAGTCGGCCAGCGACGGTTGCCGCAGCCTCTCGGGCATTATCAGTCAGTGTTGTCCGGTCTGCCACCGGGGAGAGAATCAGAAGTCCGCAGCACTCGGCGAAGAACTCTCGCCAGACAAATGCCGTCAGGCAGACGCCCGTTTGAAAAAAGGTAGCGGATTCGACTTTTTCAACGGGCGGCTAACGTTAGCCCGGATTATTCATGACTGGGGAGGAAAAGGAGCCTCCGAGCGATTACAAAGCGTTGTGTATCAAGAGCTTTGAATTTCGCAGGGAGGCTCGGCGTGAGTTTACAGGGTGTGTTTCAGGAAAGCTTCTCGTTCG
>JAQBVJ010000102.1 GCA_027623235.1 Planctomycetota bacterium
GCGTGGAGCACACATCTACGCTGATCTCCGCGACGAATTCCAAGGTGGCAAAGTTACGATCGCCGCGACCAGTTTCCTGAGATATCACCATCCGCGGATCAAACCTTACCCACCGCGCGGACACTTCACTCTGCAGATTGAAGAGCAAAAGTTACCGCCGCTGGCCGTGGCGCTGACCAGCGATCAGTGACCCGTCGTTGCGCCACCTGCGAGAAACACCGTTGCAGTCACTAAAGTCATCTTCCTGATCATTACCGTGACTCCGTCTTCACGTCGCAGGGCGAGGCTGCACCGAATGCCTTTGTCGTACCGGACAAAGTCAAAGTCCTCACCCAGACCATCAGACCCCGCTGTACTTCGACGACATCAAAGACACAGTCGGCGAGTAGCGAGTAGTAGCCGTAGGGCCACCTCCTGCCGGCCGGTTCATTGTTGGCGTTGCGTGGCTTGCCCGTCGCTTTCACCAGATTCAATCACTTCGGCGACTTCACGCGGCCGGCGGACAGGTTTTCGTAGATGTGGGCCTGGTCCTTGCAGCCGACGGCCATGTCGAGGTCTCCGTCATTGTCGATGTCGGCGAACACGGTTTCGTGCGCCGGGCCGCTGGTTTTTATCGACCACGTAGGGGTCTCGGGGAGTTTGCCACCGTCGTTCCTGTAGACCGACTCGTGAGGAAATCCGCATCGCCGTCTCGATCCACGTCGATGAAGCGGGCAATGCCGTCGCCACCGGAATTCCCCGTCCGGCTGCTCCACACGGGCTTGGAGGAGAACAGGTCTTCGGCCGGCGCCGTGCCGAGCAGACACAGCACGATCACTGACGTTGCAGAGGCGATGCGCATAGAAAGTATCACTCCGAGTGAAGGAGGCCTTAACGGTTCTGAATCGTCAACACGGTTGGCTCTGACGTGATCTTCAGGTTTGCGATCGTGACGCATCCCGTGGAATCGGCTTGAGCTTCTCCGCTGGCTGAGTTGAATTTCCAGCGAACCGTCGCGCCGGGAGCGACTTTCAGCTTCTGGAGTCGACGCAGGCTCACGTCGGCGTTCGTTTCCGTCGGGATCGTGAATGTGGTTTTCAGTTCCGACGGCGAGACTGTAAAGAGCGACACCTCGATGCTGCCGGCAGTCTCGGTCACGTCCTTCCAGCGAAGGAACGCGTTGACCTGTCCGGGCTTCTTACTGTCAACGTGATCCGGCCAGGGCAGCGGGTGGTTGGTCGAGGCGTTTGTAAAGACGGGATAAGCTTCGTTCTTTTTGACGCTCAGCCAGTCGAACGAATTGATCAGATCGTTCACCTTCAGGATGCTGGCGTGGTTGTTCGCATGACCGAACGGACCCCAGTACATAATCAGCGGATACCGGCGGTCATTCATCGCCGCGAAAAATCCGTCGTGGCCTTTCGACCAGCCGTCGTTCTGGCCCGAGTAGTCGATGACGATCGGCGGGTCCGGCAGAGTGACATCTGCCGGCAACGCATGAGGCGGGAAGTACATTCGATTGGAAACGTGTTCGACCCTGGCAGGAACATTCGCCTTGATCGCCGCAAAGACATCCCCGTGTCGAACGCCAATGCCGAGCGTGCCGCTCCCGCCCATCGAATTCCCACACAGATAGACACGGTTTTCGTCGATGCCGTATTCCTGAATGACCCACTTCACCGTGTCGATGACCCGATGATCGACGGGGCTGACCTCGGAGCCTTTGTACTTATTGCTGCCCCACCACCAGTCGCCCTTGTTGGCTCGGCAGTCGAGATACAGTGCAAAGAATTCCGGCGGCGCATGGTAGATGTCGTGATTGCCGACTCTGGTCGTGCAGGCCAGGCAGGAGTGGACATCGTGCCCCGCAGAATGGAGCACAACGTATAGCGGTGCATTTGCTCGCGCCTGCTGCGGATGGAGCACCAGGAACGTATCCCGCTGAGGAGCCGCATAGCCCCATTCCTCTTTGACTCCGTGCTGGAAGGTATCCAGTTTCCGCTCCGTAAACACCGACTCCTTCTGCTTCTCAGGAGCCCATTCGGCCGCCTGCACGCAGGCCGAGGCTACAACCATCACAATAAGTACGAAGGCGTTCGTCAGATTCTTCATGAGATCCTCTATCGTGGCCGGAGTTGTTCCGGGATATTCCTGACGCGAAAGGCCAGATCCGGAACCGGTTCCGGACCTGCGTCGTTACTACTTCGCCTTCAGAAACTGAAAGCAAACGGGTGCTCCGAGCTCGAACTTGATTCCGGTTGGTGTCAGTTCGCCGGTGCTCTGGTTGATCTTGAATTGAACCATCGTGTGAGAGTTCTGATTTCCGACGATCATCCATTGGCCGGACGGATCAATCCCGAAGCTGCGACACGTTTTTCCAAGTGTGGATGTGTGCCCGACAAGAGCCAGCTTTCCAGTCTTCTGATCGACTGAGTATCCGACGATGTTGTCGGGGCCGCGATTCGATCCGTACAGGAAGTTTCCGGACGGATGCAGGATGAGTTCGGCGGTCGATCCTGCTTTGCCCGCGAAGTCTGCCGGCAGTGTGGAGATCGCCTGGATCTGGCGCAGGACTCCGGTCTTGGAGTTGAAGCGGAACGCCGTGACGCTCATGGCCTTTTCATCGATGTCGTAGCAGAACCGACCATCAAGGCTGAAGGTGAGATGACGCGGGTGAGTCTCGGCAGTTGTCGCAGCAAACGGTGGATCATTGGCGGTCAGCGATCCTGTGGCCGCATCAAAGCGATAAACCATAATTCGATCGAGCCCGGCATCGCAGGTCACGGCAAATCGATTGGTCGGATCAAAGGCGCTGTGATGGGCGTGTGGTTTCTGCTTCGCACCCAGCGTCGGATACTGATCGACCCACGCGGACGGCGAGAGCGTTCCGTCGTTGGCAACCAGCAGGCTCGACATGCTGCCGTCGCCGTAGTTGGACACAAGGATCGTCCTGCCCGTTTGATCGATGGCGAGATGGCAGGGGCCTTTTCCATTCGGCTCCTGCGAATTGAGGGCCGTCAATTTCCCGGCCTTTCCGATCGAAAAGGCTGAGACCGCGCCGCCACCACCCTTGTAAGGACCGGACTCGCCAGCGGCGTACAAGAATCTTCCGTTCGGGTGAATGGTGACCCACGATGGATTGACCATCTCGGCAGCCAGTTCGGGTTTGCTCAATGAACCTGTGGCCGGATCAAGGCGAGAGACATAGATCCCCTGACTCTTCGGTCCTGTGTATGTTCCGATGTAGACCAGAGTTGTCCCGGTCTTCGCCTCCTCAGCTGACGCAGGCTTGTCTGCGAAGCTGAGACCGAAGACGCCGACGGACAGAATCACCACGCAACTCATCAGGTGTCGATAAAATAACGGCATTGCTTACTCGCTTGTTGAAACATGGAGACGAACGGAAACCTGTCAGGACGACGTACCGCACTGGCTGTCGCATCAGTAGTCGGTCAGACGCACAATTACGGTTTGGGGCTGATGACCAGCGTGTAACGAACGGGTTCGACGGCAGCTTTCGCCTTTGCGTGAGCGGCGTCGTTGACTTCGGTCATCTTGCGACGGATTGTGGCCAGTGCGGCCTGCACTTCCGGGTCCTCTGCCAATGGTCCCCGGAGCTGGCGGAAGTTCGTGATGAATCCTTTGATCATCGACGTCTCTGCCGACTGCTTCTGTCCCACTTCATTGAGGACGCGGTTGAACGGAGCGACGAACGGGTTGTCGATGAATTCGGCGGCCAGATTGATGCCACCACTCAGCTGCTCTCTGCTGAACGTCTTCGTGGCCGTGCCGAATGTGACATCTGCCTGTGCGGTTGAGAGGCTTTTCACAGTCAGGGTCAGACGATTCAGATCCTGATTGAACGGCGAGTGTGGCAGGATACTGCGAGTTCCATTGGCATCTTTTTCGTTACCGGAAAAGCAGAATGGATAGCGGCTGCTTTCGATCTCGACCGTGCCGTCTTTGCTGCTGATCACCTTGTGGCCATCCGAAGCGTCAGCTTTTCCTGAAGCGACATCAACGGTGATCGAGCCGACGTTTCCGTCAAGTCCCAGAGCTTTCAGAAAGGCTCCGGCCATCAGCAGGTGTCCGTTGGGTCCGGGGTGAACACCGTCACCGCCCGCCACGGGATACTCGTCGCCCAACGCAGCCTTGGCTGAGATCATCGCCTTTTCCATGTCGCCAAAGACGTCCGCGTGCGGGAAGTCGTTTTCTTCCGCCAGGCCCTTCGCGATCTGGCCGAGCTTACGAAGGTTGTCGTTGTAAACCTGATCGAAGTCCGGTTCATTGCGTCGCCATGTAAAGCTGTCGACGACGCCCGGCGATCCAACGACAACCGTCGCGCCGGCCTTCTTCATGCGATCGACGATCTGCCGCATGCCGGTTTCGTAGGTCTTGCCGATCTGCTCGTTATACGCTCGGTACGAACCGTCGTTCATGCCGTAGCAGGTCGTGACCACGTCCGGCTTCCACGGGACCAGGTCGTTCTCCATACGGCTGGCAAATCCCGGAGCCCGCTCGCCGCTCCAACCGAACTGGAAGCACTGAATTTCCAGCTCCGGGTAACACACCTGCAAATAGGTTTCGATGTACTTGCTGTAAAGTTTCTGCTCGGTGATCGAGTCACCGATAATCGCCAGCCGATCCCCCTTCTTCAGGACGGGTTCAGCGGCATTGGCGGCACCAGCGAGTGAAAAAGCAACAGAGAACAGGCAAAGTAAAGATCGCATGGGGTGAATTCTCCAGAAGCAGATCATGAAAAAGACGTCTCGCCCGTTGAGTTCGTACGCAAGCGGCCTGTTCGCAAGACGTTAGCAGGTTCCGTACTCAGCATTCCGTCGAGGACAGCCTGAGACATCGTGTGTTCCTCGGACTGGCAGGAAATCGTACTCGAAATGGCTTCGCTCGGAGAAGAATCGCCAAGTGCGATATCTTGTCATGCGACCCGATTCCGTGCGGGAGTCCAGCCGCATAGAGTACGAGGGTCCGTAAGATCTTCCGGCAGCCTGGCGCCTGAGCTGATCGCGGCTCACAGACTGGCGGAAGATTCGAGCCGTGCTCGTCCCGCCGTGGCGTCGTCTCAATCCTCAACATCGATCTCTGGAATCAACCTATGCAGTGTTTCAGTCAGTTGCCCGTCCTCTGTGCCAGCCTGCTGGTCACACTCGCTTCTGTCGTGTCGACGCAGGCAGAAGACGAAGCAAAGTGGGTTTCACTGTTCGATGGCAAGACGATGGAAGGGTGGGAAAAAGTCGGCAATGAGAAAAGCGTCTGGGAGGTGAAGGATGGCTCGCTGACAGGGGCCGGGCCTGCGTCGATGCTCGTGTCCACGCAAGGGCCGTACAAGAACTTCAAGTACCGCGCCGAGGTCAAGATCAGCGATGGCGGCAACTCGGGGCTGTATTTCCGGACGACGCGCAAACCCAGCTTTTCCGACGGATACGAAGCTCAGATCGACAGCACTCACACTGATCCCATTCGCACGGGTTCGCTGTACGGCTTCTGCCATGTTTACAAGCAGCTGGTGAAGCCAGACACGTGGTTCAAATACGAGATCGAAGTTCGAGACGACGTGTGGCGCGGTCGTAAGATGACTCGCATTAAGATCACCGTCGATGGCAATGAACTGTACGAGTACATGGACTTTGCGATGACGTACCCCGCTGGCCACTTCGCGTTTCAGCATCACGATCCGGGCAGCATCGTCCATATTCGCAAGGCTGAAGTGCTTCCCCTGAAAGATTGAACGCGGGGGTCGCGAGGCCCGGCTGAGATCATGAAACTTCAGGCAATACAGGACGAACCATGAATCGGCGGTTGTTACTCTTTTCCTGCTTGCTTGCAGCACTTGCGATGCCGCTTGTGGTTCGCGGTCAGGACAAAGGCAAAGATGCGTCGCCGAATTTCGATGAACACGTCAAGCCGATCTTGAAGCAGCACTGTTTGAAATGTCATGGCGACGACAAGCAGGAAGCGGACCTCAATCTGCAAAGTTTTGTTTCGCTGCTGCGCGGCGGCGGTAGCGGAAAGGTCGTTGAGGCGGGGCGATCGAGTCAAAGCGCGTTGTACCGCGCCATCACGAATCCTGACGACGACGCTCGCATGCCGCCGAACAGTCCTCCGATACCAAAGCCAAAGATCGAACTGATCCGGAAGTGGATTGATGGTGGTCTGCGCGAGTCGTCCAACAGCAAGTCGATGGTGAAGACTCGCAACCTGGCGTTTAAGCCCAGCGCGGAGGCTGACGGCAAGCCACAAGGGCCTCCTGCGATGCCAGTGGGATTGGCCGCCGTTGAAAAGCTCGAACTGTCTCGGCCGTTTCCTGTACTTGCAATGGACGTCAGCCGGTGGGCTCCGCTGCTGGCGGTGGCCGATCAGGATCAGATCCGATTCATTCATTCTGAGACCGAACTGGAACTCGGTCGGTTGGCATTTCCCGAGGGCGAGCCGCACGTCATTCGATTCAGTCGCGACGGTGCCGTTCTGATGGTGGCCGGTGGACTCCCCGTCGAATCGGGTCACGTCGTTTTGTTTGATGTCCGCACGGGAAAGCGGTTGGCGGAAGTGGGCGACGAGATCGATGCGGTTCTGGCGGCTGACCTGAGTCCGAACCAACGGCTGGTAGCACTTGGTGGTTCCGGCCGAGTCGTCAAAGTGTATTCCACGACCGATGGCACTCTGCACTACAAGCTGACGAAACATACCGACTGGATTACGGCGGTCGCTTTCAGCCCTGATGGTCAGAAGCTGGCCACTGCGGATCGAGCAGGCGGCATTCATTTGTGGGACGCGAACAGCGGCGGCATTCTGCTGAACCTGGCCGAGCACGAGGCGGCCGTGCGAGCCCTCGACTGGCGAGGCGACAGTCGCATCCTGGCTTCGGCCGGAGAGGACGGCCGCGTGATCTGGTGGGATATTGTGGATGGTTTTCCGGCGATCAATAAGCCGAATGCTCACCCGCCAACACGACCGGCCGGTACTTATGGAACGATACTCAACGGCGTCCTGGCCGCTCGTTTCGACGCCGCTGGAAGTCTGGTGACCTCCGGCCGGGACGCCGTTGTGCGAGTCTGGAATACGGACGGCAACGAGCAGGCAAGGTTTAAGCTCAAGGCGGGCATCCCCGTCAGTAATGTCATGACGAATGATGGAACGACCGTGATCTCCGGCGACTCCACCGGGAAGATTCTGTTCTGGAAGACAAAGAATGAATAAGCAACGAATCAGTCAGCGTGTTTCTGCCGGCACTCACTCGATGTCGCGGCGGCATGCCTTGCAGGCAGGTGTGTTCGGAGCCCTTGGATTATCACTGGGCGACATGCTTCGTCTGGAAGCCGCGGACAACGACGCGTTAACGCAGGCGAGCGGAACAAAGATGGAAGCCAAAGCGCTCAGCGTGATTCAGTTACACCTGGGCGGCGGCTTCCAGCAGCAGGAGTCGCTGGATCCGAAGCCTGAAGCGCCGGTTGAAATCCGTGGATCATTCGGCGTTACAAAGACGAAGTCGGGCGATGTGCTCAGCGACAACTTTCCCGAGACTGCAAAGATCGCCGACAAGGTCACGGTCCTGCGAAGTCTGGTGGGACGTGTGCCGGACCACGGGCTGGCGACGTACCACCTTTTCACCGGCTATCCCAAAACGGCTGTTATCGACTATCCACAAATGGCGTCGATCGTGTCGCACGAACTTGGCAAGCGAGGCGAGCTGCCACCTTACGTCGCCATTCCCAGCAAGAACTCATTTTCGGGTGGAACAGGTTTCATCAGTAGTGCGTACGGTCCGTTCGAGCTTGGCTCTGATCCAGGGGCGAGCAATTACCAGGTGCGTGACTTCTCGATTCCCGAAGGAGTTTCCACCGATCGATTCCAGCGGCGTCTGGCAGCTCGACAGATCGTCGAACAGCGACTCCGCAAACAGCAGGTCGATCCGAATACTCTCGAAACAATGGACGACTTCTACCGACAGGCGCAGACGCTGCTGACGTCGTCTCAGGCTCAGGCGGCGTTTCGGTTGGACAGCGAGTCCGAGGCCACGTTCGATCTGTACGGTCGCGACGTGGTCGGGCTGAAGGGGCCGGACAATCGATACCACCCCAAAGGACTGGCCGAACGATTGATTGTGGCCAGGCGGCTGGTGGAATCCGGAGTTCGGTTCGTGACGGTGACCTACGGAGCGTGGGATTGTCATGTCGACGTTCGCTCCAACACGCTCGATCAAATGCCTGCACTGGATCATGCCATCGCGGGACTCGTGACCGATCTGGATCAGCGTGGTTTGCTGGATTCAACGATCTTCTGGGTCACGTCGGAATTCGGTCGCACTCCAAAAGTGAATCGAGACAACGGACGCGACCATCACGCCAGGTGTTACTCGAACCTGATCGCTGGCGGTGGATTTACTCGCGGTCAGCTTTATGGCATGAGTGACGCGACCGGCGCTGAGCCGTCTCGCGATGCCGTGCCTCTGGAAAGCCTGCTGTTCACCATCTATCACCAGTTGGGAATCGATGCCAACAAAGAGTTGCTGGCCTTCGGCACTCGTCCGATCGAGATCATCAAGAACGGCAAACTTGTCGAAGGGTTGCTCAGTTGAACGCCACACATGTGTCCGTAGCTGAAGTCGTGAGACTTCAGCCGAACAGAAGTCTTACGACTTCGGCTACAAACATCATGAACCGAAATCTCACGACTTCGGCGACGATGATCCTGTTGTTGATTCTGCTGCCTGCATCACCCGCACTGGCCAACATGGTCAAGAACATCGAAGCCGTGCGGCCCAGAATCGGCCAGCGCGGAACGACAGTTAATGTCAGCATTCGCGGAATCTCGCTTTCCGATCCGAGGCAGGTGATATTCTTTCGCCCCGGCATCAAAGCGATCGATCTTCAGCCGGCCCGGAAGGTTCCCCGACAGGGATTCGCACACGGCGGGACAATCATTGAAGAAGTTCGTTGCCGCTTTGAAATCGCTGCTGACTGCGTGCCTGGCGAGTATGCCTTTCGTCTGCTGACAGCGACCGAACTGACGTGCATCGGCACGTTTCATGTGTCGCCGTTCCGAGTGATCGACGAGGGCGAGCCGAACAACGCGTACAGCAACGACAGTCAGGAAACCGCAATGCCGGTTGAGGGAAACGTCACCGTGCGAGGTCAGCTCGGCAACGGCAGTCGAACGGATCGCGATGTCTATCGAGTAATCGGGAAGGCCGGCCAGAGACTGTCAGTCGAAGTCGATTCGGCTCGCATCGCGGACCTGCACTACGGTGATTCGGAATTCGATCTGGCAGTCCGGATACTTGACTCGAACGGACGCGTCCTTGCCGCCAACGATGACAATTCGCTGCATGTGCAGGATCCCGTGGTGGCGATCAAGCTCCCCAGTAACGGGCCTGTGTTTGTGGAAGTGCGGCGATCCATCTTCGCGCCGCGGGAAACATTGTACGGCGTCCACATTGGTGACTTCCGGCGTCCCCGTGCTGCATTCCCTCCCGGCGGACAGGCAGGGACCGAGCAACCGATTCGTCTGCTCGGTGATCCGTTGGGCGACTACGAAGAATCCGTCGCCCTTGTCGCAAGCGGAAGTTCGTCGCGAACGGTGAACTACTTCGGCGACGCACCTTCCGGGCTGAAGATTCGCAGCAGTCCGTTTCCGAATCTGTTGGAAAACGAGGCGTCCGACGTCACTCGCGTCGAAACGTTGCCTGTCGCATTGAACGGAATCATCGATAGCCCGACCGATCGAGATGCGTTCCAATTCTCAGCGATAAAGGGGCAGAAGCTGCGCGTGCGAGTCTTTGCGGCTTCGCTCGGTTCGCCGATCGACGCCATGATTCAGATTCGCTCGATCGATGAAAACGGAAGCCCAGGTCCGGTTGAAGTCGAGCTGGATGATTCGCCGCTGCGCGATCACGACATCTTCGGCACTGGTTTCCGCGGCGGTGGCGGTCTTCAGGAAGCGATCGACCCATCTGTGGTCTGGCAAGCGAAAACGGACGGTGACTACCTGCTGGAAATTCGAGACCCCAGTGGTTCAGGCGGACCGACGGCGGTCTACCGAATCGAAATCGAAACGCCACAAACCATCGTGCAGACACTGCTGTCGAGCGGCACGTTTGACTGGACGGAATCAACACGAGTCTCGGGTCTTGCAGTGCCTCGTGGGAATCGGTGGACGGTCGATTTCAGTCTGCCCCGCGGGCAGTGGGACCCGATCGGCTGTGACTACGATCTGATTGCAAATGGACTGCCGAAAGGCATTCGACTAATCACGCCTCGCGTTCCGGCCGGAGCCAGTCGCTGGCCGTTGCAGTTTGAAGCTGATGAGTCTGCGCCGACGACGGGCGCCGTATTCACGCTCGAATCGCGGCCGGTCGACGATTCGCAGAAGGTGGAAACTCGATCGCAGCAGAACGTGCCCTTCATTAATCATTCCGGGGGAGACGCCTGGCGAACCGTCCGCACGGAACGCTACATCATCGGTGTCACCGACCCGGCTCCATTTTCCATCACCGTCGATCAGCCGACCGTCGCAATTGTTCGCGGCGGTGAGCTGGCGATTCCGGTCACAATCACCAGGCACAATGGCTTCACAGGCAGCGTCGCCGTTCGATGTGGGAATGTCCCGCGTTCGATTTCCACTCCGCCGCCCATCATTGTTCCCCCCGAACAGAGTGAATGTGTGATGCAACTGGGCGCCCAATCGAACGCGCCGTTGGAGCCGCTGCCGTTCTATGTCATTGGCAGCACCGTCCGCGATGACATCGACGATTTTCTGGGCACCGGGCACGTTCGAGCGTCGTCGAAGATCGTCACCTTGAAGGTTGCTCAACCTTTCGTCGAACTGCTCGCACAGCCGGAAAGTATCCGCCGCGGCGAAAGCAAACCGTTCGTCTGGTCGGTCCGCCAACTGACTCCATTCGACGGACAGGCCAAGGTCACGTTGCTCGGTTTGCCCAAGGGCCTGAGTATCGTCGGTCCGGCCCCCATGATCAGCAGCACATCGACCGATGCGACGTTTCAGTTGAAAGCAACCAGCGAAGCGTTACTGGGGCAGGCGACAGGTCTGACCTGTGAAGTCCGCATACCGGTCGGCTCCCAGCACATTGTGCAACGTACGGGTAACGGCATCCTGAGAATTGACCCGGCGGCTTCGCAGTGAAACAAAGGTGGGAGATTGAGAGATTGCGACTTAGGACCGTGCGGCCATTTAGTGTCGCCTTTCGCTCCGCGAAAGGGCGTTCTTTCGCGGAGCGAAAGACGACAATCTGACGCCTGGCCCTTAAGTCACGGCTTATTTCATTGTGAAGGTTCGATATCAATGTCGTCTCGACTGCTAACCGCCGCATTCCTGCTCTTTGTCACCCACACTCTCGGTCTCCCGCTTTCTCCGTCCCCGGCGAGCGCCGACGATGTCAGTTTCCGACGTGACGTGATGCCAATCCTGTTTCGCGCGGGTTGCAACTCCGGAACATGCCACGGTTCGGCGCGAGGCAAAGACGGATTTCACCTGTCACTGTTTGGCTACGATCCGAAAGGCGACTACTTCCGCATCAGCCAGCAGATGATTGGGCGTCGCATCAACGTGGCGCGTCCTGAACGCAGCCTGCTGCTGAGAAAGGCAACCGGCAAAGTGCCTCATACCGGCGGGAAGCTCTTCGACGCCAACAGCGAATACTACGAAACGCTGCTGAGTTGGATCGAAGCCGGAGCGGCCGACGATGAAGGACCAGTGCCCGAAGTCGTCGGCCTGGAACTCTCCAGCAAGAGTTTCGTGTTCGACCGACCCGACATGAAGGACGCCATTCGCGTGACCGCTGTGGCCAGTGACGGTTCACGTCGCGACGTCACAACGCTCGCTCGCTACCACAGTAATAACGCGAGCGTTGTCGACATCGACACGGACGGGCATGTCACCGCAAAAGGCCCGGGTGACAGCAACGTGTTCGCTCGCTTCAACCGGTTTACGCTGGGCGCGGAAGTGATCGTCCTGCCATCGGCCGAGGGTTTCGAATGGCCGGACCCGCCGGTTGTGAACTACATCGACAAGCTTGTCTTCAATCGTTTGCAGCAGCTGCGCATCGTCCCGTCGGAACTGTGCGACGACGAATCGTTTCTGCGTCGAGTCACACTCGACCTGGCGGGACGGGCACCAACGGTCTCCGAATATCACGCATTCATGTCGGACACCGACACGAAGAAGCGAGAACGGAAAATCGACGCCTTACTGAAAGACGATGCCTTTGCCGACCTGTGGACGACTCTGTGGGCCGAACAACTGCGAGTGATGGGCGGCAACTACGCTCCCGTTGGCACTCACATCAAAGCGGCGGATGCGTTCTACGAGTGGATACGAACTCAGCTTCGCAACGATCGCCCGTTGAATGATTTCGTTTCCGAGATGGTCTCCGCTTCTGGAAGCAATCTGATCAACGGCCCGGCGAACATGTACACAATGCTGGTCCACGGGCCGAGATTTCAGCCCAAGGCATTCGCTGCCGACTTTTCTCAGGTGTTTCTGGGCGTGCAGATTCAATGTGCTGAGTGCCACAATCATCCTTTCGATCGCTGGACGATGGATGACTATTACAGCTTCGTCAGTTTCTTTTCCGGCATGAAGCGGAAGCCCGGCGTCGAACCACGTGAGCAGCGAATCTACTACGACCCGAAGACGCCACCAGCCCGGCACCTCGTCGACGGCCGGCCGATGCCCGCCAGAACGCTCGGTGCCACGACACCCGTCGATCACGATGGCGATCCGCGTCGAAAACTCGCCGTGTGGCTGACGTCGCCGAACAACGACATGTTCAGCCGTAACCTCGCCAATCGAATCTGGGCACAACTGATTGGTCGAGGTGTGGTCGAACCCGTAGACGATGTCCGCATCAGCAATCCGGCCACGAACGAGCAACTACTTGTCGCGCTGTCAGCCCGTCTCGTGGACTCAGGATTCAGTCTCAGAAGCCTCGTCCGGGATGTCTGCAATTCGCGGGTGTATCAATTGAGTTCTCAACCAAACGAGTCCAACCGTCGCGACACGCGGCAGTTTTCCCACGCCCGGCTGAGACGCCTGCGCGCTGACGTGCTGATGGATTCTGTAGTGACGGTCACCGGTGTTCCACGCGGCTTCCGTGGATTCCCCGCAGGCACACGAGCCATCGACGTCTACCCGCGCCTCTCCGGCGACACGGGAGGTCCGCAATTCGGAGATCAATTCTTTGAAACATTCGGACGCTCCAGCCGAGCCACGATCTGCGCTTGTGAAACCAAAACAGAGCCGACGCTGTCACAAGCCCTGCACCTTGCCGTCGGCGATACGCTACGTTCCCGCTTGGGAGCTGGCGGGCGGATTAAGAAACTTGTCGAGTCCAACAAATCACCCGAGGCCATCATCCAGGAATTGTTTGTTCTGGCCCTCAGTCGCCAGCCAACAGCCGAAGAACTCAACGCCATGCGCACGCTGGTGACGAAATCGGGCAATGACATCGCCGTCTACGAAGACGTGCTGTGGGGCCTGCTGAATTCAACCGAATTCGCATTCAATCATTGATAGAAACCAACCCATGAAACCATTGACACTTCTGCTCGCACTCACAGCAGCGCTCGGTCTTGCTGCTCCTGCGTTCGCCGAAACTCCGATGTCTTCTGCGGTCCTCCTGAAGCCGTTTGTCGATAAGCACGAACTTGCAGGTGCAGTCGCGCTGGTGGCCGACAAGGACAAGGTTGTGTCGGTCGAGACCGTCGGGTTTGCGGACATCGAAGCTGGCAAACCGATGAAGGCAGATTCGGTCTTCTGGATCGCCTCTCAGTCGAAAGGCATTACGGCTGCGGCCGTGATGATGCTTGTTGATGAGGGAAAGATCTCGCTCGACGACCCCGTCGAGAAACACCTGCCGGAGTTTCGCGGGCAGATGGTTGTTGCGGGGAAGGACGGCGACAAAGTCAAACTGAAGAAGCCGTCACACCCAATCACCATCCGCGAAGTGCTCAGCCATGTCAGCGGTCTGCCGTTCCGGTCGGACGTTGAGCAACCGACGCTTGATGCATTGCCGCTCGAAGACGCGGTGAAGAGCTACGCCAAGACGCCGCTGCAGACCGAACCGGGAACTCACTACCAGTATTCAAATGCCGGCATTAACACGGCGGCCCGGATTATCGAAGTCGTTACGGACAAGAAGTATGAAGACTTTATGGACGAGCGATTGTTCAATCCGCTCGGCATGAAAGACACGACCTTCTGGCCGAACGAAAATCAGATCGCACGTTTGGCGAAGTCGTACCGACCGAACGCGACGAAAGACGGTCTCGTCGAGTTTCCGTTCGGCCAAATGCTCTACCCGCTCAACGATCGCAGCAAGCGCTTCCCGATGCCGGCTGGCGGGCTGTTCTCAACGGCCCAGAACACGGCGCTGTTCTGCCAGATGCTGTTGAACGGCGGCGAGTTGAACGGCAATCGTTACCTCAGTCCGGCGGCCTTCAAGGAGCTGACAACTCGACAGACTCCGAAATCGATCTCCAACAGTTACGGACTCGGTCTGGCCGTTGGTGCTGACTGGTTCGGCCACGGCGGAGCCCATGCCACGAATATGGAAATCCGCCCGTCGAAGGGAATCGTCATGATCTGGATGGTGCAGCACGGCGGCTTCCCTGGTGAAGGCGGAAAAGCCCAGGGCGTGTTCAAGAACTGGGCGATGGAACGATTCGGCAAATGAAGCAGCCTCTGGCGGCAACCGACAACAATTCAAGGAGCGGACATGAATTGGATTAGCACTTGCATGGTGGTTGCGGTCGTTCTGGCCCGTGGAATGACAGCTGTGTCTGCGGCGGACTGGACTCAATTTCGTGGCCCTGGCGGGCTGGGGATCAGTTCCGACCAAGGCGTTCCGACGTCGTGGTCAGCGACAGAGAACATCGTCTGGAAGGCTGAGTTGCCCGGTCCTGGGGCGTCGTGTCCCATTACGCTTAAGGACAAAGTGTTTGTCACGTGTTACTCGGGCTACGGTCTGGAGGCGGCGCAGGGCGAACAGGAGAACCTCGTTCGGCATCTGCTCTGCCTGAAACGCTCTGACGGTGATGTGATCTGGCATAAAAAGATTGAGCCGACACTGCCCGAGCACAAATACCAGGGCGAGGGCTCGTACCACGGCTACGCTGCCAGCACTCCGGTGACTGATGGCGAGCGACTCTACGTCTTCTTCGGCAAGTCAGGCGTTTTCTGCTTCGACCTCGATGGCGAGCAACTCTGGCGGGCGGATGTCGGTGATCGCAAGAGTGGCTGGGGATCAGGCTGCTCGCCGCTCCTGTACAAGGATGTGGTGATTATTAATGCGAGTGTGGAAAGCGGCTCGCTGATCGCTTTGGACAAGGCGACCGGCGAAGAAGCCTGGCGAACGAAAGGCATCGGCTCTGCGTGGAACACGCCGATGCTGGTTCCGGGCAAAGAACGAACGGAGTTGGTCGTCAGCGTCCAGAATCACGTTGTCAGTCTCAATCCCGACAGCGGTGAGGAATTCTGGCGAGCCGAGGGCGTGCATCGCTACGTCTGCCCGAGCGTCGTCTTCCACGAAGATATTGTTTACGCCATCGGCGGCGGACACACGTCGCTGGCTGTCCGTATCGGAGGCAGTGGCGACGTCAGCAAGTCACACGGTCTGTGGCGACTCAATAAGGGAGCCAACGTCTCGTCTCCCGTTTATTACGAGCGGCACCTGTACTGGACTCGCGATGGCAGCACGGCCTGTTGCCAGGACCCGGCGACGGGCGAGTTGGTTTACGAGGAACGACTGCCCGGTGCCGGTCGAGTCTGGTCATCGCCTGTACTGGCCGACGGAAAGCTGTATTACGTCTCGCAGCACAAAGGCACGTTCGTCGTCGCCGCGAACCCGAAGTTCGAACTGCTCGCCCACAACGTGATTGAAGACGACGAAAGCCGTACCAACGCGTCACCGATCGTTAGCAACGGAGAACTTCTGATCCGCACAGATCGGAATCTCTACTGCATCGGTAATAAATAGGTGTCCGACAATCAGGTGGAGACTCTGCAAATGAAAGCGTTTCTGATCGGGATGTTGATGACGGCAGTTCTGCTTCGCGGCCTGGAGACGGCAGATGCTCAACAGACCAACCGTCCGTATCGATTGAATGCTGTCGATCTTAAACAGCGAGTGATCTGGGGAGCTGAGTGCGTCCTGCCGGACGGGCAGGGGCTCGCGTTTGGTGGACAGGACCAGGACGCCATCGACGGTCGGCCTCATACGCGAGTCCTGAAGGATGGCGAGTGGGTTGCCGTTCATCGTGAATTACGGGCGAAGAACCCGTTGCAGAGTTTGCACGGCCAGACGTGGGCACTTCGGCAATCTGCAAGGAACGTTCTGGGACTAGCTCGATTCATCTTTTTTCGGGGGCTGACTGAAGCGGACGAAATCGCTCAGGTGAAACGCGACGTCGATCCTCGTTTGCAGAAACTCGAAGAACAGATTGCCGAACTGAGTACAGCGATGCGGGAAGGTCAACCCGGTGCAGACCAGCAGGCTCAGTTTGCTCACCGCCAGATGCAGCTTGTCCCCGTTCCGAAGCCGGTCGATGGGAAGCTCAGTGCGGATTTTCTTCAGTCTTTGCACCAGTTGCAGATTCGGCTTGAGCTGGCTGCAGAGGCACTCGACTGTGAACCGCCTGCGCGGGCGATGAACTGCGGCACGGCGCGGCTGTCTGGAAACGAAAGCAGGGCAGCCGGCAACACGCTCGTCTTCGATTCCAAAACGAAGTTGTACGTCCTCTTTGGTGGCGACCATCTCGACTATCTCACGAATGACACCTGGGTGTTTGATCCGGCGATGCTGCAGTGGAGCCAGCGTCATCCTGAAAGAGCACCGCCGCCGCGGGCGAACCATCAGCTTGAGGCGGCAGGAGATGGGACGGTTCGAATGACCGGCGGCTACACGTACTCGTCCAATACCGATTACGTCGGCGGGCAGTACCGTGATCTCGATGGTGGCACCTGGGTTTATGACATCGCGAAGCACGAATGGAGCGGAGGGGAACTCGTTCCCGCAGACGAACGTGTTTACCGCACCGGCCCGTTTCATCCCGATTTCTATCTGCAAGGCCCGAGACCTGATGCCGGGAAGTTCGAACAATGGCTCAACCAGCTACCTGTCAACGAATGGGTGCCAACTAATCCGCCTCATCGTCCTCGGCTCAATCGAGACTGGGGAACGGCGCGGATCGATCCGCATCGAGACATGATTCTGCGATGGAGTGGCGGACATTCCGCCCACGGTGGCACGGATGTGCTGCACTTTCATTTTTCGACCAATCGCTGGGAGCTTCCGTTTCCCGTCGAGTTTCCGCTCGGGCAACTCTACAGCAACACGAGCTATCCCAATGGATTCAACTTCAATCTGCGACCGTGGATGACCGGGCACACGTATCAGAATTACGACTACGACCCACCCAGCCGCAAGATGATCAAAGCGGGACGGCCTCGACATCACTACATCTACGATCCCGATGTTGGCGACTGGATTGGCCGGGGTACAAAGCCAGCAGCGATGCAGTACAACAGTTGCTTCTACACTTTGACGTTGACGGCGACTCCTCACGGCGTTGTGTGCTGGGACGGGAACGGTCGAGTTCACCGGTACGATCACACCGGCAACAAGTGGGTTGTCATTGAGCTGACTGGCGATCGCCTGCCCGGCGCGTATGTGGACAACTCGACGATTGCGTATGACTCAAAGCGTGATCGCGTCCTGATGATCAACACGCTCGGCTACGGCAAACCGTTTGATGGACAGGTCTGGTCGCTCGACCCGACGACCGGCATCGTCAATAGACTCTCGCCGCCTGGGCGTGAGCAGGCCGATCGGTTCGCCAATGTCGACAAGTGCTGCTACGACGCGGACAACGACATCCTGTTGCTCGGAACGTATCTCAAGGACTCGGGCGACCACACACCGACGCCCGCGTACGACTGCAAAAAGAACTGTTGGGTGACGCTGGATATTCGCTACGCCACGGGAGAGAGGTCCGGCAACACGACTCGTGCTTTTCCGCACGTGCGATCCGACGGGCTCATGTTTGACGCCGGCCGAAAACTGATCTGGGGCACTGACACCAACAGTCAGGTCTACGTTTTGAGACTGGACGTCGCACAATTAAAGCGGCAGCCACTGCAATGATGTCCGGCTCTCTCGGACTTGATCTGAAACACAGCTACGGAGGATTGAGATGAGCGACACGAAGACACCAGGAACGCTCGCGCGGCGCGAGTTACTGACTTTGGGCCGTCGCGCATTCTTAAAGAACGGCGTACTCGTCCTGACCGCCGCCAGCATGGATGCGTCTTCGGTCTTTGCCGCTGAGCCGGAACCGGCGCTGAAAGTCGGTTTGGTCACAGACCTGCACTACGCCGACAAGCCAGCCAGCGGATCACGTCATTACCGGGAAACGCTCGGCAAACTGGCGGAGGCTGGAGAGCACTTCGGCAAGCAGCAGCCAGCATTCGTCGTCGAACTCGGCGACTTCATCGACGCTGCCGACAGCGTGGATACCGAACTCGGCTACTTGAAGCGGATCAACCGGGACTTTTCGGCCATCTGCAAGGAACGGCATTACGTCCTCGGCAATCACTGTGTCCACACGCTGACGAAAGACGAGTTTCTCGGCGGTGTTGAGCAGGAAAAGTCGTACTACTCGTTCGATTCAGGTGACTTCCATTTTGTCGTGCTGGACTCCTGTTTTCGCAGTGACGGTCAGCCGTATGGCCGCAAGAACTTCGAATGGACTGATCCAAACCTTCCCGCTGCTGAGGTCGAATGGCTGCGCGCGGACCTGAAAAAGACGATCAGGAAGACGATTGTCTTTGCCCATCAGCGGTTGGATGTCAGCAACCATTACGCCGTCAAGAATGCTGCTGAAATCAGAACCGTTCTTGAAGAATCCGGTGACGTGCTGGCCGTGTTTCAGGGCCACAGTCACCAGAACGATCACAAAGAGATTGGCGGAATCCATTACTGCACTCTGGTGGCCATGGTTGAGGGATCAGGGGTCGACAACAACGGGTATTCGATGATGAATCTGTCTAACGATGGGACGATTCACATCACGGGATTTCGGAAGCAGGCCAGGTACACGTGGAAGCCGTGATCATGGAGCAACAAATCGTTCCAGGAATCTCCGTTTCAGTTTCGGGACAGGCAACGGTCGATCCCGTGATGGCGAATCTGTTGTTTGATCTGGCGATTGAGCTTGAAGGTCCAACGAATCTTCCCGTTGATGTGGAACATGTTCTGGCGGCCATCGTGCTGGCTGCTCGCAACGGAGAGCTTGCCCCGGATAAGCCGCTAAAGTCGAACGATCCGGCGCTGGTCGAAGTTCTGGCCGTCCACGTGAAGATTGTTTTCGAGCAATTCGGTGGCAACGTCGGCATGGATGATTGAAGGACGGAATTTGCAAGGAAGCCAGACAGAATGAGTGACAACATCTTCCTGCCCGGCCCCTCGCCGGACACAGTGCGAACTGCCGATGGCACAGTTCTGACGGCTCCCGTTGGTTGGATTCTATTTCCTCCCGGCGATGCTGCACTGACTCGACGAGTCAAAGCCGCTGGCGAGCACTGGGTCGTGCAGGAAAAGAAAGGCCGGAAGACGTTCTCGACAGGCGTCTTCGCACCAGCCGAGACCGTTGCCCGCATTCGCCTGGATCTCGAAGCCGAACGATCCACGGACGTCTACGCCAGGAAAAAGGCTGCTGACCTGCGGCGCAGAGAAACAGCTCAGGCCACGTATGTCGACGACTTCTTCGAGGCTGTCGTGACGTTTCTCAATTTCCATTCCGATCACTCGGAACTGGCGCATAAATTTGCCCATGCTGTAACAGAACATGCCACGCCAGTTGGCAGCGGGACAGTTGCACGTACCAAACGGATTCCAGTGGAGCAGCGAGCCGAAGCTGCCGTCATCGCATGGATGCGTCACCAGACGACGGCCTACGACTCGATGAAAATCCAACGAGTCAAAGGCAAGCGACGAGAAGTTCGAAGGATGCTGGCACAGCATTCGAAGGAATTGTTGAAACAATATCGATCGGGCGAGTCGACTCCGAATGACTGCCCGCTGCTTCTCGCACTGTTGGAAGCCAGGAAAGATGATCCTCAATGAACACAGGATGTTGACCCGATTGCTCAGACCAGGAGCATTCTCAACGACAGCATCCTGTGGTCACTGAAGAGACTCAATGGTGTGACGTCAGACCTGACGCCGCTCGGCAACAACAGGTTGGCATCGCTGATTCGTGATCATCGATACGCCGCCAACACGCCGGCCGCGGACTCAGATCGTGTCTACACGTTTTCGGTAAGTCGGGCGTGTTCGCTCACGACCACGATGGCAGGCAGCTCTGGCATGCCGACGTCGGCTCAAACACTCATGGCTGGGGCACGTCCGCCTCACCGGTGCTGTACCGGGACCTGATATTCATCAACGCGAGTGTGGAAAGCGAATCGCTCTTCGCCCTGGACCGGAAGACAGGAGAAGTGAAGTGGCGGGCTCGCGGGATTAAAGAAGCCTGGAATACTCCGGTGATCGTGAAGACCAAAGCCGGCGACGAGGAACTGGTCATCGCGACTCACGGCAAGGTGTTCGGATTCGATCCAGAATCGGGTGAGAAACTCTGGTCCTGTGACACGGACATTACGTGGTACATGGTCCCCTGCGTCGTGGCCGCAGACGGCGTCGTCTACATTCTCGGAGGCCGATCCGGAGTGGCTGGACTGGCTGTTCGAGCCGGCGGCCGCGGCGACGTCACTGGGAAGCAACTCCTGGTGCGATCCGACAAGGTCCTTTACTGCATCGGGAAGACTGACTGACGGCCGGAGCACATGCCCAATGGGCACGCTCCTCGAGTCCTCGGAGTACATTCAGACGCGACGATGTGAGCGCGGCGTAGCCGATCGCCAGCGCAATGGAACAGTGCCATGGAATTGAGGAAATCGATGAAGTTCGTATTCGCGGCATGCCTGGCCGGCGCGGTGTCGACGCTGCAAGCCGAGATGGAATCCGCAAAGCTCAATGCGACGGCGGATTTTCCAGGCCGGGTCCGCAGTTGTGAAGTCCGTCGACAGGAACCTGGGAATCATTCACATCACTCCGCAAGTGCGATCGAAACGGGGCTGGCCCTGCTGGTGGTACTTGAAGGTGGACGGTGCGAAGGAAGGGCAACCGGTCACGTTGAGCCTGACAGCCGCCGATGGCGAATTCAGACGCGGGCGTGTCCTCAGTGCCGACTGGTCTCAGCCTGATCGAGCTGCCATCAGCGCCGACAACGTGACGTGGACGCAGACTCCGAAATGTCAAAAAGCAAATGGCACGGCAACGTACAGTATCGAAGCGCCCGCCGAGTCGTTCTGGATGGCCTGGGGACCGCCGTTTCTGCCGTCGCACGCGGACGTGGTTCTGAAATCGATCAAGTCGCGGCTGCCAGACGCCACGGTATTTGAGTTGGCGAGGACTCGCGGCGGACGATCCGTGCGTGGAATTCGCATCGGCGGAAACGCAGACAGCGGTTCGCCCGGGCACGGCGTCTGGGTTCAGGCGAGGCAGCATGCCTGGGAGGCAGGTTCCAGTTGGGTCGGTCGCGGATTCATCGAATGGCTCGCGAGCGATGATCCATCCGCCGTCAATCTGCGTCGCGTCGCCACTGTCTACTACGTACCAATCATGGATGTGGACAACGCGGCGGTGGGCGCTGGTGGTAAGGACGCAGTGCCTCGGGATCACAATCGAGACTGGGATGACAAGCCGCACTATCCCGAAGTGGCAGCCGCAGGACATGGGACTGACAAAAACCGAGCAGTTTTCGCGACTGTTCATCGTCTGCGGTCATGGTTCGTCGAGCATCAACAACCCGCACGAATCCGCTTACTGCTGCGGAGCGTGCGCCGGAAAGCGGGGCGGTCCGAATGCTCGCGCGTTTGCTCACATGGCCAACGACTGGCGCGTGAGAGCCGAACTCGCAACACGCGGCCTGAAGATTCCCGATGACACGACGTTTCTCGGGGCGTATCACGACACGACCAGTGACAGCGTTGTGTTTTAAGACCTCGATCGAATGCCTGCCTCACATCGCGCTGAGTTCGCGCAGGTGCAACGATCCATCGAGAAAGCACGCGAGCGGAACGCTCACGAGCGCTGCCGCCGCTTCGCCGCGGCCAGTCTCAAGGTTCCGAAAGACGACGCGCTGCGGCATGCCGAGACCCGAGGCGAAGACCTGTCCCAGGTGCGGCCCGAATACAACCACGCAACGGACGCCATGTGCATCGTCGGACGTCGGGACTGGTCACGCGGCCTGTTCCTCGATCGCCGCGCGTTTCTCACGTCATACGACCCGGCCCAGGACGACGCAGACAGCTCGATTCTGTTCCACATCCTGGCGGCGGCCATTCCCGTCTGTGCCGGCATCAACCTCGAATATTATTTTTCGACCGTCGACAACGTGAATTACGGATCAGGGTCGAAACTGCCGCATAACCTGGTGGCGCTGCTCGGCGTGATGGAAGGCGCCAGCAGCGATCTCCGGACCGGGCTGTATGCACAGATGGTCGAGATTCACGAGCCCATGCGGCTGCTGTTTCTGATCGAAACGACTCCAGAAGTCATGCTGAGCATCATGGATCGGCACGCGGGCATCGGCATTCTGTGTCGACGCGACAGGCTCGACGACACTGCGCCGTGTTCTGTCTGCTGGCTATGCTGTGCACGATGGGAGAGTGGTTTGACTTTAACTCGCTGCACACCTTCGAGGCCCACGATCGCTTCGACCTGCTGGAAGTGGTATTCCATCACGACGTCTTCGTTGTGGATGAGCTGAGTGCTCCGTTACTGCCGCTGGCCGGACTGCTCTACCTGCTGACAGTCGTGACAACATCGCGAACGAAGGTCAATCGATTCTCGTTCGGCTGGACACTCACGTCTGAGGCCATCCTGCTGGCAACACTCAGTTGCCGTGATCCATGGGTCATCGTGGCACTGCTGTCGCTGGCGACAATTCCACCGTGGAATCGACAAGCCCGCAGCGCCGCACGCGAACAACGACACCAGCCTCAATGTGAATCCCGCCTTACCTGCCCGAAGAGTCAACAACGGACAAGTCAAACGGGCTCCCGCGGTGATTGACGGCGGAACGAGCAATTCACGCTGACGCTCGCGCTGCGAGTCTGTACCAGCACATCGACGGAAGAAAACCGAGAACATGACGATCGCACCAGTCACGACCGCTCAGGCAAATGTCGAATGGGATTCGCCCATGTTTCGGCTCGCGCAGCAGCAGTTTCTGCGCGCGGCACAGATCATGGACCTGGACGAGAATGTCAAGCTGCGACTGCTGTAGCCGCAGCGGACGACAATGGTCTGCATCCCGTTTCGCCGCGACGACTACAAGCACATTGAAAATGTGTTTGGTTATCGCGTTCAGCACACACTGACCATGGGACCCACCAAGGGCGGCATCCGGTATCACGAAGACGTCAGTCTGGGCGAAGTGTCCGCACTGGCCATGTGGATGACCTGGAAATGCGCCCTGATGCAGCTTCCGTTTGGCGGCGCGAAAGGCGGGGTCCGCATTGATCCCACGGATCTGTCGCGAAGTGAACTGCAGCGGCTCACGCGGCGGTACACGATGGAGATTATCAACGTCATCGGTCCCGACCGCGACATCCCTGCTCCCGACATGGGCACCAATGAGCAGACGATGGCGTGGATCATGGACACCTACAGCCAGCAGGTGGGGCGGACGGTACGCGAGGTCGTCACCGGCAAACCCGTTGTGCTGGGCGGTTCGCTGGGCCGCTCGGAAGCCACGGGTCGCGGCCTGGTATTTCTCGCCTGCAAGGCGGCCGAATATCTCAACATGAAAATGTCCGACTGTTCGGCAGTAGTGCAGGGCTTCGGCAATGTCGGCAGCAACGCGGCGAAATGTCTGGCGGAAAACGGAGCGAAGATTGTCGGAATCAGCGATGTGTCGTGCGGGCTGCACAATCCAGACGGACTCAACGTCGCGGCGCTGCTGAAGCATGTGGCGGAGCATCGAGTCCTGAAAGGTTTCCCCGGCGCCACCGAAGTCACCAACCGTGAACTGCTGGAACTCGACTGCGACATTCTGGCTCCGTGTGCCCTGCAGAATCAGATCACGGAAGAAAACGCTTCGAGACTGAAGTGCCGTATCCTGGCCGAAGGAGCCAATGGTCCCACGACGCTCGAAGCCGACCGCATCCTGCAGGACAAGGGCGTCTTCGTCCTGCCGGACATTCATGGCAATGCCGGCGGTGTGACGGTGTCGTACTTCGAATGGGTGCAGGACACACAGAACCTCAGTTGGACGCTCGAAGAAATCAACGACCGGCTGCACAAGATCATGACCGAGGCGTTTCAGCGAACACTCACTCGCGCTCAGCGGGACGGCCTCGATATGCGAACCGCCGCTCTCATTGAGGGCATCAGCCGCGTCGCCGAAGCCAAGCTGCTCCGAGGCCTGTTCCCCTGACGAATCGCTCATGGACGCCAAGAAGACATCGCGACACAACCGCAGCCACGCTCGCCAGAGCGTGGACCACACAACCGACTCATCCCACCACCGATCCACCGCCTCGTGACGGTGGCTGCGGAATCTCCATCCAGACCAATTAAGCTGAGACGACAACAATGCCAGACCCAACAACTCCCGCGCCGGTCGCAAACGGCGAAACGCCACGCGGAAACCTCACCGGGTTCACCAGGTACTTCAAGCACGACATCACTTCAGGACTGCTGGTTTTCCTGATTGCTCTGCCACTGTGTCTTGGGATCAGCCTGGCCAGTGGGTACCCACCCATCGCGGGTATCTTCACGGCGATTATCGGTTCGATCCTCACCACGTTTATGACCTCACCACGTTTATGAGCAACAGCGAACTCACCATCAAAGGACCGGCTGCCGGCCTGATTATGATCGCTGTGGGCTGCATCAACGACTTCGGTGGAGCCGGTAACTCCGACGCCTACAAAGCCGCTCTGGCCGTCGGCGTAGCCGCCGCAGTGCTGCAGATTCTGTTCGGCTTGTTTCGTGCCGGCATCCTGGGGGAATTCTTTCCGATCTCGGCAGTACATGGCATGCTGGCGGCGATTGGTGTGATCATCATTCTGAAGCAGATTCCGTTCGCACTGGGAATTGTGGGAGCCAAAGGTGGACCAATCGAAATGGCTCGTCAGATTCCTCACTTCATTTCGACCGCCAATCCGGCCATCGCGGCGATCGGTGTCGTCAGCCTGATCATCATGTTTGTCTGGCCGATGCTGGGGAAGAAGTTCAGCCTACTGAAACGGATCCCGTCTCCAATGGTCGTCCTGCTGGTCGGCGTGCCGATGGGCATGGCCTGCGATCTGCTGCACAAACACTCCTACACGCTGAGTGGTCACGAATACCAGCTCAGCGAACAGTATCTGGTTGACATGCCCGATCGAGTGTTCGGGATGTTTGATGAGATCACGTTTCCCAACTTCAACGCGCTGGCACAACTCAAAGCGTGGAAGTGGGCCATGATGTTCTTCATCATCGGCAGTCTTGAATCACTGCTGAGTGCCAAAGCCGTCGATCTGCTCGACCCGTGGAAACGCAAAACAAGCATGGACCGCGATATCATCGCGGTGGGATGCGGGAACCTGTGTTCGGCCATGATTGGCGGGTTGCCAATGATCTCGGAAATCGTCCGCTCCAAAGCCAACATCGACAACGGGGCCCGCACTCGCTTCGCGGACATGTGGCATGGCGTGTTTCTACTCCTGTGTGTCGCACTTGTCCCAATGGTCCTGCATCGTATTCCGCTGGCAGCTCTGGCGGCGATGCTCGTTTACACCGGTTCGCGACTGGCTCATCCCAACGAATTCATTCACGTCTACCGCATCGGCAAAGAGCAGCTCGCGATCTTCCTCACAACGCTCATTATCGTGCTGGTGGAAGACCTGCTGGTGGGAGTTGCGGCTGGCATCCTCCTCAAGATGATCATCCACGTTTCCAACGGCGTGCCGCTGAAGTCTCTGTTCAAACCGTATCTGGCAGTTGAGGATGTCAGCGCGGACACCAGCCTGATTATTGCCCGGCAGTCGGCGGTGTTCAGCAACTGGATTCCCTTCCGCCGCCAGATCGAGCAGATCGGACTCGTTCAACGCCGTAACCTGATCGTCGATGTTTCAAATGCTCAGCTTGTCGATCACAGCGTGATGGAGAAGCTGGAAGAAATGCAGAGAGACTTCGAACAGGAAGGCCTTACTTTTGAAGTCCGCGGCCTCGACACTCTGCAACCGTTGTCTCTGGATTCACACGCTACCCGCAAGCGGGGTCTGGCCAGCATCCGACGCGTCACGTTGATGGCCAGTCGGTCGCTGCGCGACGAACTTCTGAACGAGATTCGGAAATGCGGAATTACCGGGTACACCGTATCGACGTGTACCGGAGCTGGTCGCCGCAACCTCGCGAGTGAGTCTATTCCCGAGAACGAACACATCCGCATTGAAGTCATCGCGACTGAAGACGTGTGCGATGCCATCGTCGCTTATCTGCGTCGAGACATCATGCCGGAACACCAGAGGGGGCGCGAAGTTTCACAGCTGAATTTGCAGTACTTCGGCGAGGAATTGATCGTTCCATCCGGCGCTTTGCCT
>JAQBVJ010000103.1 GCA_027623235.1 Planctomycetota bacterium
ATCTCCTCCCACGCTACAACTACACCCTCTCACCACAGATGCCGATTTAATTTCACCGCCGGTCCTAAAACAGATTTGCGGTTTCGGTCAATCCGCATTTGAGCGGGCGGAATTTCGAGTTTAACGCCGAAAATGTGGCACAGGCATCTCTCAAAGGAAGGATGCAGGTTGCCCCACGGTGATGGCAAACGTGCCTGAAATCGGCTTCCTTGACGCTTTGCGGGCGTGGCTCAACAATCGCCGGTCGATTCAGGAATTCAGGCTCTTTTCCACGGAACATCACGATGTTTGAGTCCATTCAGGCCGCTCCTCCCGATGCCATTCTCGGCCTCAACGAGGTGTTTCGAAACGATCCGAGGCCGGGGAAAATCAACCTCACGGTCGGTGTTTACAAGGACGAATCGGGTCTCACCCCGATTCTGGACTGTGTCAAGGAAGCTGAACGGAGACTGGTCGCGAAGGAAACCAGCAAGGGCTATCTGCCGATTGATGGCGATCCGGATTACTGCCGGCTGACGGCGGAGCTCAATTTCGGGGCCGGTCATGAAGTTCTGGAGAGTGGTCGTGCCGCGACCGCGCAGGCTCCGGGCGGAACGGGAGCACTTCGCGTTGCCGGTGATTTTTTGACGAGCACCGGTGCGGCTCGCACGATCTGGTGCAGCGTCCCAACCTGGCCGAATCACCCTAAGGTCTTTGAGGCATCGGGGTTGCAGGTCAAAAACTACGCGTATTTCGACGCCGACCGGCACGGAGTCAATCTCGACGGGATGCTGGCGGCGATCCGGGAAATGCCGGCCGGAGACGTCATCTGTCTGCACGCCTGCTGCCACAACCCGACCGGAGCCGACCCGTCTCCCGCGGACTGGAAGCTGATTGCCGACGCGGTTTATGACCGCGGGCTGATGCCGCTGCTCGACTTTGCGTATCTCGGTTTCGGAACGGGGATCGACGAAGATGCGGTCGCGCTGCGCGAGTTCGCGCGGCCCGGCGCGGAATTGATTGTCGCCTCGTCATGCTCGAAGAACTTCGGGCTTTACCGTGAGCGTGTCGGGTCCCTGACGGTTGTGACGAAAGATGTCGACACAGCACAGGCGGTTGCGAGCCAGGTCAGAACGGCCGTTCGGGTGAATTACTCGAACCCGCCTTCGCACGGCGGAGCGATCGTGCGAACGGTGCTCGGCGATGCTGAGTTGAGAAGTCAGTGGGAGCGCGAGCTCGCCGCAATGCGGGACCGGATTAACGGCATTCGGAAAGTTTTCACACAGAAGATGTCGGAGCGTCTGCCGGATGCCAACTTCTCGTTCATCGAAAAACAAATCGGGATGTTTTCGTTCTCTGGTCTAACGCCGGAGCAGGTGGACCGGCTGAAAGTCGAGCACGCGGTTTACGCCGTCCGGTCCGGGCGGATCAACGTTGCGGGGATCATGCCGAGCAATGTGGACGCTCTTTGCGACGCGATCGCGGCTGTCTCGTCGTAGTGCCTCGTCGTAGTGCTGGCCCAGGTCGGGATCGTCCGCTTGCCGGAAGGGCTGCTGTTTCTGCTGGCATTTTCCGGCGAGTTGCGAATCTTGCGGCCACCCCTCACAATTCCGGGAAACCGAACAAAAAAACGCTCGAAGACATTCGGCAGGACCTTTTTGGAAGGTCGACGACATCTCAGCACAGTCTTTGGAATTTGGAATTCCGACTGGCTCCCTCACTGTTAGGACGACTCCACGATGGACAATGCAGCGAAAATGTCACTGAACGGGCAGGAGTTTGAACTTCCTGTCGTCGTCGGCACGGAAAACGAAATCGGGCTGGACATTTCGCGGTTTCGTGGCGAGTCGGGTGCGATCACGCTGGATTCCGGCTATGCGAATACCGGCTCCTGTCTGAGCAGCATCTGTTTTATTGACGGTGAAAAGGGGATTCTTCGGTATCGCGGTTATCCGATCGAGCAGCTTGCTCAGCGTGCAACGTTTTCCGAGGTTTCCTACCTGCTGATGAATGGCGAGCTGCCAACTGCCACAGAGAATGCACAATTCCGAGACGGGCTGACCTATCACAGCATGCTCCACGAAGACATGAAAAAGTTCTTCGAGGGCTTCCGCCACACGTCACATCCGATGGCGATTCTGTCGGCGATGATTTCCACCATGTCGACCTACTACCCCGAGGTCGAAGAAGACGACATCGAGCGGAACATCATCCGGCTGATGGCCAAGGCGAAAACGGTGGCCGCCTTCGCCTATAAAAAGTCGATCGGGCACCCGTTCGTCTATCCCAAAAACGAACTGAGCTACTCCGCGAACTTTCTTCACATGATGTTCTCTGTGCCGACCGAGTCATACGACGTCGATCCGATCCTGGAAGACGCCCTGAACGTGCTGCTGATTCTGCACGCCGATCACGAGCAGAACTGCAGTACCTCGACCGTCCGCATGGTTGGCAGCAGCGGGGCGAATCTTTACGCCTCGGTTGCGGCCGGCGTTTCAGCTCTGTGGGGCCCGCTACACGGCGGAGCCAACCAGAAGGTCATCGAGATGCTCGAACAGATTCGCGACGACGAAGGCGATCTCCAGAAATACGTCGACCGGGCGAAAGACAAAGACGACCCGTTCCGACTGTTCGGCTTCGGGCACCGTGTCTACAAGAACTTCGATCCGCGAGCGACCATTCTGCGCGAACAATGCAAAAAGGTCCTCGACCGGCTCGGTGTGGATGACCCCCTGCTCGGCATCGCTCAACAGCTTGAAAAGATTGCTCTCGAAGACGAATACTTTGTGAAGCGAAACCTCTACCCAAACGTCGACTTCTACAGCGGCATCATTTACCGCGCGATGGGCATCCCGACCAAGATGTTTACCGTGATGTTCGCTCTCGGCCGGCTCCCCGGCTGGATCGCTCACTGGAAAGAACTCCGGGAAGACCCGAAAGGCCGTATCAATCGTCCGCGGCAGATTTACACCGGTTACCAGGAACGCGACTACGTCCCTCTTGCCGAGCGTTGAGCGAAATGACTTCGCCCGCCATCGCCCCGCAGGTTTAGCGAGGGGCGAACGTGTTCGACTCTCCTCGAAACGAATGAGATTCCAATGGTCAAGACCGCGTCCACCATGTTGCCGCTCGGCACGAAAGCTCCCGGGTTCTCGCTGCCGAACATCGACGGCTCGACCGTTTCGCTGAGTGATCTGGCTGGCTCGAAGGGTCTGCTCGTCGTTTTCATGTGTAACCACTGCCCGTTCGTGAAACATCTCCGGACACAGCTCGCTGAATTTGCGACCGAGTACCAGGCGAAAGGGCTGGCCGTCGTCGGGATCAGTTCCAACGACGTGGCCAACTACGAAGACGACAGCCCGGAGAAGATGCAGGCAGAAGCGGCCGACGCCGGTTACACATTTCCGTATCTCTACGACGAGTCGCAGGATGTCGCGAAGGCCTACCGGGCTGCCTGCACTCCCGATTTTTTCCTGTTCGACGCGGATCAGTCACTCGTCTATCGCGGACAGTTTGATGACAGCCGGCCGGGCAATGAGAAACGGATCACCGGAGCTGATCTGCGGGCCGCCTCAGACGCTGTCCTCGCGGGAAAAGACGTCTCGCCCGAACAGACGCCGGCCATCGGCTGCAATATCAAGTGGATTGAGGCTCCCGAATATTTCACCGGAGTGTCTGCCGAGTAAGACTGACAGAGCCGTCTGTCCGAGACCTGTTCCGAATTTCACTCGCCGCAATACGAAGTCCATCCATGCCGCTGACGATTCGACTCCGAGTAAAAACGTCCATCCCAGTCGAGGTCGATTCCATCCGCCTCGAAACGGTCCGCGAGCAGTCGTCGGACCAGGTCAAAGCGACTCTCGTCCAGTACGGCAACAAGCAGGTTTCGCTTGGCGAATTCTTCGACGTTGACGGCTCGGCGGCGGACGATCAGATGGTGTGGGAAGGCGACTGCTCTCACGTCAAACTGATCGGTTGCGAGCTTTCGTCCGGCAGCATCCGCGTTGAAGGCAACGCCGGAATGCACCTCGGCGCGGAAATGACTGGTGGCGAAATCACGGTCACCGGAGACACCGCCGACTGGGTCGGAGCGGAAATGCACGGCGGCCGCATCCACGTTCACGGCAACGCCGGTCACCTGCCAGGGGCGGTTTATCGAGGCGGGTTCAAAGGCATGACCGGCGGCGAAATTCTGATCAACGGAAATGCCGGCAACGAAATCGGGCACGCGATGCGGCGAGGTCTGATCGCAGTGGGAGGCCGCTCCGGCGACGCTCCTGGCTTCAACATGATCGCCGGCACCGTACTGCTCTTTGGCGAAAGTGGAATCCGACCGGGCCCCGGCATGAAGCGAGGGTCCATCATCTTTTTCGACGGAGCATCCGCTCCCGACATGCTGCCGACGTTTCGACGATCAGGACTCTGCCAGCCGACGTTTCTGCGGACCTATCTGCTCCATCTGAAGTCGCTCAACTTTCCCGTGCCCGAAGGCCTCCTGGAAGCCAGTTACCAGCGCTTCAGCGGTGACTTTCTGGAGCTTGGTAAAGGCGAGATTCTGGTCCGCGCCGCGTAGGCAGGGCCGAGCGGGTGCAGAGTGGGGAGACGAGTTCAGCCGAACCGCGGGTCTCACACAGGACCACCTTATGGCCGTTACCGAACAGTCTGCTGCCAGCGAACCGGAACCCGATTCGGTTGACGGGACTGCCTCCGACGACGCAGCGAAGGCCGAATTTCCAACCGCGGTCGTTCGGACAAAACTTCCATTTGACCCGTCGAAATATGTCACGAAGATCTGGCTTGTGACGGGGGCGTGCCTTCTTCTTGCCATCATTCTTGTTGTCTCGTCGATCGAGTCGTCCGGCCCGGAGATTCGAATTTCCTTCCGTCAGGGTTACGGCATCCAGCCGGGAAATCGACTTCAGTACCGCGGCATCGAAGTCGGCACGGTCACGTCCGTCGAACTTCGGCGAGTTGGCGGCCCGGAAGACTACGTCGAGGTTGTCGCCGAACTGCGACAGGACGCGGCGTCGTTTGCAAAGCACGGTTCGGAGTTCTGGATCGTTCGGCCTCAGGTCAGCCTCAGTCGAGTTGCCGGCCTCGAGACAGTCGTCGGAGCACGCTACATCGGGGCACTTCCCGGCGATCCGAACGGCATCGACAAGAACGAGTTCGAAGGGCGAGAGTCGCCATTAACGCTGAGTGATCTCGACACAGTTGACATCACGATCCGGTTTCCAGAAGGGCACGGCCTGGCGGTTGGCGATCCGGTCCGCCATCGCGGCATCGTGATGGGCGAAGTGACAAGCGTCGCGCTGAGCGAAGACCTGAGCGGCGTTGTTGCCGGCGTCCGGTTGACGGGCAGTGCATCGGAACTGGCGCGGGTGGGAACGCGGTTCTGGATCGAGCGGCCGACAGTTTCGGCGGCGGAGATTCGGGGCCTCGACACGCTCGTCGGCGGACGGTATCTCGCTGTGGAGCCAGGGCGACGCGATGCGGAATTTGGCGGTGCGTACATAACCGAGTTTGACGGGCTCGAAACGCCTCCCGCCGCGCCGGCCCCGGAGGGCGGTCTCGAAATTGTTCTGGAAGCTGGTCAGCGCGGCGGGCTCAAGCGGGCGGTGCCGATTCTTTATCGCGGAGTTTCGATCGGCCATGTGATCGCAGTCGCCCTGGCATCGGATGCGGCCAGCGTTGAGGCTCGCGCCGGGATCGATCCTGCCTACCGGCATCTCGTGCGAGACAATTCCGTTTTCTGGAACAGCTCGGGAGTCGGCATGAGCCTCGGTCTGGACGGAGTCCGTTTCACGGCCGACACACTGTCGAGCATCGTCGTCGGCGGAGTCACGATGGCGACTCCCAACGAACCCGGTTCAGAAGTACGGACGGGGCATCGCTTCGAGTGCCTCGCGAAGCCGGACCAGGAAGCGCTCGACTGGAAACCGCATCTGCCGCTCGGAGTCGACGGGACAGGTGCGGGCGTCCTGCCGACTCCCTTGCGCGCGTCGCTCCGCTGGGAACGTCGAATCGTCATTCGGCGGCCACGGCAGCACACCGGCTGGATCCTGCCGATCGAGGGGGGATATCTCCTCGGCCCGTCCAGCCTGCTTCACCCGATCGAGGGCGCCGTCGATGGGCAGCGTCTCGAAACGGGCGGCCTGGAAATTGTCATCACGAAGGACAATTCAAAAGAGCTTGGCAATGGTCTTTCGCTTGTAAAGCCCGCATCGCCGCTCCCGGAAGAGATCCGACTCTGGCCACTCGATCGAATTGCAAAACCAGACGAGCCGGTCAGCTGCCTCATCGTAACGGGGGGCCTGGAGTCCACGATCAGTCTGGACTCGCACCGCTTTATTGCGGGCGGCGAAGGGGGCTGGGCACTCAGCGACTCCGTTCAACTGTCCGCAGACCGCCACGGAGCCGCCGTTGTCTCGCGTGAAGATGGGAAGCTCATCGGATTCGTCGTCGTGACGGACGGCAAGGTCATGATCGCGCACGTCCCAACTTCCAAACCTTCGGATTTCTCGTTTTAGTCGGCTCGGTGACGAAGGCGACGTTATTCGGCGAGGAATTCTGACAGCGCGGTCTGAAACTGCTCAAGCTCTCGCTGGCAGACTTCGAATTGCTCGTTCATGTCACCGAGGTTGTTCTTGCGGGATGCGTCTTCGAGTTCCCGGATGACTTCCTGAGCGGCTCGCCCGCCCAGATTCCCGACGCTCGACTTGAGCTGGTGGGTCACCGACTGCACCGTGGCCACGTCACTCGCAGAGAGAGCATCCTGAATGAGCTCAATCTGTCCGGGCAGATCTTCCAGAAACATCTCGGCCAGCTCCTGGAGCAGTTCGACCTCACCGTCAACCAGATCGAGAACGGCTTCACGATCAAATATGGCAAGTGGTGGTCCCAGCGAATCAGTCATGGGGTTCTCCAGAAGTCTGCCGTCGCGACGAGTGCAACCTGTCTCTGAGGCAATCGGCCGAGAGGATGCGTCGGATTCAGCTCAACGATCAGAAATCATCCGAATAACACTTCGGGAGGGATTCTGCTTGGTCGCATTCCGTCCGGGCAGCAGATTCGGCACTGGATTGATTTGTCTGGAGCAGACTTATCCACTTGTGATGGCGGTCGTGTCGTCTGAGACGGTCCGGCCAATTTGAATCAGCTTGGAGCTGGCTTTCATGTCAGCCTTCCGAATCGCGTCGGGATTGATCTCAAAGCGAATCATAACTTCAGTTCTTTCAATATCCTGAAGTACAAGGTCCTGCACTTCCCAGTACACGCCGCCAAACAGCTGGGTGTAGACACTTCTGCCGTCAATCATGACCAGCAGCTTGTTGGAAAAGACATTATTGAATCCGCGACTGGAGACGGCAGTCCGTGAAGAACTGTTGCGGGCTACCTGAAGTCCCGGCACGTGTCGCAGCAATTCTGAAATGGAGTTGGCACCAGTTCGCCGGATCATTTCGCGGTCCATGACGAAGACGGCGGCCGGTGATTTCCCAACGGTGCTTCGGGACCTGGTCACAGAAGTGACTTCAACATCAAATGATGGAACGGCCTCGACATTTCCCAGTTCTTCGATGCCCAGGTCGAGCAGGTCATCGAGATTTTCTGGTGGCTCAGAAGTGCCTGATGGGAGCGAGGCCGCTTCTGCTGAAAGGGCCTGAGGCGCCGTCACCACAGAGGCGTCCTGCGCGGAGCAAACCGTTGCTGCAAAGACGAAGAGTCCTGAGAACAGGATTCGGAAGCAGGTTCTGGGAAATCTGTATTCCGACATGATTGCCCTACTCCCCGGGGGACATCTGTGACCAGCGGAATCACCTGAAGGATTCTTTTCGGTCGGACGCCTTACCCAGTTGCTCGCTGAGAGTTGACGGAACGGCCACCCGTAAACTGAAACGGATTTAAGTTCGGTCTGGCTGCCAGTGGCCGCAACTGGATGTTGGGGCCGGTGACAATGACGATGCGGTATCGAACAGTGTGGATCGTGCGGGGCAGCCGATTCTCACACCTGGAACGATTGTGGCGTAGATCCGTAACTCGCTTTGTGGCGCAGTCTGGCCTGCTTCGCGCCGCCCGGCAGTAAGATCAAGGGATTCACTGAGTTTACGGAGGGAAAACTCGCAGCCCGCTTCTTGCGTTGAGTCGCGACAAGGCAGGGCGGAGCAGGGAGATACCTGAACGATTCTCGAAACAGGTTCCCGTTTGGCGACGCCTCGGGCGGGAAAGCGACTTCGGACGGGTCTCTGGTCGAGCGGCGTCGTCAGCCGCCAGCGTCGTCAACCGCAATCGTCGTCAACCGCCAGCGTCGGCGGACATCAGCAGGACGGGAATTCCAGGAGTGACGGGAACGCTCGGTTCGCGGATGAACTGCCCGGCAACGTTGAAAAGCCAATGCTGGCGCAGTCCCCGATCGACAAAGCAGCGTGCCGCGAGTGCGGGGAACTGTGCGGACAGAACGGCGATGACATCCGCGATCGTGCTGGCATGGACTGAGGTGGATTCACAGCCTGCCAGTTGCCTGGCCATGCCGAAGAACTCGACCTGAACTTCAGGCGGTGCGTTCGGATCAGGAATTCTCTGAGGCTCAGTTCTGGTCGGGTGGAGCGTCAAGAAATGAGGCCTCGTCTTCGGTGCCTGAGAACTGGTCGGGATCGAAGTTAACGAGTTTCCCGTCGCGAAACGCCAGAAAGACGCTCTGGCCTTTGTTGTCGGGGCCCCATTTCCAGATGGTGTCGTTCTCGCGGTAGTGTCCGCCGTTTCGTTTGAAGCGGGCATCGTCCTGAACGCGTTCGCCATCTTCGCCCAGGATCTGCGAGATTTCACCTCGAGGCATACCCGATCTCACGACATTTGCAAGAAGCCATCTCAGATCGGCGGGTTCGCGATCTTTCAGGAACCGGGATCGATGCGTCTCCTCCTGAGCCTCGTGGTCGTTCTCAGGCGAGCTCGACAGCAACTGATTGCCAGTCAGCGATTCGCAGCCGCACACGGCTGGAAGCAGTGCCAGGAGCAGAATGGTTCGAGCTCGCGATTTGTGTACCGAGTCTGGCGGATTTTTCATGTTGGAATCTCGTGCCGTCGCTGGCCAACCTGTGACAATCCTGACAGTTCTGCCATTTCAGCGGCACAATCGCGGGAGCTTATGGAGAAGAGGGAAGTGCGGACAGGTGAGTTTTCGCCGGATGTCGGCTTCCGACTACGGCAGAAACTTTGAGGAAAACGAACTTTGTGCACTCTCTTCCGGTCATGCGTGTGTGAGTTGACGGATTTTCGGGAGCTCGTCAGGGACGTGGTTAAAACGTTGACCGGCCGGATCTCGCGTGGATATAGTCAAGGGGAATGTGGGGAGCTCTCCCATCAATCTGCGAGGAAAACGCGATGAGTCGGTTTCAAATTCCAGTCATGACCTGCTGCCTGCTGGCGATTTCCGTCACGGGGTTCGCTCAGGATTCAAACGCGACGGTGACTCAGGGCTTCGACTTTTTGATCCCTGCGTATGCGTCGGGTGAAGAGCGTCAGGCTCAGCCGAATCTGTGGGTCCACTCTCTCCGTTTCAAAACTGTGCGGATGATGCAGATCGAGGTTACTGACCCGAAAACAAAACTGCCGCGGACCGATCTGGTTTATTACGTGGTCTATGAAGCGATCAATCGGGAGATCGAACGGAACGCTGAGGACCCGGCGACAACGCCCGCGAACGCGTTTGACGCTCCTCCCGGACCGGAGCTGTTCGTTCCCGAGATTACGCTCGTGATCGAGGATGAAGTCACCGAGCTGTTGAGCAGCAACTACCAGAGAGTACTTCGCGATGAGGTCATCCCCGAAGCACAGAAACGGATTGAAGCTCGAGAGCGAATGAAGCTTCGCAATTCGGTGCAGGCCGTCGGGCCAGTGCCAGCGGCTTCACCCAAAGACGATCCCAATCCAAACGTCTACTACGGGGTGGCGATGTTTCGGAAGGTCGATCCAAAGATGGATTTCTTCCGGCTCGTGTTTTCCGGATTCTCAAACGGGTACAAACTTGTCAAAGGTCCGGTGAGTTATGCCGAACTGAAAACGCTTGCTGCGGATGGCACGTTGAAGGTCAGCGACCAGGTCTGGAACGGCGATCAGGAGAAAGACTGGCGAGCGTCTGCAGAAGTTGGCGACCTCTTCAACGCTGGCAAGTTACCACCCGCAGACGCAGACGCTTCGGACTGGTACTACTCAGTGAGTCCTGACAGGGGTGACGCGACAGCTCGCGTCTGGCGAAAAACGCTGGTTATGCATTACTGGCGTCCGGGCGACGAATTCGACCAGAATGAACGGGAAGTTCGCCGGAAAGGCGAGCCTCGCTGGATTTACGTTCCGGACGATGCACCGGCGACTCCCGCAGCTGCAGAGCCGGCCAGTACGGCCAGCGCTGGCGATGTGAAAGCCGCTCGCGTTGCCAGTCTCCCGGCGAAGTAACGTTGCCGGCCTGAATTCAAAACAGCCTGACAGGAATGGAGATTCCCGTAAGACTTGCTCCACGGTTTTCCCAGATCGGATATGGCCAGTATGGACGTTTTCTGACTTATTTGGATAATCCGGCACGGCGAGCTTCAACGCGCCGCAGACGACGGCAAGTTCTGACGGATTCCTTGTTTCCCGAAAATTTGACGGGTATACTCGCCGCCCTTTCACCCCTCCACGAAGTTGCTGCGTCAGAATTCCAGGTTGAGTCGGGTTCTGAATGCACGCGTCGAGCAGGCGAGCCGTTTTTCGGCGCCAAAATCCCATCTTTCTCACAGGCCAACCGTCCCGGTCTGCGATTTTCGTTGAGAAGCGTTCTCTCGGAAATCCACAGTTCGGATTCAGAATGTCTTGTTGAGGCCCTCGCCCTCGCACCAGATGCAGCTTCCCGTCTGTTTTGACGTGGCGGAAATTCAATGCGGTTCTCGCTGATTGACAGGATTGTCGAACTCGACAAAGGTCGGTCGATTACGACAGTCAAGAATCTCTCCCTCGCGGAAGAGTACCTTCAGGATCACTTTCCGGGCTTCGCCGTGATGCCGGGGGTGCTCATGGTGGAAGCGTGCGTCCAGTCTGGAGCCTGGTTGATGCGGGCGACAGAGGACTTCAAGTACAGCACAGTGCTGCTCAAAGAGGCGAAAGCCGTCAAATTCAACAGCTTCGTGACGCCAGGCAAGCAGCTTCGCGTGACGTTGACGACTCATAAGTGGGGCGACGGTGAATGCACCTTCAAATGCTCCAGTTCCGTTGATGGAGAGTCGGCGGTAAGTTGCCGAATGACACTTCAACAACTCAATCTCAGGGACCGGAATGAGTCACTGGCGGACAGTGATGAGTTTCTTACCGGGAAAATGAAGGAGCTGTTCCGACAGCTCTGGATTCCGAATTCAGACGAACTGACCGCTTAAAACGAGTCAACGAATTTTCGAGGCCTCTCTCAGAGGCATGGCATCGAGGTTTCCATGAGACTGGCAGGAAGAACAGCACTCGTCACGGGTGGCAGCCGCGGAATCGGCAAAGCGATCGTTCGAGCGCTCGCTGCTGAAGGTGCGAAAGTTGCCTTCACGTACAACTCGAACACGGACGCGGCCAACGAGCTGGTGAAAGAACTGGAGCTCGATCAGCGTGAGGCGTACGCCATACAGGCAAACGCGGCGGATGCCGAAAAGGCTCGCGAGCTGATCGAGAGTCTGCTCGAGAAATGGGAGAAAATCGACATCCTTGTGAACAATGCCGGCATCATCAAAGACGGTCTGCTCGCAACGATGAGTGAAGAAAACTGGTCCACGGTCATCAATACGAACCTGACGAGCGTCTATAACTACTGCCAGGCGGCAATGCGGCCGATGATGTCAGCTCGACACGGGCGAATCATCAATATCTCCAGCGTCGCCGGCCGTTACGGGAATCCCGGGCAGACCAATTATGCAGCAACCAAGGGTGGCATCGATGGGTTCACGCGTTGCCTGGCTCACGAAGTCGGACGCCGGGGAATCACGGTCAACTCGATTGCCCCGGGTTTCATTAATACGGACATGACAGAAGCGGTCCGCAACGCGGCCGGTAAAGAGATTACAAAACAGATCTCCGTACGTCGGCTGGGTGAGCCGGAAGACATTGCGAACGCGGTTGTCTTCTTTTCGCTCAACGAGAGTTCTTATGTCACCGGTCAGGTTCTGACGGTTGACGGTGGTCTGACGCTCGGAAGCGGAATGTGAAACAGGAAATCGTTCTGGTGTGAGCCACCCGGGTCACCAGTTCGACCGGATTTTCAAGTCAGATCGATGGCTATTTCGCCGGGCCATCGAATTCAGACAAGCTGGGTCGTCGGCGAAAATTCCAGGACGCAGGGGTGTGTCCCACGTGAGGAGAGTCCTCGGATGTCACGAGACGAAATCATTGAAAAAGTTAAGGAAACTCTGGTCGACGCGCTGGGTGTCGACGACGACGAAGTCACCGAAGCGGCAACTCTGGTCGATGACCTGGGTGCTGAGTCGATCGATTTCCTTGACATCGTTTTCCGGCTCGAAAAGAACTTCAGCATCAAGATTCCACGCGGGGAACTGTTCCCTGAGAATCTGACTGCGGATGCTTCGCTGGTTGCCGACGGTCAAGTCACCAAAGACGGCATTGCGGCTCTGCGTCAGAAAATGCCGCACGCGGACGTGGACGCATTTGCCGAGGATCCACGGGTAGAAAACATTCAGGGCATGTTCACAGTCACCATGATTGTGAATTTCATCGAGAACAAGCTGAACGCAGGCTGATCCTTCTCATCGCAAGAAGTTCGGTGCGAATGATCCGCCGGGCTTTTGGAGAGCTGACATGCGCTGGTTCTGGATCGATCGATTCACCGAGTTCGAGAGCGGCAAATATGCAAAGGCCGTGAAGAATGTGTCGCTTGCGGAAGAACATCTGCACGACCATTTCCCTGGCTTTGCCATCATGCCAGGCTCATTGATGATCGAGGGGATGGCTCAGACGGGTGGAATTCTTCTGGGTGAACTTAATCAGTTCAAACACATCGTCATCCTGGCAAAAGTGCCAAAAGTGACGTTCCATTCCTGGGCCGTGCCCGGTGATTCGATCATCTACACGGCCACGCTGACGAATGTCGGTGAGGAAGGCGGCTCAACCGAAATCACGGCTCACGTGGGCGATCGTCTTGTGGCGGAGGCCGAGATCATGTTTGTGCATCTCGATCAGAAGGATCCCCAGTTCGGCGCGATTGATCAGAAGAACTTCGTGTTTTCAATGAACCTGCTGGGAATTCTTGATGTGGGCCAGGCAGGGGATGGATCTGAACCGGCCGGCGAATAAGAATCGCTTTGTCATTTGCCTGGCCTGTCCGTTTCCAGATCAACTTACAGTTTCGAATCAAAGAGTCCTCTTTTCATTTGAGGGAGCTGTCCCATGAAACGCCGAGTCGTTGTCACGGGAATCGGTTGCGTCACTCCAGTGGGTCTGACGGTCGACGACACGTGGGATTCGCTGATGGCCTGTCGATCCGGGATGGACTGGATCACGCACTTCGATGCTTCAAATTTCCCCACGAAGTTCGCGGCCGAGGTCAAAAATTTTGACCTCAGTCACTACATCGATAACCCGGATCGATTCCAATTCGCGGGTCGGAATATTCATTACGCGATCGGTGCCGCCGTTCAGGCGATGAAAGACTCCGGCCTCGAGGACTTCGCCGGTCTCGATCCTGCCACATTTGGTGTTTACCTCGGGGCAGGGGAGGGGGCTCAGGACTTCGACCTCTTCATGGGCCTCGTCGCTCAGTCGAGAGTCGGCGGCGAGTGCGATCTGGAGTCGTTCGCGCGATTCGGGATGGAGCAGCTTCACGCTCAGTGCGAGCTCGAGCAGGAGCCGAACATGACGGCCGGTCATCTGGCGAGTCTGTTCAATGCGCAGGGGCCAAACATGAACTGCCTCACTGCGTGTGCCGCGTCGAGCCAGGCCATTGGCGAGGCGACCGAGATCATCCGCCGGGGCGATGCCAACGTCATGATGTCGGGCGGAGCCCACAGCATGATTCACGCTTTTGGTCTGACCGGTTTCAACCTGCTGACCGCTCTGTCAACGCACAACGAAAACCCGCAGGAAGCATCGAGACCGTTCGACAAGAATCGTGATGGCTTCGTTCTTGGCGAGGGCGCGGGAATTCTCCTGCTCGAAGAGCTCGACCACGCGAAAAAGCGAGGAGCGAAAATCTACGCGGAAGTCACAGGCTACGGCTCAACGGCTGATGCCTATCGAGTCACCGATATCCACCCGGAAGGACGCGGCGCGACGGCGTGCATCAAGATGGCTCTCAATGACGCGGGTCTCAACACGGACCAGCTTGACTACATCAATGCCCATGGCACCAGCACGAAAGTCAACGATCAGGTTGAGACGCTCGCCTGTAAGAAGTCGCTTGGCAAAGATGCCTGGTCGACACCCGTGTCCAGCATCAAGAGTATGATGGGACACCTCATCGCTGCGGCCGGAAGTGTCGAAGCGATCGCCTGCCTGAAGGCGATTGAGAATAATGTTCTGCCGCCGACGATTAATTATGAAACGGCTGATCCGGATTGCGACCTCGACTACATTCCGAATACGCCGCGCGAGACGCCCGTAACGAACTGCCTGTCGAACAGCTTTGGTTTCGGTGGCCAGAACATTTCACTAATCTTTTCCGAGTTCGCTGCGTAAGCGGCCTGCAGGAGCTACGGAAGCACGCCGGTTCATCCGGCGACTGAAGGATCAGTCCAGAATAAGCGGAGGCCGGATGTGGCCTGGATGGTAGCGGCGATTATCGTCGCGATGATTGCACTTGTTTTGATCTTTGTTCAGGCCGGAATGATTCGGACCGCCTGGCGGATGGTCGAATACACCCCGCCGCTTAATGCTGGCGATGCGGAAGCAGATCCCCGCGCCGAGTCGGTGTCGTTTCGAACTGGCGACGGGCTCAGCTTAAATGGGGCTCTCTTTCAGCCAGAGGGCCGCAAGGCACGGGGACTGATCGTGTTCTGTCACGAGTTGGGTGGCAGTCGCTGGTCCGCGTTGAAATATGCGCAGGCACTGCTCGACGCCGGGTTTGCGATTTTCAGTTTCGATTTCCGAAGCCATGGCGAAAGTGATTCGCTCGACGGCTACGAGCCGTTTCATTGGGTGACGGATTTTGAAGTGAACGACCTTCGGTCCGCGTTGAGTTATGTCTCGTCCAGGCCGGATTTGAGCGAGCTGCCGATTGGCATGTTTGGAGTCAGCCGTGGCGGAGGCACGGCGCTTGCCGTGGCGGGCGATGATGATCGGGTGAAGGCTGTCGTCTGTGAGAGCGCTTACTCCTGCTGCAAGATGATGTGCGTTTTTTCGCAGAGGTGGCACAGCCTGTTCGGTCCCGACTGGCTGATGACCCGGCTGCCGCAGACGCACGCGACGTTTACACTCGCCGCAGCCAGGCGGATCGCTTCCATTCGGCGTGGCTGCCGGTTCGTCCACATCGAGCGAAATCTCGCGAAACTCCGGAACCGTCCTGTTCTGCTGATCTCCGGTCAGCGGGACAACTATGTCTGCCCGGAGATCGCCGAGAACATTTTTGACGGAATTGACTCCGACCAGACGACGCTCTGGCTCGTCCCGAAGGCTCGTCACAACCAGGCTCGCGAGACGGCCACGCGGGAATACGATGAGCGAATCGTTGCGCTGTTTGACCACCTTGACGGACTGAAAACCGTTGCGGGTATCGGAGTCGAGGTGCCCGTGGCAACGCCATCAGGACGAGCGGGTTGAGACTCGCCCACGAGTCGCCCGTCGCACGCTGATTCCGCCGGATCGGCCGCCGCGTTGGGAGAGTGGCCGCTGACTCCCCGAGATCCGTTACAGGCAGTCTCCGATTGCCGAGCGTTTTGCCGGAACCGCTCTTGCTCTCTACTGAGTTGTTCCCGGAAGCCGATACGAAGTCTGCACGTTCTGTCGGGATCGTACCCCGAGTCGTCGTGCGCAGGCCCGGAAATCGTGTCCTTCCTGATCGCCAGTTATTCAACTCAGACGGTGCAGTCCGCATGCTGCGATCCCGCTGGATTTTCGACGCGCCGCGAGACTTGACGCTGTTTGTCGCGACGCCGGTTTTGATTCTGCCGCTGGCGTTTCTCATTTGCGCCGCGGCTTCCGAAGAGCTGTTCGTGCTCCTGGTCGCCGCGTTTGGGCAGGTGGGACATAACCTTCCGGGGCTGATCCGGGTTTACGGTGACCGCGATCTGTTTCGGCGGTTTCGTGGTCGCTTTATTCTTGCGCCGCTGCTTCTGGGGACGGCGTGTGTGTTCGCCGCGTTTCAGAATCTCAACGTGCTCGTGCTTGCGGGGGTGTCCTGGGCGATCTGGCACGCTCTCATGCAGACTTACGGTTTCGTCCGGATCTACGCGTCGCGGGGCGAGTTCGTCGAGTGGTCTCGATGCCTGGCTGGATTTCGCGATGTGTGTGCTCTGGTTTGGCGGAGCAATTGTTCTGAACGAGCGGCCGCTGCTGCTGATGCTCGGTCGGTGGTACAGCTCAGGTGGATTCCTGATTTCTGGCCCGCTGGTTGATTCGCTGCAGGCTGTCTGGCGAGTTGCTCTGGTCGGCGTTTCTGTTGTCTGGCTGGGGCGAGCGCTCTTCGCGTTCAGTCAGCATCGTGGCGAGCCGATTCGAGTTGGCCTGATGCTGACCAGCATCGCGTTCTACTGGAACGCGTACGCATGGGCGTCGAACCTGCTGGTCGGGGCGGCGATGTTTGAGATTTTTCACGACGTGCAGTACCTGGCGATTGTCTGGATGTTCAATCGAAGGCGGGTCGAGCAGCAGGCTGGCGTCGGCCGGTTCGTCACGTTTCTGTTTCGCCGCAGCGGAGCACTTGTCGGATGCTACGTCGGTCTTTGTTTCGCTTTTGGCAGCCTCAAGTTTTTCGAAGGTGTCGCGACGGGAGCGATGCGGAACATTCTGATCGCCTTCCTGGCGACATCGGGACTGCTCCATTTTTACTATGACGGTTTCATCTGGAAAATTCGCGATGCGAGCACCCGGCGGTCGCTCGACCTTCATACGTCCAGAGGAGCGTCGTTGAATGTGCCGGCTGCCGTTCACGCTTTGAAGTGGGCGGCGTTTCTGCTGCCGGTCCTGTGGCTTGCCAGGATCGAGGTGCGGACGCGTCCCGATGAGGCGTCGCGATGGCTGCAGCTGACACAGTCGATGCCCGATTCTCGAGCGGCGCATGTGGAAGCGGCCCGGCTTCTGGCGGAGAAGGGCGACGACTCGAAAGCGTGCCTGCTGCTGCACCGAGCGGTGATGCTCGCTCCGGATGATCTGCAGACTCGACTGACGCTTGCGCGGCTGCTCCACCGGGAGGGCCGACCGGGAAATGCGTTGAGTCAGTGCCAGCACGTGCTGAGTGGGGAGCCGTCGAATTCTGATGCGCGTCTGCTTGCGAGTCGGCTGCTGGCGGAAGCAGGTCAGCTCGGCGATGCGGAAGCTCAACTGCGACGCGTGCTCGACTTCGAACCGGAGCGTGCGGACGCGATCTCCAATCTCGGAATCGTGCTCGCCCTGCAGAACCGGAAACTGGAGGCCGTTGAGCAGTTTGAGGCGGCGATTGTGCGGCAGGATGAGGCGGAGACTCACTTCAATCTGGCAAACGTGCTCGTCGAGCTCGATCGAACTGACGACGCGCGAGCCCATTACGAGAAAGCCCTGCGGCTTCGACCTCATTATGAGAAAGCGGCGGCCGCGCTGGCACGACTCAATCAGTCGTCTGCGCCTCAGGCTGGTCGACCATTTGGCGATCGGAACACCGTTCGCCGTTGAGGCCGGCTCGGTGGGATTGTCGGCTGTGAGTTTGCTATGCTCGTGTCGCGCTCATTCACCAGTTCCGAGGCTCGTTGGCTGCAGGCAGTCTTCGTTTGCCCGGGCTGGTTTTCCGGGTCGCTGCTGACCGCGTTTCGTCTCATTTCTGAGACGATCCTCCAATGAGGCTGGAACGAAGACCAACCTCGTTGACTGTGCGGCCTCAGCGACTGGTGGTTTACTTTTCTTTGACAGGACTCAATTCGATGCGCTCACTTATTGACTTCGCAGGACGGTTGGTGTTGCTGATGGCTCTTGTACCAATGCTTGCCGGTCCGGGCACGGTGCTGGCGCAGGATGGCCAGGAAAAGTCAGAGACTCCCACAGACGAAGCGGCTCCGGATGGGGATCTCGCGCCGGGCGAAGGCAGCAAGGAAGCTGGTGAAAAATCAGACGCCGCTGGCGAAGGTGAATCGGCGGAACAGACCGCGGCCACCGTCGAGTTCAACGGAGCGGACATGGCGTGGATGATGGTCTCGTGTGCCTTCGTCCTGATGATGACGGCACCGGGGCTCGCGCTGTTTTACGGCGGGCTTGTCCGGAAGAAAAACATCCTCGGTGTGATGATGCAGTGCGTTTTTCTGATGGGGCTGATGTCGGTCGTGTGGGCCCTGTGGGGATACAGCTTCGCATTTGGCGGGACGAATCCTTACATCGGAAGTTTCACACAGCATGCGTTTCTGAGTGGAGTCATTCCGTATGTCGACGACGCGGGCGCGATTGTGACTCCGGATTATGACGGGAGAATTCCTCACTCGCTGTTCATGATGTTCCAGGGAATGTTTTTCATCATTACTCCGGCGCTGATCTGCGGTGCGTTCGCAGAGCGCATGAAATTCACCACGATGTGCGTCTTCTCCGTGCTGTGGGGCACATTCGTGTACTGCCCGATCTGCCACTGGGTCTGGTCGGCGGAAGGCTGGCTTCTGAAAGATGGCGCGATCGATTTTGCCGGCGGAACCGTCGTGCATATTAGTTCGGGAGTTTCGGCACTCGTCTGTGCGATCCTCATTGGAAAGCGGATTGGGTTTAATCAGGAGCCGATGCCGCCTCACAACCTTACTTATACGTGTATCGGTGCGGCCCTGCTTTGGGTCGGCTGGTTTGGCTTCAACGCAGGCAGCGCGGTCGCTTCCAATGCGACTGCTGTGAACGCGTTTGTGGCAACGCACATGGCAGCCGCAGCGGGCGTTCTCGGGTGGTGCGCCGCCGAGTGGTTCAAACATGGAAGGCCGGGAATTCTCGGAGCCTGCTCCGGGGCTGTCGCCGGGCTCGTCTGTATCACTCCGGCAGCCGGTGCCGTAACGCCAATGGCCGGGATCCTCCTCGGTCTGGTCGCGGGAGTTGCCTGCTTCTGGGCGTGTACGAGCCTGAAGAACAAGCTGGGCTACGATGACTCGCTGGACGCATTCGGCGTTCACGGAGTCGGCGGGACCGTTGGAGCACTTCTGGCGGGCGTCTTTGCCACGCGAGCCGTCACCGGTTCAGATGGGCCCGCCGGTCTGATCGAAGGCAACGCTCAGCAGATGGTTCCACAGATCGTCGGAATTCTGGCTGCTGCCGCGATTGCCGCGGTGGGAACGCTGATCCTTCTGAAGGTTCTCGACGCAGTCATGGGGCTCCGCGTTTCACAGGACGACGAAGTCCACGGTCTGGACCTCAGTCAGCATGGCGAAGAGGGCTACATTTTCCAGTAGTCACCTTTGCTTTTTGACGGGACTTCGAAGTGGCATTCAGAGCGAGTTCTGGATGCCGCTTCTTTTTTGAGACGACCTTCTTTTTTGAGACGGCTCTGTGACACATTCCGCTCGGCGACGCGTCAGGAAGGCTTGAAGACAGGATCATTGATGGCTGTCGCAGGACAATCGAGTCGTCGGACGAATCCGCCTACGTATGCTGGCGGAGGATATCGGTCAACGTCGTCCAGACCAGGTCGACATCCTGGTCGCTCATCGTGCTGTTGATTGGCAGAGTCAGCTCACGCAGGAATTCGTTTCTTGAAACGGGAAACGTGTCGGCACCGTAGCCGAACTGTCGCTGGTAGCGCTCGTGCATGTGGATCGGGAGGTAGTGGATGCCGGCACCGATGCCTTGCCGACGCAGTTCCTCAACCAGCTCCGTGCGGGAGAGTGAGCTGTGCTGCAGATTGAGCCGCAGGGTGTACTGGTTCCAGCAGTGAGGCTCGCTGGGAATCTCGGCTGGAACCTGGAAGATGTTCGAGCCGCCGAACCCGGCCGACCAGGTCATTGCGATCTGACAGCGTCGTCGCCAGCGTTCCCTGACTGTGGCGAGCTGGAAGAATTCCCAGGCTGCGGCGAGTTGCGAGATGCCGTGTCCCGAAAGTGTGAGTGGCCCTCCCACAAGGGGAGACGCCGGCAGCCGCTGCAGTCGGATTCGCGCTGCTGTTTCCGAGTCCATCGTACAGACGATCCCGCCTCGGTTAAGTGGGAAGTGCGAGTTGGCGTCCAGTCGGAGGCAAAGCAGATCTGCTCTCTTACTGCGAGACCGATTAAGAACTCCGGGATTCGCGCCGACCGTGTCTTCGATGATGCCCAGTCCGGTGCGCTCTGCCAGGCTCGCCAGCTTGTCGATGGAAGTCGCCAGCCCGCCAACGTGAACGGCGATGACCGCTCGGGTTCGATCCGTCAAGGAATCCTCGACGGCATCGACGTCCAGATGCAGCGTTGATTCGTCGATGTCGACGATGACGGGAACTGCCCGCAGGCTCACGACGACATCGGCGACCGAAACCGGTGCGTAGCCAGGCACGATGACTTCGTCGCCCGGCAGGACACCCGCCCCAAGAATCGCATGTGCGAGCGCGGCTTCGCCCGATGAGACCGCGACACACGCAGTGTAGTCTGTGAGTTCAGCAACTCTCTGTTCCAGCTTTGACGACCAGTCCGTTGCCGGGTCGGCATTCCGGATTTCTGTGGCAAGTGCCTCGACATCATCTGCGTTCAGATCGGCGCGCGACGTTTCCATGCAGCCGTCGCCGAAGATGAGCTCCAGGGCGTCGGTCTCTTGAGGTGTCTGCCAGGAAACGGATCGTTGCATGTTCTTGTCCAGAACTCAGCTGAGCGAACTGAGCTTGTGTCAACAAGCTGTAGGGAATGCCCTCAGTGTTGCACTCGACGTGCCCGACCGGCACCGGCGCGAAGACCGTGCGGAAAGATGCAGAAATGCTGGCTCAAAAGGAAACGGTGTCCTCGACGGCACCACCTGACAGTCGTGACTTAACCTCCGCCACGACGTCGTCAATGATCTCGCTCATCGAGTAAGTGGGAGTCCAGTTGACGGCTTTCTGGATCCGGTCAATCGAGGGAATCCGGCGCCTCATGTCTTCAAAGCCATCGCCATAGGCCTCCGAGTAAGGGATCAGGCGAATCTGAGAGTCGCTCCCGGTCTGCTTGACAATCTTCTCTGCGAGCTGCCGAATCGAGATTTCTTCCGTACTGCCCACATTGAAAATATTTCCGAAACAGTTTCCGGCATCAACGAGGCTTATCAACGCCTGTACCACATCCTGAACATGACAGAAGCAGCGAGACTGCTCGCCGTCGCCGTGCACGACGAGGTCCTCGCCCTTGAGTGCCTGCTCAACGAATCGCGGCACGACCATGCCGTACTGACTTCGCTGTCTCGGGCCGACGGTATTAAAGAGTCTGACGATGACGACTGGCAGCCGATTCTCTTTCCAGTGAGCCAGCGCGAGGAACTCGTCGAGCGCTTTGGCACACGCGTAGGCCCAGCGATGCTTCATCGTGGACCCTTCGACACGATCATCGTCTTCGCAGTACGGCACCTTTTCTGACTTGCCGTAGACCTCTGACGTGGACGTGATGAGGACCCGGTTGCGGTATCGTCTCGCCAGCCGCAGCACGACTTCCGTGCCCTGATAGATCGTGTCAATTGTCGCGACCGGTTGCTCCATAATCAGTCGCACGCCGACCGCACTCGCCAGGTGGTAGACCGTTCCGCATTCGAGCATCAGCTTCTGCATCAACGGCACGTCGGTAATCGTGTCGACGTAAAGGCGAAAGTTCGGGTTCTCTTCCAGGTCTGCGACGTTGGAGTGGAGTCCGGTGGAGAGGTTATCGATGACCGACACGCGCCGTCCGCTCGCCAGCAGAGTTCTCGCCAGATGGCTTCCAATGAACCCGGCTCCGCCAGTGATGAGTACGTGTTCGTCACGTTCCATGAGCAGCTCCCGAAGAGACGCGAGAGGTCAGTTCCCGCAAAGTAGTCAGATTCAAAACTCGAACAAAGACGACGCCCACTCTACCGGTCAAGGCCCTGCAAAGTCACTTCGGAAAGCCGTTCGAGCTTCAATGCGAAGACGAAGATTCGGCACGCCGTGCTCATCCGGACTCCTGTCCGCAGCAACGCGTGACTGTGCTGATTCTGACGGCTGCGCATCGTTCTGTTGTGCGCCATCGCCTGTCGATCAGTTCGTGTCCCGCAAGTCGAAAGTCGTCATCGCTCTCCACGTGATGAAGCCTGGAAAGAATCGGTTCGGAGCCCGAAACCAGCGATGACGTGCAGAACGTGCTTGCTGCATTCATTGAGCTTCGGTCTGCATTTATTCAGATTGTCCCGTCATGCGATCATCGATTCCGTTTCACGTGTTGAACTCAAGTCATCGTTATCGTCAAGCGATTCAGAAACGTTTTTCTCAACAATCGCCAAGTGAGAATTGTTGCGACAAACTCGATTGCGTTTCAAAACCCGATTGGTAAAGTCTGGGTCGCGTTGCCTGAGCCATCCTTTCCTCCCCCGCCCAAAGGAGAGTGCGATGAGTCGTAAGAAACTCTGCCCAGAATGTGAATCCGTGGAGTCTCCCTCGATTGATCGTCGCCAGTTTGGTCAGGCCGTTGGAGTTGCCGCCGCTGCGGTTACTCTTCCCCGAGTTCTCGGAACGAGCGCAGCTCGCGCAGCGGAAGAGAAAGCCCGAAAAGAAGATCGCAAGTCCGAAACGCTGGTCCAGAAACTCTACGAGTCACTGAACGAGAAGCAGAAGGAAGAACTCTGCTTCGAATGGGACTACAAGGACGATCGAGGTCTCCTGCGGACGCACGTGTCCAACAACTGGCACATCACCAGTGATAAAGACTTCAACGTGGCTGGCGATTTCTTCACGGCCGATCAGCGAGACATGGTCGAGGCACTCTTCTTCGGGCTCTACAACACAGAGTGGCATGACCGAATCCGGAAACAGCTGAAGGATGATGCGGGCGGATACGGCAAGGCGCAGTCATTCGCGATTTTTGGCGAGCCCGGAAGCGGCAAGTTTGAATTCGTGATGACGGGTCGTCATCTGACCGTGCGGTGCGACGGAGATTCGTCCGACCACGTCGCGTTTGGTGGTCCGATTTTCTATGGTCACGCGGCTCAAGGATTTAACGAGCGGGCGGATCACCCCGGCAACGTGTTCTGGCCGCAGGCCGTGAAGGCCAACGCCCTGTATGACATGCTTGACGGCAAGCAACGCGAAGTGGCTCTCGTCGAAAAAGCCCCGCGCGAATCTGCCGTTGCTTTTCGTGGTAAGAAGGAAAAGCAGGGAATTCCTGTCAGCGAACTGTCGTCAGACCAGAAGAAGCATGTTCGCGAGGTGCTCGATCTGCTGGTCGAGCCGTACCGAATGACAGACCGCAACGAAGTCGAAGGATGTCTGAAGAAGCAGGGCGGCCTGGATGCGTGCCAGATTGCTTTCTACAAGTCTGACGACCTTGGCAATGATGGAGTCTGGGACAACTGGCGTCTGGAAGGGCCATCTTTCGTATGGCACTATCGGGGCGCACCTCATGTCCACGTCTGGGTCAACGTCTCTGACGATCCTGGCGTTCCTCTGAACGCCCGCGGCTGAGCAACCGGTCCGAGCTGACTTCAAGTCGCCTCGTCGTGCTGCCAGGAACCGCGATGCTGTCCCGTTTTCTATGACGGACAGTGCACTTCAAATTGACCCCTTCTCGACCGATGTCACCTCCGAATAGAAGGTACGGACTCTTGAGCGATTCAATGAAGCCCGTCAGTTTTCAGGACCACGCTGGTCAGGCAACCCCCGACGGAGTCGGGCTGCGATATTCAATCAGTCAGTTGACGACGATGCGTTCGTCGTTCGACGAAGATGTGGAGCAGGCTGTCGAAGCTTGCGCACCCGCCATCGGAGTGTGGCGCCGAAAGGTCGACGAGTACGGAGAACAGCAGGCCGCCGAGCGGATTGCTGCCGCAGAGCTGGCTGTCTCATCCGTGTCCTTCGTCGGAGGATTCACCGGTTCAGCCGGGATGACGTACCGCGAGGCGATGGCCGATGCCTACTCGACTCTGTTTACTGCGGCGTCCCTCCGCGCTGAGTGTCTTGTGGTGTGTCCTGGTTCGAGAGGTCGATACACGGCCCGGCACGAGCGGCGGTTGATCATCCACGCCGTTCGGGAACTCGCGATCGCCGCTGAAGAATTCAACCTGACGCTGGCCCTGCAACCGATGCAGCCGCAGTTCTCGCACCGCTGGACGGGACTCCACACACTCGACTCGGCTCTTGAAATGGTAGACGAAGTAGATCGACCGAACGTCGGCATGGTCCTTGACACGTTTCATCTTGGTCACGATCGGGAGCTCGTTGAACGGATTCCAGAATTTGCCGATCGAGTTGCGATCGTGCAGCTTTGCGACGCGGTGGCCCATCCAAAGTCTGTTTACGATCGTTGCCTGCCGGGAGAAGGCGTGCTGCCTTTGAGAGAGGTCGTCAACACACTTCTCGAAAATGACTATCGCGGCTGCTTCGACCTTCAGATCTGGTCGGAGGCTCTGTGGCGCCAGCCCGCCGATGTCACGATCCGCGAAACTCGTGAGTCACTGTTGCAGCTTTGCTCGACACTTCCCGATTCCACGAGCCAGACCGTCGTCGGGTAGCCTCAGTTCGGTTTCGGCCCGACGAGATCAGCACATGAGAAAAACCATGCACAGATACCTCGCCGTCGCCGCGCTGGCATGCACGATGCTGAATGCAGGCTCTGCCGTTCAGGCCGATTTGAAACTCAGCCTCAGAAGTCGCGTTGAAACGACCAAAGAATCCGGCCGGTTTCACACTGTCACAAGAAACGCCACATGGACGGCGAACGAGACGGCGATCATCGTCTGCGACATGTGGGATCTGCACCACTGTCTCAACGCGACGAAGCGAGGGGCCGAACTCGCTCCGCGAATGGACGAATTGTTGAAGAAAGCGCGCAGCCAGGGGACGCTCATCATTCACGCCCCCAGTAGCTGCACGGAATTCTACAAAGACAGTGCTGCGCGCAAACGTGCCCAGGCGACACCGAGGTCGAAGAACCTCCCCGACGACATTGCTTCCTGGTGTCGTCATATCCCGTCGGAAGAGCAGGGCGAATACCCGATCGATCAGTCCGACGGCGGGGAAGACGACGATCTGGATGAACACGCCGAGTGGGCGAAGAGACTTGCTGCAATGGGCAGGAACCCCAAGGCTCCGTGGACGCGGCAGACGAGCCTGCTGACCATCGATGAAGAAAAAGATTTCATCAGCGACAACGGCGAGGAGATCTGGAGCATTCTCGAAACGCACCGGCGCCAGAACGTCATTTTGCTCGGCGTTCACACGAACATGTGCGTCCTTGGCCGCCCGTTCGGGCTCCGGCAGATGGCAAAGAACGGAAAGAACGTGGTGCTGTGCCGTGACCTGACGGACACGATGTACAACCCGAAGATGAAGCCCTTCGTCAGCCACTTTACCGGGACGGACCTCATCGTTGAGCACATCGAGAAGTGGGTCTGCCCGACGATCACCAGCGACCAGATCCTCGAAGGCAAGCCGCTCCGCTTCGAGCACGACACTCGGCCACGCCTGGTCATCGTCACTGCCGAACGCGAATACAAAACGGAAGAAACACTTCCTCCGTTCGCTCTGAAGCACCTCGGGAATTCGTTTCAGGTCAGCTTCGTGTTTGCCGACGCGGACGAACGGAACACGCTACCTGGCGTTGTGGCTGCACTCGACGATGCGGACGTGCTGCTGGTGTCTGTCCGACGTCGAGTTTTGCCGGCCGCACAAATGGCAGCCATTCGTCGCCACGTGGAAGCCGGTAAACCGATCGTTGGAATTCGCACGGCGAATCACGCGTTTTCGCTCCGAGGCAAGCCGATTCCCGACGGCCTGGTGGACTGGGAATCCTGGGACTCAGAAATCATCGGCGGCAACTATTCAAACCACCACGGCGACGGGCCGAAAGTTAAGGTGACAGTACATGGTGAGTCGGCGAAGCATCCGATCCTGGCCGGCGTCGACACGGACAAGCTTGCGGGCGCTGGTTCACTTTATGTGGTCAGCCCGTTGAAAAAATCCGCGACCGCACTGCTGACGGGAGCGATTCCCGGAAAGGACTCCGAGCCGATCGCCTGGGTGAATGAGACGTCGCATGGCAATCGGGTCTTCTATACCTCGCTTGGCCACGTGGGCGATTTCGAACAGCCAGCGTTCAACCGGCTTCTCTCGAACGCCATTCACTGGGCGGCGGGGTTGCCGGCCGAAAAGTGATCGGGAGACACTCCGATTCGCAAAACAAAAAAGAGCCGGGCTCGAATGGCACTGCCGGTTTGGTAGCAAGGGGTTACGTCATGCGGCGGCTTCGAGTTCGGCCTGGAGC